>NZ_KV791259.1:0-108266 GCF_001807865.1 Stenotrophomonas sp. HMSC10F06 | reverse complement strand
TTGACCACGCCGGCGATGGCGTCCGAACCGTACAGCGACGACTGGCCGCCCGGCAGGACTTCAATGCGCTCGACGATGTCGATCGGAATGCCGCTGATGTTGTTGAACGTATCGCCGCCGTTGTACAGCGCCGGATACGACATCATCGGACGGCCGTTGATCAGGTACTTGGTGTAACCCGGGTTCAGGCCGAACATGCCCGAGGCTTCCGCGCCCTGGGTGAAGGACGCCGAGGTCTGGCCGCCCTGGAGGCCGCCGGTGGTCAGCGAGGACTGCTGGAGGACTTCGGCCACGCTGGTGAAGCCGCGGGTCTGGATGTCCTGCGCGGTGATGGACATCACCGGCGTCTGGGTTTCGATATCGGTCTGCGGAATCAGCGAGCCGGTGACGGTGACTTTGTCCAGCGTCGTGGCTTTATCCTGTGCCATGGCCGGAGCGGCTGCGGTGGCGATCAGGGCGGAGAACAGTGCAGCGGCGAGCGTGTTGCGACGTGCGGTGGTGCTGTAATTCATTGATAGTCCATAGAACAAAACAGAAAGCACTGACGCCAATGATTCCCTCCCGGAACGCGCGGAAAACGCTCAACGTAGTGCGTTTCGACCGTAACATGAACTTAACGAAAATTGCATGGTTTCGTAGCAATCGGGATTTTCAGTCAGGTGCAGTCAAGGTTGTATAGTGTTGCGTCCAATTGTTGTGTTCCCGGAGTGCCCGCAGTGAGTGCCAGCCAAGTGCGTCGTCCCCACGCCAGCCAAGTGCAGAAGGGGTTGTCGCCGCATCCGCGCGTGCGCAACGTGATCGCAGTCGGGTCGGGCAAGGGCGGGGTCGGCAAGTCCACCACCGCGGTCAACCTGGCTGTCGCACTTGCCGCGCTCGGCGCGCGCGTGGGCCTGCTGGATGCCGATATCTACGGCCCCAGCGTGCCCGCCATGCTCGGTCTGAGTGGCCGTCCGGAAAGCCCGGACAACAAGTCGATCGAGCCGATGCGCGCGTTCGGGGTGGAGACCATGTCGATCGGTTACCTGATCGAGGACGAGACGCCGATGATCTGGCGCGGGCCGATGGCCACCTCGGCGATGACGCAGTTCTTCAATGACACGCTGTGGGACGACCTGGATTACCTGCTGATCGATCTGCCGCCGGGCACCGGCGACATCCAGCTCACCCTGACCCAGAAGATTCCGCTGGCCGGCGCGGTGATCGTCACCACGCCGCAGGACATCGCCACGCTGGACGCGAAAAAGGCGCTGAAGATGTTCGAGAAGGTGGAGGTGCCGGTGCTGGGCATCGTCGAGAACATGGCCGTGCATACCTGCAGCAACTGCGGTCAGGTCGAGCACCTGTTCGGCGAGGGCGGTGGCGAGCGCATGGCCGCCCAGTACGGGGTGCCGCTGCTGGGGTCGCTGCCGCTGGAGATCGGCATCCGCGAGCAGGGCGATGCCGGTACGCCGATCACTGCTGCCGCGCCGGCGTCTTCTGCGGCCCAGGCCTACCTGCGCGCGGCCGAGCGGTTGATCGAGGAAGTGGCCAAGCGGCCGCGGGCAGCCATCCCGATCCTGTCCTCGTTGCTGTAAGGCTTTTGTTCCCTGCAGAAAAAACCGCCGGCACGAGGCCGGCGGTCAAGAGAGAAAGCAACGCGGGTTTTCGACTTACCAGTCGTACTGCACCTGGAACCGGACATAGCGCGGATCGTTGAAGTACTTCGGCGTGTTGTAGTTGTAGTAGGTCCGGATGGTCGGTGCCGAGCTCGGGCGGCCGTACTTGGTTTCGTACACCTGGACCGGCTTGATGTTGTTGAAGGCGTTGATCACCGACACCTGCATGCTCAGCCCTTCCAGCCAGTTGGGCGTGTAGGTGATGTTCGGGCTGACGGTGAACTGCCACGGCGTGCGGCCAGCGCTGCCCACCTTGGAGATCTCGTCGGTACCCTGTTCGCAGGTGTGGAACACGCCGGTATAACCGTACTCGGTGTCGAAGCTGCCCCAGCCGCCACCGAGGCAGCTTTTCGGTGCGCCGGACTGGGCCAGCACGTTGACGCCGACCGACCACTCGTCGGTGAACTTGAAGCCGCCGAAGAGCTTGAAGCTGTGGCGGTGGTCGTTGAACAGGTAGCCGTCGGCGCCGTACATGATCTCGGCAAAGTCGAAGTCCGAGGTCGTGCCGGTGTCATCCTGGCCGTTGGTGCTCTTGACCAGACCTTCGTAGTTGCCCTCCAGCTTGGACCAGGTGTAGGAGAGGCTGGCGTACCAGCGCTCGGTCTGCTTGTCCGCGCTCAGGGTGACGGCCTTGTAGGTGCGCTTGGCCTTCGGGCCCAGCGTATCGCCCGGCACATTGATCTCTTCCACCGTGCCATCGCCGTCGACATCCAGGGTGACGTTCAGGTCGCTGCCCGGGTTGTAGATCCAGCAGCCCGGCAGGCCTTCCGGCACGGTCCACGGGTCGGACCAGTTGGACAGGTCATAGCCGGCGGCAACCGCTGCGTTGTAGAGCGAACGCGAATCGCAGGTGTCATCGATCGCATTGTTGATGCGACGGTAGGTGGCCTTGATGCCCACGGTCCAGTCGTTGAAGAAATCGACCGACGAATTGATCTGCTGCTGGTAGCCCAGGATGACTTCGTCCTGGGTGTACGGCTTCAGGCCCCGCGACGCGACCGCGCGCGGATCAGGCGTAGCACCGCTTTCGCCGTTGATCACTGCGTCATACGCACCGTCCTCGAAGCTGCCGGTGACGATCGGCGAGCCGTTCGGATTGATGCCGCTGTAGGTGAAATACTCGTCCAGATAGTACGAGGCACTGGCTGCGCGCAGCGCGACGTTGGCGGCGATCGGCAGCGAGTACCGGCCAACCGAGGCGAACAGCTTGCTGCGACCGTCGCCCAGGATATCCCAGGAGAAGCCTGCACGCGGCTGCCAGATGTCATCCTGCTTGACGAAGGAGATGCCGTCCGAGTTCTTGTTGTCGAACGAGTCGTTGCGGATGCCCGCATACAGCATGAAGTTCGGGGTGATCTGCCAGTTGTCCTGCAGGTACCACGACTGCTGCTTGATTTCGATGGAACCGCCGTTGCGGAAGTTCACCCGCTCGGCATAGTCATCTTCCAGATACCACAAGGCCCCGCCGGAGTAGGACGTGCCCTGCACCGAGGTCCATTTCTCGTCGCTGTAGCCGAAGCCGATCTTGTGGTCGCCCAGCTGCCAGTCGAGATCCAGGCGGGTGCCTTTGCGCTCGTTGCGGCCGCCGAAGATGCCGACGGTGCTGGCCACGGCGCAGCCGATCTGTCGGCCGGTTCCGCCAGTCTCGGACCGGTAGTCCAGAACGTAGGGGCAGCTGCCCTGCGGGCTGTTGATGTCGCCGTCGTAGGTGCTCATCACACCGTCGGGGCTGATCGTGTGCTCCGAGCTGCGGTTGCGCATCTGGCCGTACTGCAGCGATGCAGTCAGGTTGTCGGTCAGGTAGCTGGTCCACTTGAAGACGTCGGTCTGGCCGCCGGACTTGCCGATCAGCGCGCCGAGAGCGCTGGTCTTGGCCGGTTCGCCACCGCTGCTGGGATCATCATAGGCAGCGTTGTAGTAGTCGTAATTGTAGCGGCGGCTGTTGTCGAAACCGGTGTACTCGAGGTGGTTGCTGTCGTTGAGGTACCAGTCCAGCTTCAACAGCCAGTACGGGGTCTTGGACTCATAGTCGTAGGCCGACGTGGACAATGCGGTAGCGGAGGGCGGACGGCCATTGGTGGTGTACTGCGAGCCGCGGTTGCCGTAATTGCCGGTCTTGGAGTTGCTGAACTGGCCCATCGCAAACACGAACAGCTTGTCTTCGATCAGCGGGCCGCCGGCCCAGACGCTGTAGACGTTGGAGCTGCTGCTGTTGCGATCATAGGAACGGAAGAGCGAGCCATCGTCGTAGTACGTATCGGGCGCGCTCTCGCGAAGCGAATCCGGGGCGCCGGTCCAGCTGAAGCCACCCTTCCATTCGTTGGTGCCGCGCTTGATGTTGACGCTGGTCACGCCGCCGGTGGAGAAGCCGTACTGCGCGCCGTAACCGCCGGTCTGCACGTCCAGCTGGTCGATGGCCTGGTAGGGGATCTCGGAGAACGACAGGCTGTCGTACAGATTGGTGACGTTGAAGCCGTTGACGTAGTAGCTGTTCTCTGCGGCCGAGGCGCCGCCGAACGATGCCGGGCCGAAATATCCACTTGATGCAACGGTCCCGGGGGTGAGCAGCGAAACGCTCGTGATATCGCGTCCCACGGGGAGGGAATTGAGCTGGTCGGCGGTAAAGGTGGTGCGCGATTCCACGCTGCCGAGATCGATGGAATTGGCCGCGCCGAGCGCGCGCACATTGACCGTGTCGAGGGAGGTGGCGCCGCTGGATGCCGAGGCGAAGCTGGCAGTGGTCGACTGGCCGGCGACGACATTGACGCGCGTGGTGTTCACCGCACTGCCGCCACTGAAGGTGGTGACCTCATAAGTGCCGATGGGCAACTGCGAGAAGCTGAAGCGGCCGTCGGTTCCGACGGTGACTTCGCGGGTGGCACCGGAGGCCAGGCTCTTGACCTGAACCTTCTCCGCCGTAGCGCTGCCGTTGATGTTGCCGGAGGTGCTTTGTGCGAAAGAGGTGCCGATGCATGCGCTCAACATCAAGGCGAGTGCGGTACGGGCGAACTTGCGTCCATGGATGGTGTGTTTCATCAGATTCCTTTGCGTGATGCTTTACGGTGGCTGAATATTCCTACCTGAATCGAGTGTTCAGGCTTAATGGAACCATAATGAACAGTTCTTCGCGGCGCAACCATTCTGTAAAAATGAGATAATTAGAGGTTGTATGTCTCACTTTAGAGTGAGAGTGGTTAGGCTGATTCGAGCCTTTCCCGGTCACGCTGAAGCGCGTAGGCGAGCATCACAGGTCGCTGTAGAATCGCTGGCCCGGGCGTCTGTCCAATTGTTCCCAGCCAGGATCGAACATGAGCATCAAGAGTGACCGCTGGATCCGTCAGATGGCCGAGCAGCACGGCATGATCGAGCCGTTCGAAGCTGGCCAGGTCAAGCAGGCCAACGGCCAGCGCATCGTCAGCTACGGCACCTCCAGCTACGGCTACGACGTCCGTTGCTCGCGCGAGTTCAAGGTGTTCACCAACATCAACTCCACCATCGTGGACCCGAAGCACTTCGATCCGGGCAGCTTCGTGGACATCGTGGGTGATGAGTGCATCATCCCGCCCAACAGCTTCGCGCTGGCGCGCACCGTGGAGTACTTCCGCATCCCGCGCGATACGCTCGTGGTGTGCCTGGGCAAAAGCACCTACGCGCGCTGCGGCATCATCGTCAACGTGACCCCGCTGGAGCCGGAGTGGGAAGGGCATGTGACCCTGGAATTCAGCAACACCACGCCGCTGCCGGCGCGCATCTATGCCAACGAAGGCGTGGCCCAGATGCTGTTCTTCCAGGCCGACAAGGACGATATCTGCGAGACGTCCTACAAGGACCGCGGTGGCAAGTACCAAGGCCAGACCGGCGTGACCCTGCCGCGGACCTGATGATCACGCCGGTGGCGCGGCGCACCTGATCGATCCCCGGGCGTGCTGCCGCGTCCGCGCCTGGTAGAGCCGACCGTTGGTCGGCTGCTTCTGCGGTTACCGTGACCCATCAAGGGGCGACCACAAAAAAAGCGCGGAGTACTCCGCGCTTTTTTTGTGGCTTGGTCCGACGTGCGGCGTGGTGACCCAAAGCAGTGGACCCAAAAGCAGCGGACCGAAAAGCAGCGGACCAACGGTCCGCTCTACTTGCGGCCGAACAGCAGGCCGATGCCAACCGCCACCAGCACGACCGGCCACCAGGTGAGGATCAGCTTTCCCATGTTCATGTTGGTCCAGCCCAGATTGCTGGCCAGCAGGAACAGGCCGACAAGGATCAGGACGATGGCGGCGACAAGGTTGGAACGCATCAGGGGCAGGGTCCACTAGGGCTGGGGCGAATATCCTAGCCGTTCCTTCCAGAGTGCGACACGCTCGGCCAGCACCTCCGGGTCAAAACGGTGTGCCTGCCCCTGGCCCCAGACCGGGCCCGGCCATGCCGGATCGCCGACATGGCGCCCGATCACATGGAAATGCAGCTGGCGCACGATGTTGCCCAGCGAGCCGATGTTGATCTTCTCGACCCCATCGGTGCCCTTGAGCGCCTTGCACGCCCGGTTCAACTCGGTCCGCAGCTTGTCCTGCTGCTCGCCATCCAGGTCGATCCATTCGGTCACGCCACTCAGGCGTGGGACCAGGATCAGCCAGGGATACCTTTCATCGTTCATCAATCGCACTTGCGATAACGGCCCTTCTGCTACCAGTACGCTGTCGGTGGCCAGGCGTGAATCCAGTTCGAACTCGCTCATCCAAGATGCTCCGCAAAGAAGTCCAGGGTGCGTTCCAGCGCCAGGTGGGCGCTGTCTGGATCATACGCATGTCCGACGCTGCGGTTGAAGGCATGATCGGCCGGGTAGACGAACGTGGCCATCTGCGGCAGCTTCTCGCGGTGGGCCTTGATCGCTTCAGGCGGGATGCTCTTGTCCTGGGCGCCGAAGTGGAACATGACCGGCGCCTTGGGCGCTTCGTCCAGGTACTTCACATTGCGGGCGCCGTAATAGCTGACCGAGGGCAGGCCCAGGCGCAGCGCGGAGAGCAGGGCGATGCTGCCGCCCCAGCAGTAGCCCACCGTGCCGACCTTGCCAGCCGGTGCCAGCCGCGACGCGGCGGCCCGGACGATCTCCAGCGCTTTTTCCACCCCGAGTTCGTCCACCATCTGCAGGCCGGCGGCCACGCCTTCACTGTCATAAGGCAGTTCCGGCGGTTCGGTCCCGTCCGGGGCCGAATCGGCCAGGTCGAAGAACGAGGGGGCCAGCACCGCATAGCCCTTGGCGGCATAGTCGTCGGCCATCGCGCGGATGTGCGGGTTGGCGCCGAAAATCTCCTGGATCACCACCAGGCCCCCGCGCGGTTTGCCTGCCGGCGTTGCCTGCCAGGCGCGGACCGGTCCGTAATGCGTATCGAGCGTGATCCACTCACCCATGGTGCGAGACTCCGTTGGTTCAGGCATTCATTATCGGCCCCGCGCGGGTTAGCGTGATGTCAGCGGGCATGCGGTATCTGGCGGGATCGACCCGATCCGGTTCAGGGGCGCGGGCTGAACGCCGGTATACTTGCCGCCGTTTCCGGCCCCAGGTCCCCACGCCATTCCGGCATGGGCCCAGGCCCCCAGAGTCCTTGCGATCCATGTCCCAGCTGAACCCCAAAGTCGGCTTCGTCAGCCTTGGCTGCCCGAAGGCCCTTGTCGATTCCGAGCGCATCCTGACCCAGCTGCGGTCCGAGGGCTACGACATCGTTCCCTCTTATGACTCGGCCGACGTGGTGGTGGTCAACACCTGCGGCTTCATCGATTCGGCCGTGACCGAGTCGCTGGATGCGATCGGCGAGGCGATGAACGCCAACGGCAAGGTGATCGTCACCGGTTGCCTGGGCAAACGCCCGGAGCAGATCCGCGAGGCCTACCCGAACGTGCTGGCGGTGTCCGGTCCGCAGGACTACATGAGCGTGATGGAGGCCGTGCACGCCGCGCTGCCGCCCAAGCACGATCCCTTTGTGGATCTGGTGCCCGATTACGGCATCAAGCTGACCCCGCGCCATTACGCGTACCTGAAGATTTCCGAAGGCTGCAACCACAAGTGCAGCTTCTGCATCATCCCCTCGATGCGCGGCAAGCTGGTCTCGCGCCCGGTGGATGAGGTGCTGCGCGAAGCTGAGCGGCTGGTGCGTGGTGGCGTCAAGGAACTGCTGGTGGTGTCCCAGGACACCTCGGCCTATGGCGTGGACGTGAAGTACGCCGAGCGCATGTGGCGCGACAAGGCCTACCAGACCCGCCTGAAGGCGCTGTGCGAAGGCCTCTCCGAGCTGGATGCGTGGACCCGCATGCATTACGTCTACCCGTACCCGCACGTGGACGAGATCGTGCCGCTGATGGCCGAGAACCGGATCCTGCCGTACCTGGATATCCCGTTCCAGCATGCCAGCCCGCGCATCCTCAAGCTGATGAAGCGCCCGGGCGCGGTCGACAAGACGCTCGAGCGCGTGCAGCGCTGGCGCCAGCTGTGCCCGGACATCACGGTGCGCTCGACCTTCATCGTCGGCTTCCCCGGCGAGACCGATGCCGAGTTCGAGGAGCTGCTGAGCTTCCTGGACGAGGCGCAGCTGGACCGCGTCGGTGCGTTCGCTTACTCGCCGGTCACCGGCGCGACCGCCAACGATCTGCCCGGTGCGGTGCCCGAAGAAGTGAAGCAGGAGCGCCTGGCCCGCTTCATGGAGCGCCAGGCGGAGATTTCCGCCGCGCGCCTGGAAGCCAAGATCGGCACCCTGCAGCAGTGCCTGGTCGATGCCATCGAAGACGGCATCGCGGTGGCCCGTTCCAAGGCCGATGCACCGGAGATCGACGGTCTGGTGCATATCCAGAACGCGGAAGAAGCCAAGCTGCGCGTGGGTCAGTTCGTCGATGTTGAGATCACCGAGAGCGACGACCACGATCTGTTCGGTGACGCGATCCTCGCCGCCGAAGCGCGCAAGCCGTTCGATCTGCACGTGCTGTGATCGTATCGGCGTCGGCTGCCGATACTGGCGGTCGACGCCGCTTCATCGCACCACCGCGCAACGCGGTGGATGCGGCCTGCTTCGCACAGCCGATCTATGCCGGGCTGCGCGACTTCCAGGATCTGATGGGCGCGCCCGACTGGCCCACCATCGCTGCGCTCGACGCGCGCCTCGCGTTGCCGGACAAGCATCTGGCCGAGCAGGACGAGGCGTTGCTGGCCGACGGCCTGCATTATGAAGCGCGCATCGCCGGGCGCGGCCGGATCGCCACGCGTGCGGACAACTGGCATGACTTGTTCAACGCCCTGATCTGGGCGCGTTACCCTGCCATCAAGCGCGCGCTCAACCAGCAGCAATGCCGGCACATCGCGGCGATGGCGCCGGGGCAACGCAACCGTGCGCAGGCGGCACTGACCCAGTTCGACGAGACAGGCGTGATCGTGCGGGTGCGCGACCCTGCGCTGCTGGGCGCATGGGACCGGCACGACTGGCCGGCGCTGTTCGTGGACGGAGCAGGGCACTGGCGCAACGGTGATATCGCCGTCGCGGCGGTGATCGGGCATGCGCTGCTGGAGCAGGCCCTGCCGCCGGACCGCCTGCTGGTCGGCAAGTGCGTGCTGGTACAGGGCGATGACGATGCCAGTGCGGTCGCGGCGGTGGCGCAGGCCATCGCGGACGGAGAGCGGCTTGGTGATCCGTTGGAGCTGCGTCCGTTGCCGTTGGCGGGGATTCCCGGGTGGCACGCGCGGCAGGCGGCGACCTTCTATGCGCGGGCCGACTACTTCCGCCCGTTGCGCCCGGGGCGCGTGTATCCCGCTGCGCTGGGGTGATTCGGCGGCTGCAGTGATGACATGCATCTGGTAGCACGCCGGTGGCAATGCCGTGCGCAATTCGCGCATGGCGTGGCGCTACTGCCGCTGGTTTCCAACATCCCCGGTAGATCCACGCCACGCGTCGATGCACTTGCCGTCAGCCGGGATACGCCACCGACAGGATCGCAAACCCATGGCGGCCACTGGGCAGTTCCACTTCGAACTCATCGTCCACGCGCTTCTTCAGCAATGCGCGGGCCAGGGGCGAATCGATGCTGATCCAGCCGGCACCGGCGTCGGTCTCGTCCGGGCCGACGATGCGATACACATGGATGTCGCCCGAATCGACGTTCTCCAGCTCGACCGTCGCGCCGAAGAACACGGCGTTCGGATCGGTCGGCGCCGTATCGACGATGCGCAGCGCCTCCAGTCGCTTGGTCAGGTAACGCACGCGCCGGTCGATCTCGCCCAGCTGCTTCTTGCGGTAGGTGTACTCGGCATTCTCGGAGCGGTCGCCTTCCGCGGCGGCTGCGGCCAGGGCCTTCACTACCTCCGGGCGCTTGTGCCGCCACAGTTCATCCAGTTCGGTCTTCAGCCGCTGGTGGCCCTGTGCGGTGATCAGGGCCGTGCTTTTTTCCGCGGGGGGACGCCAACGCGACATCAGGTCTGCTTGTGCTCGTCAAAAGGTGCCGCGCCATGCGGCGCGACACGGAGTATCAGCGCTTTCCGCCGAAAATACCGCCCAGCAGGCCGCGCACGATCTGGTTGCCCAGCTTGGTGCCGACGGTGCGCGTGGTCTGCTTGGCCATGGTCTCGATCATGCCCTGGCGGCGCTTGGTGCCGAAGATCGCATCCTTGATACTCTGGCCGAAGCCGCCTTCCTGCGCCTCATCCTGCTGACGGGTGCGGGCCTTGGGCGCATCCGACTGCTCGACCGTCTTCTGCGCGCGCTGCGCCAGCCGTTCCGCAGCCGATTCGCGGTTGATCGCGGTGTCATAGCGCGTGCCGACCGGACTGCCGGCACGCACCTGCGCACGTTCGGCCTCGCCGATCGCACCCATCCGGCAGCGCGGCGGCGCGATCTGGGTCTGCTGCACGGGCGAGGGGATGCCCTTGTCCTGCAGGGTGGAGACCAGCGCCTCGCCGGTACCCAGCTTGGCCAGCGTGGCAGCCACATCCAGTTTCGGATTGGGCACGAAGGTTTCGGCGGCCACCTTCACCGCCTTCTGGTCGCGCGGGGTGAACGCACGCAGCGCGTGCTGCACGCGGTTGCCGAGCTGGCCAAGAATGTTGGCCGGCACGTCATCGGGGAACTGCGAGCAGAAATACACGCCCACGCCCTTGGAGCGGATCAGCCGGACGACCTGTTCGATGCGTTGCGCCAACGCCGGCGGTGCGTCATCGAAGAGCAGATGCGCTTCATCGAAGATGAAGACCAGCTTGGGCTTCTCCAGATCGCCCACTTCCGGCAGTGTTTCGAACAGCTCGGAGAGCAGCCACAGCAGGAAGGTCGAGTACAGCCGGGGTTTCAGTACCAGCTGGTCGGCGGCGAGGATGCCGATCACGCCGCGGCCGTCGTGGTTGACGCGCATGAT
The DNA here is from genome assembly GCF_001807865.1 of Stenotrophomonas sp. HMSC10F06. Taxonomy (NCBI): domain Bacteria; kingdom Pseudomonadati; phylum Pseudomonadota; class Gammaproteobacteria; order Lysobacterales; family Lysobacteraceae; genus Stenotrophomonas; species Stenotrophomonas sp. HMSC10F06. The sequence goes on along the minus strand of NZ_KV791259.1, from coordinate 97,236 downwards.
GTCGGCCAGCTCCAGCGCAGGCTCGCCGAAGAAGGCCTCGCCGCCGTCCTGCGACAGGCGCAGCAGCGAACGCTGGATGGCCGCCACCGTCTGCGCGCTGACCAGCCCGTATTCGGTGGAGATGTCCTTGCGCTCTTCGGCGACTAGGCCGAGCAGGGCGCGCAGGTCATCCAGATCAAGCAGCAGCAGGCCGCGGTCGTCGGCAAGCTTGAACACGATGTCCAGCACGCCGGCCTGGGTGTCGTTGAGCTCCAGGATGCGGGCGAGCAGGGTCGGGCCCATCTCGCTCACTGTGGTGCGCACGGGGTGGCCGAGCTTGCCGTACAGGTCCCAGAAGATGGTCGGGCTGGCGGCGGGCGCGTAATCGGCCGCGCCGAGATCGGTCGCGCGCTGCAGCAGCGCCTCGGTCACGGCACCGGGCACGGCCAAGCCCGACACGTCACCCTTCACATCAGCCAGGAACACCGGTACGCCGATCCGCGAGAAGCCCTCGGCCAGCGTCATCAGGGTGACGGTCTTGCCGGTGCCGGTCGCGCCGGCCACCAGGCCGTGGCGGTTGCCCAGCCGCGGCAACAGGGTCACGGGGATATCGTCGGTGATGCCTTTGCCGAGCAGAATCGGATCCATGGTCAACTCGCAGTGTGAATAGGCGGGATTCTAAACGTCGGCGTTGGCCGGCCGGCAGACGGGTTGCCCGGATGCAAGCGGCGCGGCTACTCTGCCCCATCGTTCGCACACAGTGCCAAAAATGCCCGTTCCTGTCTTGCTTGTCCGTGGTTGGCCGCTGTTGGCCGTTGCCGCGATGCTGTCGATCGTCCCCGAGGCCCATGCCCAGCGCGTCTCCGCCCGCGACAAGGCCAAGGTGGAGGCGCTCGACCAGCGCATGACAGCCGCCGAAAAGCGCTACAACGCGGCGCTGGTGCTGGTGAACAATGCCGACCCGAAAGGCACCAACGAGGCCGACGCCGCGCTGGAGGACATGGAGGATGTGATCAGCGCCTGTGTGGCCCAGAAGGGCTGCCAGGTCAGCAACCTGCTGCCGACCTACAAGCGCCTGCTCAAGAGCAACGCCGACAGCCAGCAGGACAGCGAGGACGGCACGGCCATCGCCGACGGCACCTTGCTGGAGGCCGACCCGGACCATGTCGGCCCGCTGGCCGCCGACGTGCCGGAAGCCGCCCGCGCTGCAGCGCTGCTCAACGACAAGCGGCACGCCTTCGACACCATGGTCGAGTACAACCCGGCCGTGCAGGCCGGCATCCGCCGCTGGTTGACCGACATGCGCCCGGCGCTGCTCACCAGTTACGAGAACTACCAGAACCTGCGTGCGGTGATGTGGCCGGAGTGGGAAAAGCGCGGCCTGCCCGAAGCGCTGCTGTTCGGGATCATGGCCAAGGAATCCAACGGCCGCGTGCACGCCTCTTCGCGTGCCGGCGCCGCCGGGCTGATGCAGTTCATGCCCGCCACCGGGCGTCGCTTTGGTCTCGGCCCGGACGGCACCGGCTTTGATACGCGCTTTGATGCCCGCAGCGCGGCCGAGGCCAGCGCGACCTACCTCAACGAACGTATGCGTGAGCTCAACAACAGTGTCGAGCTGTCGCTGGCCGGTTACAACGGCGGTGAGGGCCGTGCCATCCGCGTGTTCCGCCAGTACCCGGGGCAGGGCTTCTGGACCGACAGCGTCTACAACCAGTTCCCGGGCGAGACAAAGGACTACGTGCCGATGGTGATCGCCGCGGCGTGGATCTATCTGCACCCGCAGCAGTACGGCGTGGAATTCCCGAAGATCAGCGCGCAGCCGGCGACCATCCGCCTGGCCAAGTCGACCACGATCTACGAGCTGACCATCTGCCTGGGCAGCACCGGTACCCGTGACGGCTACATGCGCGCGCTGCGCAACCTCAACCCGCGCTATGAGGCCGACGGCTGGATTCCGGCCGGCACCATCATCAACGCGACCACCCGCATCGCCGGGCTGTACAACCGCTTCTGTGTCAGCGGCCCGCGTGCCGATCTGGCCCGCACCCTGATCACCGCCGACCTCAATGCGGCGATCGTGCGTCCCACGGCCGTCAGCTACACCGGCAACGTGGCGGTGGGCAGCGTGGTCCCGGTCGCCCAGGCCCAGGCCATGCCGGCGGTGACCCCGGCTGCGCCCGTCGCCGTGCCGGTCGCCAAGCCGAAGGCCAAGCCGGCCCGCAGTTACAAGGTCGGCAAAGGCGAGACCCTTGGCAAGATCGCGGCCAGGTTCCAGTGCGACGTACCGACCCTGGCCCGGGCCAACGGCCTCAAGGCGCCGGCCTATTCGCTCAAGCAGGGCCAGAGCATCAAGCTGCAGGGCTGCGACAAGTAAGCCATAACCGGGTAGGCTCGCCGGCATCACGCCTGCGGCCGCCCGGCCCAGCACATCCATCGCAGCGTCGGCCACGGGTCGGTGCTCACCGCAACACGCAGACAGGACAGCAAGATGGATATCACCGCGATCAACGAGATGTTCGCCAACATCCGTGAAAACACCGATTGGGACCTCAACGGCCCGATGCTGTGGGGCTACTTCTTCGTCAACACCACCCCGGAGCCACTGCACGGCCTGGGCGAGAAGCTGGTCGAGATGGGGTACACCCTGGTGGAAGTGTTCGAGCCGGACCTGGAAGAGGGCGAGGCCCCGTACCACGTGCTGCACGTGGAGCGCGCCGAGGTCCACACCGAAGCCTCGCTGGATGCCCGCAACCACGAGCTGCAGGCGCTGGCCGAAGCGAACGGCGTGGAAGACTACGACGGTATGGACGTCGGCCCGGTCGAGGTCTGATCGAGCGGAACATCGCACACAAAAAAACGCCCCGGTTTCCCAGGGCGTTTTTTATGGGCGTGAGCCCGGGTAGTGCCGGCCATGTCCCGGCCCTACCGTCACTTCAGGGTGGCCAGCGCCTGCCCCAACTGCACCGCATGCTCGGCGTCCAGATGCGGCGCGAACTCGGCCACGCCCGGGGGCAGCAGCACGATCACGGTCGAGCCGTAATTGAAGCGCGCCATCTCCGCAAAGCGCTCCAGGGTGATGCCCTTGCCGCGGTAATCCTTGCGCGTGATCGTATCGCCGTAGGCCGGAATTTCCTCGCCGCCCCACACCGTCTCCACGCCGGAGACCAGCAGCGCGCCGACCATCACCGAGACCATCGGGCCGAAGTCCGTATCGAAGTGACAGACCAGGCGTTCGTTGCGGGCGAACAACCCCGGCACCCTGTTCACCGCGGCCGGGCCGACGCTGAACAACCGCCCCGGCACGTGCACGGTCTCGCGCAGCGTGCCGGTCCACGGCATGTGCACGCGGTGGTAATCCTTCGGCGAGAGATACACCGTGGCGAACAGGCCGTGGTGGAAGACTTCCGCATCCTTGGCATCGCCCAGCAGTTCGGCGGCGGTGAAGGACTGCCCCTTGGCCTGGAAGATGCGCCCGTCCTCGATCGTGCCCAGCTGGCTGATCCGGCCGTCGGCCGGCATGACCAGCGTGCGCGGATCGGCATCGGCCACGCGCGCGCCCGGCTTCAACGCACGGGTGAAGAACTGATTGAAGGTGCGGTAGCTGCGCGGGTCCGGGTTGGCGGCTTCGGCCAGGTTCACGCCGAACTTGGCGGTCACGGTATCGATCAGCCAGGGCGAGATCCGCGGGTTGCTCGAGTACGCCAGTCTGCGCGCCATGGACGACAGCAGGCGGTGGGGCAGGGCGTAGCTCAGCGTGGTCATCAAACTCATGGGGCGGATTTCTCGGTCAGCAGTTGCAGGTCGCGGGCGATCGCCTGCGCTTGGAAAGGAGGGCGGATCAGGCCGGCCAGGCGGCCTTCCGGGTCCAGCACGGCCAGGCTGGCCGAGTGCTCGAGGGTGTAGTCCTCGGGGTTTTCATCGAAATGCTTGCCCGGCACCTTCTGGAACACGAAGCCCAGCGAGGTGGCGAAGCGCTCCAGCGAGGGCACATCCGCCGTGGCCGCCAGCGTGTCCTTGTGGAAGGCGTGGACGTACTCGCCCAGCCGCGCCGGGGTGTCGCGCTCGGGATCGACCGAAATGAAGACCAGCCGCGGGCGCAGTGTTTCAGGCAGGGCTTCCCACTGCTTCTGGGCCTGGGCCAGATCGGCCAGCGTGGTCGGGCAGACGTCCGGGCAGAAGGTGAAGCCGAGGAACACCAGGGTCCAATGGCCCTTCAGCTCGCCGGGGATCAGGCGGGTGCCGTCGGACTGGCCGAGGTTGAAATCGGGCAGCGGGCGCGGCTGCGGGTAGAACGTGATCGATTCCGTGGCGGGGCGGTCACCGCCCGGCTTGGGCGCGAAGACCATCTGGGCCACGACCAGGCCCAGCCCGGCGGCCAGGGCGATCAGCAGGATGATGCCGACATTGCGATTGAACATAAGGGCCCCGTCCCGGAAGTGGCCACCATGATAGAGGGATGCGGGCGGTGGCGTCCCATGCGGCAGCCGCACCCGTTTCGACTGCAACGGATGCCCCGGCCCGCCCCAGCGCCTATAATCGAGGGCCACTTTGTCTGTTGCCCCGCCATGACTGCCGAAACGGCCGCCGAACTCCACACGATCATCGACCTGATCCGCTACGGCACCAGCCGTTTCAACGCCGCCGGGCTGACCTTCGGGCACAGCTACGACAACGCCCTGGACGAAGCCACCCAGCTGGTCCTGCACAGCCTGCACCTGCCGCACGACCTTGGCCCGGCCTATGGCCAGGCGCGCCTGCTGCAGGACGAAAAGGTCCGCGTGCTGGAGCTGTTCCAGCGCCGTATCGACGAGCGCATCCCGGCCGCCTACCTGACCGGTGAGGCCTGGTTCGCCGGCCTGAGCTTCAAGAGCGACGCGCGCGCCCTGGTGCCGCGCTCGCCGATCGCCGAACTGATCGAGTGCGGCTTCGAGCCGTGGCTGGCCGGCCGCGATGTCCATCGCGCCCTCGACCTGTGCACCGGCTCGGGCTGCATCGCCATCGCCATGGGCCACTACTACCCGAACTGGGAAGTGGACGGTGTGGATCTCAGCGACGAGGCCCTGTCGCTGGCCGAAGAGAACAAGGAACGGCTGCAGACGCCGAACGTCACCCTGCTCAAGTCCGACCTGTTCAACGGCCTGACCGGCCGTCATTACGACCTGATCGTCACCAATCCCCCGTACGTTACCAACGACGAGACCGATGCCCTGCCGCAGGAATACGCCTACGAGCCGGAAATGGGCCTGCGTGCCGGTGACGATGGCCTGGACCTGGTGCTGAAGATCCTGCGCGATGCCCCGCTGCACCTGAGCGAGGATGGCCTGCTGATCTGTGAAGTGGGCGAGTCCGAGCAGCACCTGTACAAGCTGCTGCCGGAAGTGGATTTTCGCTGGGTCGAGTTCAAGGTCGGCCAGATGGGCATCTTCGCCGTGGAGTGCCGCGAACTGATCGCGCACAGCGCCCGCATCACCGAACTGGCAGCGCAGCGGCCGTGAGTTCCAACAGCTTCGGCAAACTGCTGACCGTCACCACCTTCGGCGAATCGCACGGTCCGGCGATCGGCTGCGTGGTGGACGGCTGTCCGCCGGGGCTGGAGATCAGCGCCGACGAATTCGCCCACGACCTGCAGCGGCGGGCCACCGGCAAGAGCCGGCACACCTCCGCGCGGCGCGAAGCCGATGAGATCGAGATCCTGTCCGGGGTGTACGAAGGCCGTACCACCGGCACCCCGATCGGCCTGCTGATCCGCAATACCGACCAGCGCAGCAAGGATTACACCAACATCGCCCAGCAGTTCCGTCCGGGCCATGCCGACTACAGCTACTGGCAGAAGTACGGCATCCGCGATCCGCGCGGTGGCGGTCGTTCGTCCGCGCGCGAAACCACCATGCGCGTCGCTGCCGGCGTCATCGCCAAGAAGTGGCTGCTGCAGCGCCATGGCGTCACGATGCGTGGCTATCTCTCGCAGCTGGGCGAGATCACCCCGACCGGCTTCGACTGGTCGGCGGTGGAAGACAACCCGTTCTTCTGGCCGGTCGCCGATCAGGTGCCGGCGCTGGAAAGCTACATGGATGCGCTGCGCAAGTCCGGTGATTCGGTCGGCGCGCGCGTCAACGTGGTGGCTGACGGCGTGCCGCCGGGCTGGGGCGAGCCGATCTACGGCAAGCTCGATGGCGATCTGGCGGCCGCGCTGATGAGCATCAACGCGGTCAAGGGCGTGGAGATCGGCGACGGCTTTGCCAGCGCCGCGCAGAAGGGCACCGAGCACCGTGACCTGCTCACCCCGCAGGGCTTTGCCAGCAACCATGCCGGCGGCATCCTCGGTGGCATTTCCACCGGCCAGCAGGTCACCGCCTCGATCGTGCTCAAGCCGACCTCCAGCCTGCGCCTGCCCGGTGCCACGGTGGACGCCAGCGGTGCCTCGGTCGAGGTGATCACCACCGGTCGCCACGACCCCTGCGTCGGCATCCGCGCCACGCCGATCGCCGAGGCGATGATGGCACTGGTGCTGATGGACCAGGCGCTGCGGCATCGCGCCCAGTGCGGCGATGTGGGCGAGATCACCCCGCGCATCCCGGGCACGATCGATGGCTGACCCGCGCCCCAAGGTCTGGGTCAGCCAGCCCCTGTTCGACGATGTCGTCGAGCAGCTCGGGCAGCATTTCGACCTGACCATGACCGGCGACGTCACCCGCTATACGCCGCAGGGGCTGGCCGAGCAGTTGGCTGGCGTCGATGGCGCGCTGATCACCCTCAACGAACGCATCGGCGCGGCCGAGATCGCCAACGCGCCGCGGCTGCGCGCGATCGCCAACGTCGGTGTGGGCTACAACAACCTGGATATCGACGCGCTCAGCGCCGCCGGCATCCTGGCCAGCAACACCCCGGACGTGCTGACCGAAACCACGGCCGACCTCGGCTTCGCGCTGCTGATGGCCACCGCGCGCCGGATCACCGAATCCGAGCGCTGGTTACGCGATGGCCAATGGGGCCAGTGGTCGTTCCAGACCATGCTCGGTGCGGATATCCACGGCAGCACGCTGGGCATCCTCGGCATGGGCCGCATCGGCCAGGGCATCGCCCGCCGCGGCGCGCACGGCTTCGGCATGCGCGTGCTGTACCACAACCGCTCGCGGCTGCCCGAGGCCACCGAGGCCGAGGTCGGTGCGCAGTACGTGGACCTGGACACCCTGCTGGCGCAGGTGGATCACCTTGTCCTGGTGCTGCCGTACAACGCCTCCTCGCATCACATCATCGATGCCGCCGCGCTGGCGAAGATGAAGCCGACCGCCACCCTGGTCAACATCGCCCGTGGCGGCATCGTCGACGAAGTGGCACTGGCCGACGCACTGGCCAACGGCCGCCTCGCCGCGGCCGGCCTGGACGTGTTCGAAGGCGAGCCCACGGTGCGCCCGGAACTGCTGGCCCTGCACAACATCGTGCTGACCCCGCATATCGGCAGCGCCAGCCAGGCCACGCGCCGGGCGATGGTGCAGCTGGCCGTGGACAACCTCACCGCCGCGCTGGGGCTGGGCCCGAACGCGGGCCACCCGCCGAGCGCGATCAACGCCGACGCTGTCGCTGCCGTGAAAACCGGCGGCGCGACCGTGGGCGGCAAAAAAATCGACGACGCAAAACGATAGGGAACCGCGCTGGCCAACAGGCGAGGTTCCCGAACCGGAAGGTGCCGACCGTCGGTCGGTACACATCCCCAAGGCACGGCAGGTACCGATCGTTGGTCGGCACGCACATTCAACATTCCGGCAGGTACCGACCGTGGGTCGGTACACATCCCCCAAACAAGGCAGGTACCGACCGTTGGTCGGTACACCCAACACGAGGTTCCCCCATGAGCAATCCAGATCGTCGTTTCCACGTCGCCGTCGTCGGTGCCACCGGTGCTGTCGGCGAAACCATGCTGGCCATCCTGGCCGAGCGCAACTTCCCGATCGCCATGCTGAGCCTGCTCGCGTCCTCGCGCTCGGCAGGTGGCGAGATCGAGTACCAGGGCGAGAAGATCAAGGTCCAGGACCTGAGCACCTTCGATCCGAACGGCGTGGACATCGCGCTGTTCTCCGCCGGGGGCAGCGTCTCCAAGGAATTTGGCCCGAAGTTCGCCGCCGCCGGTGCGGTGGTGATCGACAACTCCTCGGCCTTCCGTTACGACGATGACGTGCCGCTGGTCGTCTCCGAAGTGAACCCGGAGGCGCTGAAGCACCGCCCGCGCGGCATCATCGCCAACCCGAACTGCTCGACCATGCAGATGCTGGTCGCACTTGCCCCGCTGCACCGCCAGTACGGCATCGAGCGCATCAACGTGGCGACCTACCAGTCCGTCTCCGGCGGTGGTCGCTCGGCGCTGGAAGAGCTCGGCAAGCAGACCGGCCAGCTGCTCAGCTTCCAGGACATCGACCCGCAGCGCTTCCCGGTGCAGATCGCGTTCAACCTGATCCCGCATATCGATGACTTCCAGGACAACGGTTTCACCAAGGAAGAGATGAAGCTGGTCTGGGAAACGCGCAAGATCCTCGGCGATGACAGCATCCTGGTGAACCCGACCGCCGTGCGCGTGCCCGTGTTCTACGGTCACTCCGAAGCGGTCACCATCGAAACCCGCGACAAGGTCACCCCGGATGCCGCGCGCGAACTGCTGGCGCGTTCGCCGGGCGTGGAAGTGGTGGACAAGCACGAGGCCGGTGGCTATCCGACCCCGGTCACCCATGCCTCGGGCACCGATGCCGTCTACGTTGGGCGCATCCGCGAGGATCTGTCGCACCCGCGTGGCCTGAATCTGTGGATCGTCTCGGACAACATCCGCAAGGGCGCGGCCCTCAATGCCGTGCAGCTGGCTGAGCTGGTCGCCGCCGAAGGCTGATCGCGTGGCTGTCGGCGGCATGGGGATGCCGCCGACAGCCCGCATTGAAACATCGCCGATCACGGGGGGAGCCGTTATATTGGCCGCCATGAAGAACCGGGCTCCGGGCGCAGTGCGTCCGCTCAAGTATGTATCGACGCTGCTGCTGGCCCTGGCCAGCAGTTCGGCCATGGCCCTCGGCCTGGGCGATATCCGGGTGCTGTCCAAGCCGGGCCAGCCGTTGCTGGCCGAAATCCCCGTCATTTCCGCCGATCCGTCCGAGCTGGAAAACCTCCGCGTCGCGCTGGCCTCGCCGGCGACGTTTGCCCGAGTCGGGCTGGAGCCGCCGTCCGGGCTGGTCAGCGAGCTGCAGTTCGAGTTGACCCGCAATGCGCAGGGCCGCGCCGTGGTGCGCGTGAGCAGCCAGGCACCGGTCGCCACGCCCTCGTTGAATTTCCTGATCGAAGCCGACTGGGGGCAGGGCCGCCTGGTCCGTGAGTATTCCGCCCTGGTGGACGCGCCCAACAGCGCCGCCACCGTGGCCGAGCCGGAGATCGTCGCCCCTGCCGGCGCGATGTCCAACGCCATCATCCGTGAGCCCGCACCGGAGGCCGCACCTGTTGCCGCCACGCCGTCGCGTGGTGCGCAACCGGCCACCATGCCGCGCCCGGCCGCGCCACGTGCTGCACCCACTGCGCCGGTCGCCGCTGATGGCAGCGTCACGGTGCAGCGTGGGCAGACCCTCTCGCAGATCGCCGGCTCGCTGGCCCGCGAGCAGGGCATCAACCGCGACCAGGCGATGATCGCGCTGCTGCGGGCCAATCCCGATGCCTTCATCCGTGGCAACGTGAACCTGCTCAAACAGGGCGCGGTGCTGCGCACGCCGGGCGCCGACGGGGTGGCGCAGATCGATGCAAAGCAGGCTGCGGCGATCGTGCGCGAGCACACCGCGCAGTGGCGGCAGTCGCGTGCGGCGATCCCGCAACCGGCCGACAGTGGCGTCGCCGCAGCGCCGGCACCCGCCACCGCGGCCCCGGCCGCCACCCAGGGCGCTCGCCTTGAAATCGCGCCGGCCGTTGCCGCCGCAGGCACCACCGCAGGCACAACCACCGGCACCGCTGCCGGCACCGAGGGCGACATGCTGGCTAACGAACAACTGCGACAGGCCAAGGAAGACGTGGCCACGCGCGATGCCGAGATCCAGGAACTGCGTGAGCGCGTGGCCGAGCTGGAAAAGCTCAAGGCGCAGCAGGCCTCGCTGATCGAGATGAGGGACACCGACCTGGCTGCCGCGCAACAGCGTCTGGAGCAGGCGCCCGGTACGCGCGACAGCGCCGGCGGTGGCTGGTACTGGCTGGGCCTGGTCGCGCTGCTGCTGGTGGTCGGGGGCTGGGCGCTGGTGCGTCGCCGCAAGCCGTCGCCGCTGCCGCCACTGGCGCGTGATGGGCTCGACGGCGCCTCGCTGGCCGCGGCCGTGCCGGCGGCCGATCAGGGGGACGAACTGGCCGCACAGCGCGATGACGCGCACCGCTTGCCCGACGAGCAAGCCGTTGCCGACGCCGACGTCTATGCCGGGCTGCGCCGTGAGCCGGTCTTCTCGCCCACGCCTTCCATGCACGACGCCGAGCCGCAGGTTCCTCTCGATGATCCTCGCTGGAGCGCCCCCGCGACGGACGAAGCGCCGGTGTTGCCGGAGGTCGAGGCCACCGCTGCATCCGCCTACGGCATCGAGGCCGACGCGCAGCATGTGACCGTGGACGATGCGCTGTTCCGTGACCCGGCACCGCTGATCGAGCCGCCGGCGCACGCGTTGGAAGCCCAAGCGCACCCCTCGTTCCGCGGCGTCTTCGAATTCCCGGACGAATCCGCGGCGGGTGAAGCGCACGGTTCAGAGGCGAGCGATCATCCTGAGGGTCTCGACGCTGCGCCGGCCATCGCCAGTGCGGACCACACGGCCCGCGCGGATGACATTGCCGATGCCGATGCCGACGCCGCTGCTCCGCCGGCCGACGAGGCCCCCATCGCCCCGGTCGGCAGCCCTGGCCGCGACCGCCTGGAACTGGCCATTGCCTATCTGGACCTCGGCGACGCCGAGACCGCGCGCACCCTGCTGCACGAAGTGGCCGTCGGTGCCGACCCGCACAGCCAGGCCGAGGCGCGCGAACTGCTGGCGCGGCTGGGATGAGCCACGTCCGCCCGATGGCAACCCGCGCACGCCCGCTGGAGCACGTCGCGTTCGCTTCCAGCGAACCGGCTGTGTGGTCCGAGCGCGACGCTGCCTGATGCACCACCCGGCGCCTGCGCCGGTCCCCCAAAACACAGAGGTTCACCATGCGCTACGCACTGGGCGTGGAATACGACGGCAGCGAATTCAAAGGCTGGCAGCAGCTCGGTGAGAGCGGCTGCCCGAGCGTGCAGGCCAGCCTGCAGGAAGCGCTGTCCTCGGTGGCCAATGCGCCGATCCAGGTCGTGTGTGCCGGGCGTACCGATGCCGGCGTCCACGGCGAATGCCAGGTCGTGCATTTCGATACCGATGTCGTGCGCGATCCGCGCAGCTGGATGCTGGGCACCACCACCCGCCTGCCGCGTTCGATCGCCGTGCGCTGGTGCGTTCCGGTGGCCGATGAGTTCCATGCGCGCTTCGCCGCGCGCGCGCGCCGCTACCGCTATCGCCTGCTCAATCGCCAGGTCCGCCCCGCGCTCTACCGGCAGACCTTGAGCTGGGAGCGCCGGCCGCTGGATGCCGGGCTGATGCATGCGGCAGGGCAGGCCCTGCTGGGCGAGAACGACTTCAGTGCCTTCCGCAGCGTGCAGTGCGAGGCCCTGCACGCGCGCCGGAACATGCAGTCGCTCTCGGTGACCCGCCAGGGCGAGGTGGTGGAGGTCGCCGTTCAGGCCAATGCATTCCTTCATCACATGGTGCGCAATATCGTCGGTTCACTGATTCTGGTCGGTTGTGGTGAGCAACCGGTCTCGTGGATGGAGCAGTTGCTGGCCGGGCGCGACCGTACCGTCGCCGGCCCGACCGCTCCGCCGCAGGGATTGGTCTTCGTTGGTCCCCTGTACCCCGACAACTGGCAGCTGCCTGCCGAGGTCACCTTATGAGCCGCTCCTTCTACCGCACCCGTATCAAGTTCTGCGGCATGACCCGTGCCGGTGATGTGCGCCTGGCCGGCGAGCTCGGCGTGGACGCGGTCGGCTTCATCTTCGCCCGCGAGAGCAAGCGCCGGGTCGCCCCGGCCGAAGCGCGCGCGATGCGCCAGGCGATCGCGCCGATGGTGGATGTGGTGGCCTTGTTCCGCGACAACAGCAAGGAAGAGGTGCGCGAGGTACTGCGTACCGTCCGGCCGACCCTGCTGCAGTTCCACGGGGACGAAGACGAGTCGTTCTGCCGCAGCTTCAACATGCCCTACCTGAAGGCCGTGGCGATGGGCGGCAAGGATGAGGTCAACGCCCGTCAGCTGCAGCTGCGATACCCCAGCGCGGCCGGGTTCCTGTTCGACAGCCACGCTCCCGGCGGCGGCGGCGGAACCGGCGTGGCCTTCGACTGGACCCGCCTGCCGACCGGTCTGCACCGGCCGTTCCTGCTGGCCGGGGGAATCACCCCGGACAACGTGTTCGATGCGATCGTGGCGACCCTGCCATGGGGGGTGGATGTCTCCAGCGGCATCGAGTCCGAGCCGGGCATCAAGGACGGCTACAAGATGCGCAAGTTCGTGGAAGAAGTGCGCCGCGCCGATTGCCACGAAGCGGATTGATCCGCAGGCCCCACGCGTAGGCCACGACCGTTGGTCGTGGCGGCGTCATTCCGCCCGCTGCGCGGTAGTGCCGGCCGCTGGCCGGCAACCTGATAAATCTGCGGCCGACCCGTTGGCCACGACCGTTGGTCGTGGCGCGCTCATCCCGCCAGCTGCGCCGTGAGCCAGTCCGCCAGCGCATCCACCCGGGGGTCCGCCGCGCCCTCCGGGGTCGCCAGAACCCAGAACCCGCCGGTCGCGCCGAATCCCCACGGTGCCAGCAACCGACCTGCGGCCAGGTCATCGGCGACCAGCGGCTCCGGCGCGATCGCCACGCCAAGGCCCGAGACCGCCGCTTCCAGCAGGTAGTACAAATGCTCGAAGCCGCTGCCCAGCTGCAGCTGCGCCGGGTCCAGCCCATGCGACAGCGCCCATGCCGGCCATGCCTGCGGGCGCGAGGTGGTGTGCAGCAGGGGCTCGGCCAGCAACGCTGCCGGCGGCTGATGGCGCAACCGTGCCGCCGATGGGTGGTGGGGGCTGATCACCACGCCCACGCGCTCGGGGGCCAGTTCCCGCACCTGCCACCCACGCGGCCACGGTGGCTGGGCCAGCAGCAGGACCGCATCCAGGCCCTGCTGTTCGCTGGTGAAGCTGCCGTCCTGGGCAGACCAGTGCAACGGCAGCTGGGGCAGGGCGCTCTGCAGCGCCTGCAGGCGCGGAATCATCCAGCGCGCCAGGATGCTGCCACTGCAGCCGAGCACCAGCGCTTCGGGCCGCTGTTGGCGCTTGAGCGCCACGACCGCCTCGCGGATCTGTTCGAAGGCGCCTTCGCAGGCGGCCTGCAGGTCCTTGCCGGCGCGGGTCAGGCGCAGCCCACGGCCTTCCCGCTGGAACAACGCAACGCCCAGGTACTCTTCGAGCAGACGCAACTGGCGGCTGATCGCGCCATGGGTGACATGCAAGGCGTCGGCCGCCCGGCCGACCCCGCCCAGGCGGGCGGCCGCCTCGAAGCTGCGCAGCGCATTGAGCGGGGGCAACGGTCCGTCGGTCATGTGAGTTTTCCTGACAGGTCGCGACAGATATTATCGATATTCCTGTCATGACAGGTGCGTTAAATTGGCAGCCTGTCTCCACCGGCTGTCGCGCTATGTCCGCTTCCCCCACTTCCCCCATCGTCGATTTCCACGCCTACCCCGATGCCAACGGCCATTTCGGCCGCTATGGCGGAAGTTTCGTCGCCGAGACCCTGATCGGGCCGTTGCAGGAGCTGGCCGCCGCCTATGACCAGGCACGTCGCGATCCGGCCTTCATCGCCGCCTATGACAAGGACCTGACCCACTACGTGGGCCGTCCCAGCCCGATCTACCATGCCGAGCGCCTGAGCCAGCAGGTCGGCGGTGCGCAGATCCTGCTCAAGCGCGAGGACCTCAACCACACCGGCGCGCACAAGATCAACAACACCATCGGCCAGGCGCTGCTCGCCGCGCGGATGGGCAAGAAACGCATCATCGCCGAGACCGGCGCAGGCCAGCATGGCGTGGCCAGTGCCACCGTAGCCGCACGCCTGGGCCTGGAATGCGTGGTCTACATGGGCGCCACCGACATCGAGCGGCAGAAGATCAACGTTTACCGCATGAAGCTGCTCGGCGCGACAGTGGTGCCGGTCACCTCCGGCTCGGCCACCCTCAAGGACGCGCTCAACGAGGCGATGCGCGACTGGGTCACCAACGTGCGCGACACCTTCTACATCATCGGCACCGTGGCCGGCCCGGATCCGTACCCCCGCATGGTGCGCGATTTCAACGCGATCGTCGGCCGAGAAGCCCGCGCGCAGATGCTCACCGACTACGGTCGCCTGCCCGATGCGATCACCGCCTGCGTCGGCGGTGGCAGCAATGCGATCGGCCTGTTCCACGCGTTCCTCAACGATCGCGACGTGCGCATCGTCGGCGCCGAAGCGGCCGGCGATGGCATCGAGACCGGCCGTCACGCCGCCTCCATCGCGGCCGGCCGCCCGGGCGTGCTGCATGGCAACCGCACCTATGTGATCTGCGATGACGACGGCCAGATCACCGAAACCCATTCGGTCTCGGCCGGCCTCGACTACCCGGGCGTCGGCCCGGAGCACGCCTTCCTGGCCGATGCCGGGCGCGCCGAGTACGTGGGCATCACCGATGACGAAGCGCTGGCCGCGTTCCACCAGCTGGCGCACAGCGAAGGCATCCTGGCAGCGCTGGAATCCAGCCATGCGGTGGCGCAGGCGATCAAGATCGCCCGCGAGCTGCCGCGCGACAAGCTGGTGCTGTGCAACCTGTCCGGCCGCGGCGACAAGGATGTACACACCATCGCTGCGCGCGAGGGTCTGGTGCTGTGAATCCGCTGCTGCGCCAGGGAAGTGCGCTGCTGATGGTGGTCGGCCTGACCGGATGCACGCCGCCGGATCCGCCGGTGCTGCCGGCACCTGCCGCAGCGGTCGGTGCGGTCGTACCGGCGCGGCAACGGGCCAGCAATGACGATGACATCGCCAATCGCCCGATCGAGGACGAGCCGGCGCCGCCTGCCGCGGCGGAGGCCACCGTGGCTGACGAGGCCGCCCCTTCGGTGGTCTCGGTCGCGCTGGATCATGCAGGCGATGTGCTGATCGGGCAGCGCTTCACCGAGCTCGCCGCCGATGGCCCCTGGCATTCGGCCGGGCTGAGCGAGGGCGAGCCGAGCGGTGCGTGCGAGTACTACGAGCGGGGCAACCTGCCCGAGGGCGTGTCGATGATGGTCGAGGACGATCACGTGCAGCGCTTTGAACTGGCCCCGATCGAGGACTCCTACGAGGCCATCACCCAGCCGGGGCCGTTCGGGCTGCGCCTGGGCATGACGCTGGATGAAGCGCTCAAGCGCTTGCCGCCGGGAAGTACGCGCGCACCGCATGCCTATGACCCGGAAACGGGCGAATACCTGACCTGGCAGGACCCCGGCTCGGATCTGGCGATCCGGCTGGAGATCTTCGACGGGGTGATATCGAAGCTGTACTGGGGCGCCAGTGGCGCCGTTGAACTGATTGAAGGATGTGCCTGAGATGTCCGTGGACCGTATCGATGCCTGTTTTGCCCGCCTGCGCGATGAAGGTCGCAAGGCGCTGATTCCCTTCATCACCGCTGGTGACCCTGGCCTGGACGCCACCGTGCCGGTGATGCACGCCCTGGCGGCTGCCGGTGCGGACGTGATCGAACTGGGGGTGCCGTTCTCCGACCCGATGGCCGACGGCCCCACCATCCAGCGCAGCTCCGAACGCGCGCTGGGCCGCGGGGCAGGGCTGCGCTACGTGCTGGAAACGGTCGCAGCCTTCCGGCGGGACGATGCCACCACCCCGGTGGTGCTGATGGGCTATCTCAACCCGATCGAGATCCATGGCACGGCCCGCTTCGCGCAGTCGGCGATCGCCGCGGGTGTGGACGGCATCCTGCTGGTCGACCTGCCGCCGGAAGAAGCCGCCGAAACCCGTGAGATCTTCACCGCGGCCGGTCTGGCGCTGATCCTGCTGGCCTCGCCGACCACGGCCGACGCTCGTCTGGATACCTTGTCCGCGATGGCCGAAGGCTACCTCTACTACGTCAGCTTTGCCGGTGTGACCGGCGCATCCGAACGCCTGGACAGCAGCGCCGCCAGTGCCCGCCTGCGCGACCTGCGCAGCCGCTCCAGCGTGCCGGTGGTGGCCGGCTTCGGGATCAAGGATGCGGCCAGTGCGGCGGCCATGGCCGTGGAGGCCGATGGCGTGGTGGTGGGCAGTGCACTGGTGGCCGCATTGGGCGAGGCGCCCGATGCCACGGGCGCAGCACGGACCGCGCAGGCATTCCTCACGCCGCTGCGACGCGCTCTCGACGCCGCCTGAAGCACGCAAACGTACGTACCAGAATGGTTTACGTCAGCCCCCCGGCAACCGCCGGGGGGTGCCCGAGCACGGAAACGGTGAGCTAGACTGTCCGCCTTTGCGGCCCCCGGGCCGCCCTGAACGGAAGTAGCATCCCGCATGAGTTGGCTCAGCAAGTTGATGCCGTCTGGCATCCGCACCGACAACGTCCCCAGCAAGAAGCGCAGCGTCCCCGAGGGCCTGTGGGAGAAGTGCAGCAGCTGCGGCAGCGCGCTCTACCGTCCTGAGCTGGAAGAGAACCTGGAAGTCTGCCCCAAGTGTGGCCACCACATGGCCATCCGCGCGCGTGCGCGCCTGGCCGCGCTGTTCGATGCGGACAGCACCACCGAGATCGGTGCGCGCCTGGGGCCAACGGACCTGCTCAAGTTCAAGGACCAGAAGAAGTACAGCGAGCGCATCAAGGCTTCGCAGAAGAACACCGGCGAGTACGATGCACTGATCGCCATGCAGGGCCTGATGAAGGGCCGCCCGCTGGTCGCCTCGGCGTTCGATTTCGCCTTCATGGGCGGCTCGATGGGCTCGGTGGTCGGTGAGCGTTTCTCGCTGGCTGCGGAAAAGGCATTGGAGATCGGTGCGCCTTACGTGTGCTTCTCCGCCAGTGGCGGCGCGCGCATGCAGGAAGGCCTGTTCTCGCTGATGCAGATGGCCAAGACCTCGGCCGCGCTGGGTCGCCTGCGCGATGCCGGCCTGCCGTACATCTCCGTGCTGACCCACCCGACCACCGGTGGCGTGTCGGCCTCCTTCGCGATGCTGGGCGACATCAACATCGCCGAGCCGCAGGCACTGATCGGCTTCGCCGGCCCGCGCGTGATCGAGCAGACCGTGCGCGAAAAGCTGCCGGAAGGGTTCCAGCGCTCGGAGTTCCTGCTCGAGCACGGCGCGATCGACCAGATCTGCGACCGCCGCGAGATGCGCGACCGCCTGTCGGAGCTCCTGGCCATGCTGGCGCGTCAGCCCGCACCGGCACCGGACGCGGCGGCCTGATGGCGTCGCGCAAGTATTTCGGCACCGACGGCATCCGCGGCAAGGTCGGTGAGGGCGTCATCTCCGCCGATTTCGTGCTGCGCCTGGGCAATGCGCTCGGGCGCGCGCTGACCGAGCGCAACGGGCACCGCCCGGTGGTGGTGATCGGCAAGGACACCCGCATCTCCGGCTACATGTTCGAAGCCGCGCTGGAGGCCGGGCTGGTCGCGGCCGGTGCGGACGTGCAGCTGCTCGGCCCCATGCCAACGCCGGCGGTGGCCTTCCTCACCCGCACCCTCGGTGCGGATGCGGGCATCGTCATCAGCGCCTCGCACAATCCGCATTACGACAACGGCATCAAGTTCTTCTCCGCCGATGGCGAAAAGCTCGATGACGCCACCGAGCTGGCCTTGGAAGCGGCGCTCGATGCGCCTTTCACCACGGTCGAGTCCGAGCGGCTGGGCAAGGCCATGCGCGCGCGTGATGCGGTCGGCCGCTACATCGAATTCTGCAAGGCCAGCGTGCCGCGCGGGTTCGATCTGCGTGGGCTGAAGATCGTGCTCGACTGCGCGCACGGTGCCACCTACCACGTTGCCCCGCTGCTGTTCCGCGAGATGGGCGCGCAGGTGGTCAGCATCGGTGATGCACCCAACGGGCTGAACATCAACGATGGCGTCGGCTCGATGCACATCGACAATCTGGCCGCGAAAGTGCGCGAAGTCGGCGCTGATTTCGGCATCGCCTTCGACGGTGATGGCGATCGCGTGCTGATGGCTGATGACCAGGGCAATCCGGTCGATGGCGATGACCTGCTGTTCGTGCTGGCCCAGGCCTGGCAGCGCAGCGGTCGCCTGCATGGCCCGGTGGTCGGTACGTTGATGACCAACTTCGGCCTGGAGCAGGCACTGGAACGGCTGAACATCCCGTTCCAGCGCAGCAACGTCGGTGACCGGTACGTGCATCAGGCGCTGGTCGAAAACAACGGCGTGCTCGGCGGCGAAGCGTCCGGCCATCTGCTGTGCCTGGACCGCGCCACCACCGGTGATGCGATCGTCAGTGCGCTGCAGGTGCTGGAAGTGCTGCGCCGTGACGGCACCTCGCTGCGCCAGGTGCTGTCGGTACTCAACGAGGTGCCGCAGAAGACCGTCAACGTGCGCCTGCAGGGCGCTGCCAAGGCCACCGTACAGGCCGAGAGCGTGCAGGCTGCGCTGCTGGCTGCACAGCAGGCAGTGAAGGGGCGCGGCCGCGCGTTCCTGCGGCCCTCGGGCACCGAGCCGGTGGTGCGTGTCACCGTCGAGGCCGACAGCGCCGAGTTGATGCAGTCCACGCTGGACAGCCTCTCGGCGGCGGTGAAGGCGGCGGCCGCGGCCTGAGCCGGGCAGCGAGGCCGGAAACTGGAAACGCCCCGGGAACCGGGGCGTTTTCGTTGCGGCGGGGTAGCGCGTTACGGCCCCGGCACCATCTTCTTTTTCTTCGCCTTGAAGCGGTTGAACAGCGGCGCGATCAGTGGGTGGTAACTGTAGGCGATGCGCTTGCGCAGCCAGCTCGCCGGGCGGTTGCGGATCGCGAAGCGGTAGATGTGTTCTGGATCGCCACCGACCACGTTGCGGCCGAACGGATGGGTGGTATGCAGGTACTTGAAGCCGTGCGCCCGCGCGATCTGCACGTAGTCCTCGTCGAAATCGCCGTACGGCCAGCACAGGGTATCCGAGACCTCGCCCAGCTGCTGCTGCAGGACATCGCGCGCCACCGACAGGTCGCCGGCGGTGCCCTGGCGCTTGTGCTCGCGGGAGATCGCCTGCCTGAGCCAGCGGGTGTGCGTGTGCGTGTGGCAATGCACTTCGAAGGTGCCGGCGGCGATCATCGCGCGCGCCTCGCTCCAGCGCATCATCACCTCGTCCGGGCGGTTGTCGCGCAGGATCGCCTCCTCGCAGCCGCGATGGTCCGGTGTCGCGGGCAGGGTGGCGCCGGGCTGGCCCGCATGCGGGCGGACATCGCCTTCGCCCATCCAGCCGGTCACCACGAACACGACCGCGTGCATGCCGTACTTGGCCAGGATCGGATGCGCGTACACCCAGTTGTCCAGGTAACCGTCATCGAAGGTGATCACGATCGACCTGGCCGGCGTCGGCTTGCCCGCGAGGAAATCCGCGTACTGGTCCAGCGTCAGCGAGGTCCAGCCATTGGCCGCCAGCCAGGCGATCTGGCTTTCGAAGTTTTCCGGCGAGACCGTGATCATCCCCGGGGACGGGGAGACATGGTGGTGCATCAGCACCGGGACGGATCTAGCGTTGGCCATGGCCCAGTTCCTTCAACCACTGGTGGTAATAGTGTTCGGTCGCTTCAGTGTGACCGGTCGGGGTGAAGCGGTGCGCGCTGCGCATCCATTCCCAGCCCGCCAGGCCCATCTGCTGGCGGCGGTCGGGGTGTTCGATCAGGGTACGCAATGCGTTGGTCAGCGCGGCCTGGTCGCCCAGCGGCGCGAGCAGGGCATTGCTGCCTTCCACCACCATCTCCGGTACGCCGCCCACGCGCGTGGCCACGATCGGCACGCCGACGTAGGCCGCCTCGAGGAACACCGTGCCGGCCGCTTCCTTGTGGGTGGCCAGCGCGAAGATATCGAAGCCGGCCATCAACCGGCAAGCGCCCTGGCGGTAGCCCAGCAGGTGCACCTGCGCGGCAATGCCGAACTGCTCGCGCAGGGCGATCAGGCGATCCATCACCGGCTGGCCATCACCGACGATCACCAGCTGCACGCGCGGGTTGGCCTGGCAAAGTGGCGCCATCGCCTTGAGCAGCTCCAGGTGGCCCTTGGGTTCGCGCAGCACTGCGACACAACCGACCACGATCTGCTCGTCGCTGAAGCCCAGTTCGGCGCGCACGTCGGCGCGGGTGTCCTGCAGGCACTGCCACGGGTCGCGCTTGGCGATCTGCGACCACTGCGGCGGCACCGCGATCGGCGGGACGATTCCCACGCGCGCATCGTCGATGCCGCGGCTGACCATCAGTTTCTTGACGAAGCTGCTCACGGTCATCACCCGGTGGGGCAGGCCGGTGTAGGTCAGCAGCGAGTTGATCGGGCTCATCAGGTGGCGCGAACGCACCACCAGCGGCGTGCCGCCCAGGCGGGCGCCGGCGGCGGCAATCAGGCTGTCCCGGCGGCTGGTGGTGTTGACCACGTCATAGCCATGGCGACGTACCAGGCGCGAGACCGACCAGATGCCGCGCAGCATGCGCAGCAGGCCGCCCATCCTGAGCGCGTGCACGGTGAAGCCGGCTTCGCGTGCCATCTCGCCCAGCCGCGCGCCGGGCTGGCACAGCAGCGAGACGTCATGGCCGCGATCGCGCATGGCCAGCATGTGGCGGTAGATGTAGATCTCCTGCCCGCCCAATCCCTTGGCAGCCTCGGTATGGAGAATTTTCAGTGGAGCGTTCATCGGTGGACAGTCCATGTGTGGAAACGCGCCCGCGGCAGGCGCGGGCGGCGGTCGTCATTGCCTGCGGAATCGCGCCAGCGCATCCCATGCGCTGTGCGGTGCCGTGGGTGGGAGGTCGTGCGTGCACATCGGCCACGGGGTCGGCCCTGCCGGCGTGAGCCGGCGCAACGCCATCGGCGATGGGGGGGAGGGCAGGGCATCCATCAGGCGGGCGGGGCAAGGAGTAAAGGGGGCGGCGCATCAGCGTCACCGTTGGCCCGTTCTGGCCGTCTGGGCGCGCGCATTGTATCGGTTTGTATCAATGTATCGGTGGCGGGGTTGGCCCGATCTGGCACAATGTTCAGCCGGGCCACAGCTGGCCCACCGACCACCATGAACAAGCAGGAATCGCTGTGAGCCAGATCCCCACCCTCGACATCACCCGTTTCGACACCGACCGCGATGCGTTCGTGGCTGAGCTGGGTGCGGCCTACCGCGAATGGGGCTTTGCTGGCATCCGCAACCACGGCATCCCGCAGGCCGACATCGACGCCGCCTACGAGGTCTTCAAGGCCTTCTTCGCGCTGCCCGAAGAGACCAAGCGCCAGTACCACGTGCCGGGCAGTGGCGGCGCGCGCGGCTACACGGCCTTCGGCGTGGAGACCGCCAAGGGCTCGCAGCACTTTGATCTGAAAGAGTTCTGGCACATCGGCCGGGAGATCCCGGACGACTCCCCGTACCGCGAGGTGATGGCCCCGAACCTGTGGCCGAGCGAGGTGCCGGGCTTCCGCGAGCGGGGTTACGGGATCTACCAGGCGCTGGACAAGCTGGGCTCGCGCGTCCTGTCGGCGCTGGCGCTGCACATTGGCCTGCCGGAGGACTTCTTCGCCGACAAGACCAACAACGGCAATTCGATCCTGCGCCCGATCCATTACCCCCCGATCACGGCGGAGAACATCCCGAACGTGCGCGCCGGGGCCCATGGCGACATCAACTTCATCACGCTGCTGGTCGGCGCCAGTGCGGCCGGCCTGGAAGTGCAGTCGCACGAGGGCAAGTGGGTGCCGTTCACCTCCGACGCGGACACCATCGTGGTCAACATCGGCGACATGCTGCAGCGCCTGACCAACCATGTGTACCCCTCCACGATCCACCGCGTGGTCAATCCCCCGGGCGAGCAGGCGCGCCAGCCGCGCTACTCGGTGCCGTTCTTCCTGCACCCGAACCCGGATTTCCTGATCGACGTGCTGCCGACCTGCATCACCCCGGAGAACCCGAGCCGCTACCCGGAGCCGATCACCGCCCACGGCTTCCTGGAAGAGCGCCTGCGCGAGATCAAGCTGAAGTAAGCGATCTGCCGGGGCAAGAACGAGGGCCGCCGAAAGGCGGCCTTCTTCATTCCGGGTCGTGCCGGCCGCTGGCCGGCTTGCTCCAACGCACTCCGATGCGCGCCAACCCACCTGCGCCCGCCCAGCCCGGGCGCCCCCGCCGCCGCTGTCGCCCTTGCACTTGCCTTTCGTCCGCAGCGAAAAATAAATATCCAATTGAAATGTAAGCGTTTTCCCACCAACGCCATTTCGTTGCATCCGTTATCATGGCCGGCTGATACCCAAAGGAGCCCCCGCCATGCGCCGCAAGATCGTCGCCGGTAACTGGAAGCTGCACGGCAGCCGCCAATTCGCCACCGACCTGGTCAGTGACCTGGTTGCCGACCTCCCGCTGCAGGGCGTCGACGTCGTGGTCCTGCCGCCGCTGCCGTATCTGGGCGAGCTGGTCGAAGCCTTCGAAGGCCGCGCCGTCGCGTTCGGCTCCCAGGATGTCAGCAGCAATGAAAAGGGCGCCTACACCGGTGAAGTCTCGGCCACCATGCTGGCCGAAGTCGGGGCCCGCTACGGCCTGGTTGGTCACTCCGAGCGCCGGCAGTACCACGCTGAAAGCAGCGAACTGGTCGCCCGCAAGTTCGCCGCCGCCCTGCACGCCGGCCTGACCCCGATCCTGTGCGTCGGTGAGACGCTCGAGCAGCGCGAAGCCAACCAGACCGAGGCGGTCATCGCCGCCCAGCTGGCCCCGGTGCTTGATCTGGTCGGGGCGGCA
The DNA here is from genome assembly GCF_001807865.1 of Stenotrophomonas sp. HMSC10F06. Taxonomy (NCBI): domain Bacteria; kingdom Pseudomonadati; phylum Pseudomonadota; class Gammaproteobacteria; order Lysobacterales; family Lysobacteraceae; genus Stenotrophomonas; species Stenotrophomonas sp. HMSC10F06. The sequence continues at coordinate 74,271 of NZ_KV791259.1, read as the reverse complement.
GGGTTCGCGCAGGCCGTGGTCGCCTATGAGCCGGTCTGGGCCATCGGCACCGGCCGGACCGCCTCCAAGGAGCAGGCCCAGCAGGTCCACGCGTTCATCCGTGGCGAAGTGGCCAAGCTCGATGCTAGAATTGCGGATTCACTGTCGATCCTCTATGGCGGCAGCGTGAAGCCCGACAACGCCGCGGAACTGTTCGCACAGCCCGATGTCGATGGTGGGCTGGTGGGCGGCGCCTCGCTGGTGGCCGCGGACTTCCTTGCCATCGCCGCCGCGGCGGCGGGGCGCTAATTAGTTACGTTGTCGGCCCAACCGCCGGCACGACATGTCCGAGGACGGATTCGAAATGCTGATGTTGATCCTCAATGTGGTCTACGTGCTGGTCGCAGTGGCCATGATCGCGCTCATCCTGATGCAGCGTGGTTCCGGCGCGGCCGCAGGGTCGGGTTTCGGTGCCGGCGCCTCGGGCACCGTGTTCGGCGCACGTGGTGCGTCCAATTTCCTGTCCAAGTCGACCAAGTGGCTGGCCGTGGTGTTCTTCGGCATCAGCCTCTTCATGGCCTGGTACGCCAGCCATGGCTCGCGCCCGGCGGCGCAGCAGGACCTCGGCCTGATGTCGGCGCCGGCCGCCACTGCGCCGGCCGCACCGGCAGGCGAGCTTCCGGCCGTGCCCAAGGCCCCGGAAACCCCGGCGCAGCAGCCTGTTCCGTCGGCCACTGTGCCGGCTCAGGCGGAAACTCCGAAATCTGGTGAAGAAAAGCCTTCGGAAGGCACCCAGACTCGCTGAAGACGGTTACAATATGCGGCGCACTGGAGAACAACCGGTGCGATCGTAAGCCCAGGTGGCGGAATTGGTAGACGCACTACCTTGAGGTGGTAGCGACGAGAGTCGTAGGGGTTCGAGTCCCCTCTTGGGCACCATTTGTTTGTAAGCGGGTTCGTCTGGCGCGCAAAGCGCCAGGTAGCGGTATCCGTCCACTCCCCCATGCCAAAGCGCCTGCAGGCGCAGCGGCAGAGGCAAGAGAGAATCGCTGTGCTGGCCGAATATTTGCCGTCTCTGCTGTTTCTGATCGTTGCCACCGGTATCGGCGTTGCGCTGATGCTGGTTGGCCGATTCCTCGGTCCCCGACGTCCTGATCTTAAAAAGCTCTCGCCGTACGAATGCGGCTTCGAGGCTTTCGAGGACGCGCGCATGAAGTTCGATGTGCGCTACTACCTGATCGCGATTCAGTTCATCGTATTTGATCTGGAAATCATCTTCATCGTGCCGTGGACCCAGGTCTTCATGGAACTGGGCGCACGTTCGCTGGTCACGATGGGCCTCTTCGTAGGCATGCTTTTCCTCGGTTTCATTTACGTCTGGAAGAAGGGAGCGCTGGAATGGGAGTAATTCAGACGCTCGACGGCCTGATGAACAACCCGGTCCCGGAAGGGCGGGTCGATGACATCCTGCGCCCCGAAGGCGACAACCCCCTGCTCGAAAAGGGCTACGTGACCACCAGCGTCGATGCGCTGTTGAATTGGGCGCGTACCGGTTCGATGTGGCCGATGACCTTTGGTCTGGCCTGCTGCGCAGTGGAAATGATGCACGCCGGTGCGGCGCGCCTGGATCTTGACCGTTACGGCGTGGTGTTCCGCCCGTCGCCACGTCAGTCCGACGTGATGATCGTGGCCGGCACCCTGGTCAACAAGATGGCTCCGGCCCTGCGCAAGGTCTATGACCAGATGCCGGACCCGAAGTGGGTCATCTCGATGGGCAGCTGCGCCAACGGTGGCGGCTACTACCACTACTCCTATGCAGTAGTGCGTGGCTGTGACCGCGTGGTGCCGGTGGACATCTATGTCCCCGGCTGCCCACCTACCGCCGAAGCGCTGGTGTACGGGATCCTGCAGTTGCAGAAGAAGATCTGGCGTACGCAGACCATCGCCCGCTGACATCCCTCCTGACAAGAGCACGCCAAGCCCCCATGGCAGAGCAAGCACATTCCTTCATCGACCGACTTTCCGCACGTTTCGCAGGTGCGCAGGTCTTCGTGGTCGAACCCCGCGGCGAAGTGACGCTGGAAGTGCCCGCCGCTGACTGGCATGCCACCGCTCTGGCGCTGCGCGACGAATTCGGTTTCGAGCAGGCCGTTGACCTGTGCGGCCTGGATTATCTCGGTTATGGCAGCGACGAATGGGATACGGCCGATGTGTCGTCCCAGGGTTTCAGCCGTGGCGTCGAGGGCAAGTCCGTCGGCCGTTTCGCCTGGGGTGAATTCCCCACCCGCGAAACCAGCGATGGCGCCCAGCCGCAGCCGATCCCGCTGCAGCGGTTTGCCGTGGTCGCCCAGCTGCGTTCCTACCAGCACAACCTCACCATGCGCATCCGCTGCTTTGCGCCGAACGAGGAACTGCCGGTGGTCGCTTCGCTGACCAACATCTGGCCGGGCCTGAACTGGTTCGAGCGCGAAGCGTTCGATCTGTTCGGCGTGATCTTCGAAGGTCACCCGGACCTGCGCCGCATCCTGACCGACTATGGCTTCGTCGGCCATCCGTTCCGCAAGGATTTCCCGCTGATCGGCAACGTCGAAGTGCGCTACGACGAAGAAAAACAGCGCGTCATCTATGAACCGGTGACCTCGGTCGAACCGCGTGTCGGCGTGCCGCGCGTGATCCGTGACGACGCCCGTTTCCAGACCGCTGCCGGTGAATCCGCGCAGTCGGAGGCAAGCAAGTGAGTGAATTCACCCAGGCCAGCCAGGCCTTTGCGAGCAACCCGGCCGAACTGCGCCAGGAGATCCGCAACTACACGATGAACTTCGGTCCGCAGCATCCGGCCGCGCACGGTGTGCTGCGCCTGATCCTGGAAATGGACGGCGAAACCATCATGCGTGCCGACCCCCACGTGGGCCTGCTGCACCGTGGTACCGAAAAGCTGGCCGAGTCCAAGCCGTTCAACCAGTCGATCGGCTACATGGATCGCCTGGATTACGTGTCGATGATGTGCAACGAGCACGCCTACGTGCGTGCGATCGAGACCCTGATGGGGATCGAGGCGCCGGAGCGTGCGCAGTACATCCGCACCATGTTCGACGAAATCACCCGCATCCTGAATCACCTGATGTGGCTGGGATCCAACGCGCTCGATCTGGGCGCGATGGCGGTCATGCTGTATGCCTTCCGTGAGCGCGAAGAGCTGATGGACTGCTACGAAGCGGTCTCCGGCGCGCGCATGCACGCAGCGTACTACCGTCCGGGCGGCGTCTACCGTGACCTGCCGGACCACATGCCCAAGTACAAGGAATCGCGCTGGCACAAGGGCAAGGCCCTGAAGAACCTCAACGCCTCGCGCGAAGGTTCGCTGCTGGACTTCCTGGAGAACTTCACCGTCGAGTTCCCCAAGCGCGTGGACGAATACGAGACCCTGCTGACCGACAACCGTATCTGGAAGCAGCGTACGGTCGGCATCGGCGTGGTCACCCCGGAACTGGCCCATGCCTGGGGCATGACCGGCGTGATGCTGCGTGGCTCGGGCATCGCCTGGGATCTGCGCAAGAAGCAGCCGTATGCCAAGTACGATGCGGTCGAGTTCGACATCCCGCTCGGCAAGGAAGGTGACTGCTACGACCGTTACCTGTGCCGCGTGGCCGAGATGCGCGAATCCAACCGCATCATCAAGCAGTGCGTCACCTGGCTGAAGGCCAACCCGGGCCCGGTCATGGTCAAGAACTTCAAGGTCGCGCCGCCCAGCCGCGAAGACATGAAGGACGACATGGAAGCGCTGATCCATCACTTCAAGCTGTTCAGTGAAGGCTACTGCGTCCCGGTCGGCGAAACCTACGCCGCCGTCGAAGCGCCCAAGGGCGAGTTCGGCTGCTACCTGATGTCCGATGGCGCCAACAAGCCGTTCCGCGTGCACCTGCGCGCGCCGGGTTTTGCCCATCTGTCCTCGATCGACTCGGTCGTGCGCGGGCACATGCTCGCCGACGTGGTGGCCATGATCGGCACCTACGATCTGGTGTTCGGTGAGGTGGACCGGTGATCGCATCCGCTTGCACGACGCCTGACACCCGCCGGCTGCTGCCGGCGCTGCAGGTTCTGGTTTTTAACGATTTCGTATTCGCTGAGGTCGGCCGATGAAGGCGACAGGTAATTTCGAGGCGGCGCGCGACGTCGACCCGATGGTGGTCTTGAGTGACAAGACCCGTGCGCACATCGATCACTGGCTGGCCAAGTTCCCGCCGGATCGCAAGCGCTCGGCTGTCCTGCAGGGCCTGCACGCCGCACAGGAACAGAATGCGGGCTGGCTGACCGACGAACTGATCGCCGGCGTCGCCAAGTACCTGGACCTGCCGCCGGTGTGGGCCTACGAGGTCGCCAGCTTCTATTCGATGTTCGAACTGGAGAAGGTCGGCCGCCACAACGTCGCCTTCTGCACCAACATCAGCTGCTGGTTGAACGGCGCCGAAGACCTGGTCGCGCATGCCGAGAAGAAGCTCGGCTGCAAGACCGGTCAGTCCACCGCCGATGGCCGCATCTACCTCAAGCGCGAAGAAGAATGCCTGGCCGGTTGCGCCGGTGCGCCGATGATGGTCATCAACGGCCATTACCACGAGCGCCTGACCGTCGAGAAAGTCGACGAGCTGCTGGACGGGTTGGAGTAAGACATGGCACATCATCACGCACCCAGTGGTCCGGTCGGTCCCGCACCGTTGCCGCACCAGGTGGTCTACACCACCCTGCATTACGACACTCCGTGGTCGTATGAAAACTACCTCAAGACCGGCGGTTACGCCGCCCTGCGCAAGATCCTCGAAGAGAAGATCTCGCCGGAGCAGGTCATCGAGATGGTCAAGCAGTCCAACCTGCGCGGCCGTGGCGGCGCGGGCTTCCCGACCGGCCTGAAGTGGTCCTTCATGCCCAAGGGCACGATGCAGAAGTACATCCTGTGCAACTCGGATGAATCCGAGCCGGGTACCTGCAAGGACCGCGACATCCTGCGTTACAACCCGCATTCGGTGGTGGAAGGCATGGCGATCGCCTGCTACGCCACTGGCTCGACCGTGGGCTACAACTACCTGCGTGGCGAGTTCCACCACGAGCCGTTCGAGAACTTCGAGCAGGCCCTGGCCGACGCGTACGCGAACGGCTGGCTGGGCAAGGACATCCTTGGCAGCGGCGTGGACATCGACATCTACGGTGCGCTGGGCGCCGGCGCGTACATCTGCGGCGAAGAAACCGCGCTGATGGAATCGCTGGAAGGCAAGAAGGGCCAGCCGCGCTACAAGCCGCCGTTCCCGGCCAACTTCGGCCTGTACGGCAAGCCGTCGACGATCAACAACACCGAGACCTATGCCTCGGTGCCGGCGATCATCCGCAACGGTCCGGAGTGGTTCCAGGGCCTGAGCCTGACCAAGAACGGCGGCCCGAAGATCTTCTCGGTCTCCGGCTGCGTGCAGAAGGGCGGCAACTTCGAAGTGCCGCTGGGCACCACCTTCGACGACCTGCTGGAAATGGCCGGTGGTCTGAAGCCGGGCCGCACGCTCAAGGGCGCGGTCCCGGGCGGCGTCTCGATGCCGGTGCTGAAGGCTGAAGAGCTCAAGGGCCTGCAGATGGACTACGACACCCTGCGTGCCCTGGGCACCGGTCTGGGGTCGGGCGCGATCGTGGTGCTGGACGACAGCGTCTGCTGCGTCAAGTTCGCCTGCCGCATCAGCCAGTTCTTCCACAAGGAATCCTGTGGGCAGTGCACCCCGTGCCGTGAAGGCACCGGCTGGATGCACCGCGTGCTGGAGCGCATCGTCGCCGGCAAGGCCACGATGGAAGACCTGCATCAGTTGAAGACGGTGGCCGGCCAGATCGAAGGCCACACCATCTGTGCGTTCGGTGAAGCGGCGGCATGGCCCATCCAGGGCTTCCTGCGCCAGTTCTGGGACGAATTCGAGTACTACATCGTCAACGGTCATTCGATGGTTGACGGCAAGAAGGTGGAGGCAGCCGCCGCATGAGCGCGCAACCCGTAAACCCGAGCGTGCCACCGGATCATGTGACCGTCGAAATCGACGGCCAGTCCCTGGTCGTGCCCAAGGGCTCGATGATCATCCAGGCCGCCGACAAGGCCGGCATTCCGATCCCGCGCTTCTGCTACCACGAGAAGCTGCCGATCGCCGCCAACTGCCGCATGTGCCTGGTCGACGTGGAAAAGTCGCCCAAGCCGGCACCGGCCTGCGCCACACCGGTCATGGATGGCATGAAGGTCGCCACCCGCAGTGAAAAGGCGCTGAAGTTCCAGCGCTCGGTGATGGAATTCCTGCTGATCAACCATCCGCTGGACTGCCCGATCTGCGATCAGGGCGGCGAGTGCGAGCTGCAGGACGTTTCGCTGGGCTATGGCCGTTCGGTCAGCCGCTTCAACGAGCGCAAGCGCGTGGTGCCCGACGAGGACATCGGTCCGCTGGTGGCCACTGAAATGACCCGCTGCATTCAGTGCACCCGCTGCGTCCGCTTCACCGCCGACGTTGCCGGTACCTATGAGCTGGGTGGCATGTACCGCGGTGAAAACCTGCAGATCGGCACCTACGACGGCAAGCCGTTGACGACCGAGCTGTCCGGCAACGTCGTCGATGTCTGCCCGGTCGGCGCGCTGACCAACAAGGTGTTCCAGTTCCGCGCCCGTCCGTGGGAACTGACCGCGCGTGAGTCGCTGGGTTACCACGACGCGATGGGCTCGAACCTGTTCCTGCACGTGCGTCGCGGCGAAGTGCTGCGCGCAGTGCCGCGCGACAACGAAGCCGTCAACGAATGCTGGCTGTCCGATCGCGACCGCTATTCGCACCAGGGCCTGTACAGCGATGACCGTGCGGTCAAGCCGCTGCGCAAGGTCAACGGCGAGTGGAAGGAAGTGAGCTGGGCTGAAGGCCTGGCCGCCGCCAAGGAAATCTTCGCCGCGAACCAGGGCGACGACCTCGGCGTGCTGGTGCACCCGTCGGCCTCGAACGAGGAGGGCGCGCTGCTGGCCCGCCTCGCCAGCGGCCTGGGCACCACCAACATCGATCACCGCATCAACAACCGCGACTTCTCCGACGCCGCCACCGCCGAAGTCTTCGGCCTGCCGCTGGCCGAGATCGAAGGCGCGGACAGCATCGTCGTGCTCGGCAGCAACATCCGTCACGAGCTGCCGCTGCTGCATGCCCGCCTGCGCAAGGCACAGACCACGCGCAACGCGAAGATCCATGCCGTCAATCCGGTCGACTTCGATTTCGCGTTCAAGCTGGCCAGCAAGCAGATCGTTACCCCGTCGGCCTTCATCGACGCGCTCGGCAATGCCGACCTGCGCGACGCGGTCAAGGGCGCCAGCAATGCCGTGCTGATCGTCGGTGGCATCGCCGAAAACCACCCGCAGGCTGCCGCGATCCGCGCCGCCGCGCGTGATTTCGCTGCCGCGACCGGTGCCAAGCTGTGCCGCATCCCGCAGGGCGCCAATGCCGTGGGCCTGACCCGCGCCGGCGTGCTGCCGGCCGGCAAGGACGTCAACGCCATGCTGGCGCAGCCGCGCAAGGCCTACGCAATCTACGGCATCGAGCCGGGCCTGGACTTCGCCGACGCCGCCGCTGCCCGCAAGGCACTGGCCGGTGCCCAGGTGGTGGCCTTCAGCCAGTTCGCCTGTGCCTCGACCCGCGATGTGGCCGACGTGATCCTGCCGATCGGCGCGCTGCCGGAAGTGGATGCCACCTTGACCAACCTCGATGGTCGCGAGCAGTCGGCACGTGCCGGCGGCAAGCTGCCGGGCGAGGCGCGTGAAGGCTGGCGCGTGCTGCGTGCACTGGGCGGCGAACTGTCGCTGGCTGGTTTCGAGTTCACCGATCTGGCCGGCCTGCGCGCCAGCCTGGCCCCGGTCAGCGTCAACGTGTCGTCTTCGGCGGCCACGCCGGTGGCGGGCGAGGGCCTGGAAGTGACCTCGACCGCCGCGATCTACCGCACCGATGCGGTGGTCCGTCGTGCCCAGGCGCTGCAGTCGCATCCGCTCAACAACGCCCCGCGCATCGTGCTCAACGCCGACGACGCTGCCCGCCTGCAGTTGGTGGAAGGCCAGATGGCCAAGGTCGGCACCGATGCCGGCCGTGCCACCTTGCCGGTGGTGGTCGACGCCCGCGTTGCCGCTGGGTCGGTCTGGATTGAATCGGGCCACGGTGCAACCGCACCGCTGGGTGCCGCACGCGTAACGGTGGTGGCTGCATGAACGAATTGCTGTTGAACGCGGTCGACCCGCTGCACCAGTGGCTGCTGTCACTGGGCGACATCGGCGCGCTGCTCTGGATCATCCTGAAGATCCTGGTGATCGCCATGCCGGTGATCATCTCGGTGGCCTTCTACGTGGTCTGGGAGCGCAAGCTGATCGGCTGGATGCACGTGCGTCATGGCCCGATGTATGTCGGCATGGGCATCTTCCAGGCCTTCGCCGACGTCTTCAAACTGCTGTTCAAGGAAATCATCCAGCCGAGCAGCTCGCACAAGGCGATGTTCATCCTGGCGCCGCTGATCACGCTGGGCCCGGCCTTCGCGGCCTGGTCGGTGATTCCCTTCGACGCCCGGATCGTGCTCTCCAATGCCAACGCCGGCCTGCTGTACCTGCTGGCGATGACCTCGCTGGGCGTGTACGGCATCATCCTGGCCGGTTGGGCCTCCAACTCGAAGTACGCGTTCCTCGGTGCGATGCGCGCCTCGGCGCAGATGATCAGCTACGAAATCGCGATGGGCTTTGCCCTGGTCGGCGTGATGATCGCCTCGGGCAGCCTCAACCTGAGCAACATCGTGATGGCGCAGGCGGGCAACTCCGGTCTGTTCGACTGGTTCCTGCTGCCGCTGTTCCCGCTGTTCATCGTGTACTGGGTGTCCGGCGTTGCCGAAACCAACCGCGCGCCGTTCGACGTCGTGGAAGGTGAATCGGAAATCGTGGCCGGCCACATGGTCGAATACTCCGGTGGTGCGTTCGCGCTGTTCTTCCTGGCCGAATACGCCAACATGATCCTGATCAGCTTCCTGATCTCGATCTTCTTCCTCGGTGGTTGGCTGAGCCCGCTCCAGGGTTGGATCACGGCAGACATCTCGCCGTGGATCGACTGGATCTGGAAGGGCGGCTGGCCGTGGCTGCTGCTGAAGGTCTTCTTCTTCGCCAGCTCCTACATCTGGTTCCGTGCCAGCTTCCCGCGCTTCCGTTACGACCAGATCATGCGTCTGGGCTGGAAGGTCTTCATCCCGCTCACCATCTTCTGGATTGCAGTGACGGCGTTGATGGTGTTTTACGGCGTGATCCAGAAGGGCGTCTAAGCGATGAACCGAATTACCCATTACTTCAAAAGCCTGCTGCTCCTTGAGCTGCTCGGTGGTCTGTGGCTGACCCTGAAGTACGCCTTCAAGCCCAAGTACACGCTGATGTACCCGATGGAGAAGTTCCCGCAGTCGCCGCGTTTCCGCGGCCTGCACGCGCTTCGCCGCTACCCCAACGGCGAGGAACGCTGCATCGCATGCAAATTGTGCGAAGCGGTGTGCCCGGCGCTGGCGATCACCATCGATTCGGCAAAGCGCGAGGACGGCACCCGCCGTACCACCCGTTACGACATCGATCTGTTCAAGTGCATCTTCTGCGGCTTCTGCGAAGAAAGCTGCCCGGTGGACTCGATCGTCGAGACCCACATTCTCGAGTACCACTTCGAGAACCGTGGCGAGAACATCGTTACCAAGCCGCAGCTGCTGGCCATCGGTGATCGGCTTGAAGCCGAGATCGCCGAGCGTCGCGCCGCCGATGCCGCTTTCCGCTGAGGTCGAATGATGGATTGGGTAAATATCAGTTTCTGGGTCTTCTCCATCGTGGCGGGCATTTCCGCTGCGGCGGTGATCAGCGTGCGCAATCCGGTCTATGCCGTGTTGTGCCTGATCCTGACCTTCTTCTCCGTGGCCTGCATCTGGATCCTGGTCGGCGCCGAGTTCCTGGGCGTGGCCCTGGTGCTGGTCTACGTCGGCGCGGTCATGGTGCTGTTCCTGTTCGTGGTGATGATGCTGGACATCGATCCCTCCAACCTGCGTGAGGGCTGGGTGCGTTACCTGCCGCTCGGCCTGGTGGTGGCGGTGACGATGCTGGTGCAGATGCTGGTGCTGATCGGCGTGAAGGGCAGGGCGGTCAATCCGTTCCCGGCCGACAACGCTGCCGCGCTGGCTGCCGACACCTCCAACATCACCTGGCTGGCCCGCAGCCTGTTCACCGAATACCTGCTGCCGTTCGAGTTCGCCGCCGTCATCCTGACCGTGGCCGTGGTTGCCGCCGTGATGCTGACCCTGCGTCGCCGCACCGGCCTGAAGACCCAGAACCCGTCCGAGCAGACCATGGTCAAGGGCAGCGACCGCCTGCGCGTGGTCAAGATGGACGCGGAGAAGCCGGTCGTGCACACCAACATCAAGCCGTCCAGCAACGAGGAGGCGCAGCCATGATCACGCTTGGCCACATTCTGGCGCTCGGCGCGGTGCTGTTCTGCATCAGCCTTGCCGGCATCTTCCTCAACCGCAAGAACATCATCGTGCTGCTGATGTCCATCGAGTTGATGCTGCTGTCGGTCAACATCAATTTCGTCGGGTTCTCGCGTGAGATGGGTGATACGGCCGGACAGCTGTTCGTCTTCTTCATCCTGACCGTGGCCGCGGCCGAGGCCGCCATCGGCCTCGCGATCCTGGTAACCCTGTTCCGTACTCGCCGCACCATCAATGTCGGCGAAGTCGATTCGCTGAAGGGCTGATCCGTAGATGGAAATCACTCTCTCCAAGAGTCTGTTGATCGCAGTGGTGCTCGCACCGCTGTTCGGCAGCATCATCGCCGGCCTGTTCGGTCGTCAGGTCGGTCGCGCTGGCGCGCAGGCGGTCACCATCCTCGGCGTGGCGGTCAGCTGCGTGCTGTCCAGCTATGTGCTGTACATGCTGCTGTGGGGCGGCGCCCAGCCGTTCAACCAGAACATCTATACGTTCTTCGAAGTGGGCCAGTACTCGGCGCACGTCGGCTTCATGGTCGACAAGCTCACCGCGATGATGATGGTCGTGGTGACCTTCGTGTCCTTCCTGGTGCACGTGTACACCATCGGCTACATGCAGGACGACCCGGGCTACCAGCGGTTCTTCAGCTACATCTCGCTGTTCACCTTCTCGATGCTCACCCTGGTGATGAGCAACAACTTCCTGCAGCTGTTCTTCGGCTGGGAAGCGGTGGGCCTGGTGTCGTACCTGCTGATCGGCTTCTGGTTCAAGCGCCCGACCGCCATCTTCGCCAACATGAAGGCCTTCCTGGTCAACCGTGTCGGTGACTTCGGCTTCATCCTCGGCATCGCTGGCGTGTTGTGGGTGTTCGGCACCCTGGATTACGCCACCGTGTTCGCCAACGCGCAGGTGCTGGGCCACCCGGATGCGCTGATCCAGATCTGGTCGGGCACGATCAACCTGTTCGGCACCTCCATTCCGGTGATGAGCGAGCCGGTGATCTGGTCGGTCGCGACCGTCATCTGCATCTGCCTGTTCATCGGTGCGATGGGCAAGTCGGCCCAGGTGCCGCTGCACGTCTGGCTGCCTGACTCGATGGAAGGCCCGACCCCGATCTCGGCCCTGATCCACGCCGCGACCATGGTCACCGCGGGCATCTTCATGGTCACCCGCATGTCGCCGCTGTTCGAGCTGTCGCAGACCGCGCTGAACTTCGTGCTGTTCATCGGTGCCACCACCGCGTTCTTCACCGGCCTGATCGGCATCGTGCAGAACGACATCAAGCGCGTCGTCGCGTACTCCACGCTGTCCCAGCTGGGCTACATGACCGTCGCCCTGGGTGTGTCGGCCTACTCGGCGGCCGTGTTCCACCTGATGACCCATGCCTTCTTCAAGGCGCTGCTGTTCCTCGGCGCGGGCTCGGTGATCATCGCCATGCACCACGAGCAGGACATGCGCAAGATGGGCGGCCTGCGCAAGTACATGCCGATCACCTTCATCACCATGTGGATCGGTACGCTGGCCCTGGTCGGCACCCCGTTCTTCTCCGGCTTCTACTCCAAGGACACCATCATCGAGGCCGCGCAGCACCACGCGCATGTGTCCTCGAGCTGGGTGGCGACCTACGGGTACTGGGCGGTGCTGGGTGGCGTGGTCGTCACCAGCTTCTACAGCTTCCGCCTGCTGTTCCTGACCTTCCATGGAAAGGAACGCTTCCGCGATGCGCATGACGATCACGGCCATGGCCATGACGATCATCACGCCGCAGACGCGCACGCAGCCGACGCCCACCATGGCGACGCGCATCCTGACGATCATGGCCACGGCCATGGCGCGCATGAGCCGCACGAAACCCCGTGGGTGGTGACGCTGCCGCTGATCCTGCTGGCGATCCCCTCGATGGTCATCGGTTTCTTCAGCATCGGTCCGATGCTGTATGGCACCGACTGGGCCGGCCACCACGCCGACACCGCCATCCCGGGCCAGGTGCACTCGTTCTTCACCGGCATCGTTGATTTCTACGACCCGGCGCGCAACACCATTGGTGCGCTGGCCGAAGAATTCCACGGCCCGGTCGCCTTCGCGATCCACGGCATGATGGCCCCCGCCTTCATCCTGACGGTGGTCGGCTTCCTGCTGGCGGCGCTGTTCTACCTGTGGAAGCCGGAACTGGCCGGCAAGGCCCGCAAGACCTTCGCGCCGATCGTGTCGGTGCTGGAGAACAAGTACGGCTTCGACAAGCTCTGGATCGGCGGTTTCGCCGGCGGCGGTATCAAGCTCGGCAAGGTTTCGCGCGCGATCGACACGAATGTGGTCGATGGTGTGGTGGTCAACGGTTCGGCGCGCCTGATCGATCTGGCGGCCAACCTGCTGCGTCGCACCCAATCCGGTTTCCTCTATCACTACGCCTTCGCGATGATCATCGGCCTGATTGCCCTTCTGGGCGTCCTGATGCATTACCTGCGTTGATGACCTGTACGGAATAAGAAGACGTGTCGAACTGGCCCCTACTTAGTGTTCTCATCTGGCTGCCGATCATCGGCGGTGCATTGATCCTTGCCATCCGGGATGCCCAAACCGCCCGGTGGGCGTCCCTGGGCGTCGCGGTGCTGACCTTCGTGGCCAGCCTGTCGCTGCTCAGCGGCTATGACACGGGAATCGACGCGCTGCAGTTCGTCGAGACCCGCGCCTGGATCCCCGCCTACGACATCGGCTACAACCTCGGCGTCGACGGCATTGCGATCGCGCTGATCCTGCTGACCACGCTGGTCTCGGTGCTGGCCCTGATCGGTGCCTGGAGCGCGATCGACAAGCGCGTGAACCAGTACGTGGCTGCCTTCCTGATCCTGGAAGGTGTCACCGTCGGTATCTTCTCGGCGACGGACGCGATGCTGTTCTACGTGTTCTTCGAAGCGATGCTGATCCCGATGTTCCTGATCATCGGTGTCTGGGGCGGCCCGCGCCGCATCTACGCTGCGCTGAAGTTCTTCCTGTACACCTTCCTCGGCTCGGTGCTGATGCTGGTGGCCCTGATCTACCTGTACCTGAAGGGCGGCAGCTTCCAGCTGGCCGACCTGTACCAGCTGCAGCTGTCGGGCAAGGAACAGACGTGGATCTTCTTCGCCTTCCTGATCGCCTTCGCGGTCAAGGTGCCGATGTTCCCGGTCCACACCTGGCTGCCGGACGCTCACGTGGAAGCGCCGACCGCCGGTTCGGTGATCCTGGCTGCCATCGCCCTGAAGATCGGTGGCTACGGCTTCCTGCGCTTCAACCTGCCGATCGTGCCGGACGCCTCGCATGAGTGGGCCTGGCTGGTGATCGCGCTGTCGCTGGTGGCGGTGATCTACGTTGGCCTGGTCGCCCTGGTGCAGGACGACATGAAGAAGCTGATCGCCTATTCGTCGATCGCGCACATGGGCTTTGTGACCCTGGGTACCTTCATCGCCATGTGGCTGGTGCGCGACGCCGGCAACCCGGATGCCGCCCGTCTGGGCCTGCAGGGCGCGATGGTGCAGATGGTCTCGCACGGCTTCGTGTCCGGCGCGATGTTCTCCTGCGTCGGCGTCCTGTACGACCGCATGCACAGCCGCCGCATCGCCGATTACGGCGGCGTGGTCAACGTGATGCCCTGGTTCGCCACCTTCGCCATGCTGTTCTTCATGGCCAATGCCGGCCTGCCGGGTACCAGCGGCTTCGTGGGTGAGTTCATGATCATCATGGCCAGCTTCCAGCGCAATCCGTGGCTGGCACTCGGCGCGGCGAGCACCCTGGTGATCACCGCGGCGTATACGCTGTGGCTGTACAAGCGCGTGTTCTTCGGTGAAGTGGCCAACGCCCATGTCGCCGAACTGAAGGACATCAACGGTCGCGAGTGGCTGGTGTTGGGTGTATTCGCCGTGGGCACCCTTGCCCTGGGCCTGTACCCCAAGCCGCTGACCGACCTGATGGAGCCCTCGATCGCGAAGCTGGCGATGCAGATCGCATCCAGCAAGCTGCTGTAATCGGGCCGTCGAGAGTATTGATTCCAGGATTTGATGATGACCACCTCGCCGCTGTTGCCACTGACCGCCGCTGACCTCCCGCCGCTCGCTCCCGAGCTGGTGCTGGTCGGCAGTGCGTTCGCCCTGTTGATGCTGGATCTTTTCATCAGTGAGAAGAACAAGATCTGGACCCACCTGTTCTCGATCGCTGCGCTGGCGGTCGTGTTCTTCATGCTCGCCACCGGAGTGGGCGGGCAGGGCGAGGTCTTCCACGGCATGTTCGTCCGCGACAACGCGGCGGACGTGATGAAGACCGTGATCGTGCTGTGCAGCGGCCTGACCCTGATCTACGGCTGGAGCTACCTGCGCGAGCGCAAGCTGTACCAGGGCGAGATCCCGGTGCTGATCCTGTTCGCCACCGCAGGCATGATGATCCTGGTCTCGGCCGGCAGCCTGCTGATGGTCTACCTCGGCCTGGAACTGCTAGCGCTGTGCTCCTACGCACTGGTCGCCAGCAACCGTGAAAACGGCCTGGCCTCGGAAGCGGCGATGAAGTACATCGTGCTCGGTTCGCTGGCCTCGGGCTTGCTGCTGTACGGCATGTCGCTGATCTACGGCGCCACCGGCTCGCTGCATCTGGATGCGATCAACGCTGCCATTCCGCACACCGAAGAGAAGATGCTGCTGCTGACCGGCGCGGTGTTCATGATCGCCGGCGTGGCCTTCAAGCTGGGTGCCGCCCCGTTCCACATGTGGCTGCCCGACGTGTACCAGGGTGCCCCTGCACCGGTCGCGCTGTTCATCAGCTCGGCCCCGAAGCTGGCCGCGTTCGGCATGGCCTACCGCCTGCTGGAGATGGGCGTGGGCCCGCTGGCCGACGAGTGGAAGTACCTGATCGGTGGGCTGGCCGCACTGTCGCTGGTGATCGGCAACCTGATGGCGATCGCGCAGACCAACCTGAAGCGCATGCTGGCCTTCTCGACCGTTTCGCACATCGGCTTCCTGCTGATGGGCATGGCCGGCGGTGGCGAGCGTGGCTACTCGGCGGCGCTGTTCTACGCCCTGAGCTACGCGATCATGTCCACGGCCGCCTTCGGTGCGATCATCGCCTTGTCGCGCAATGGCTTTGAAGCCGAGAAGATCGAAGACTTCAAGGGCCTCAACGCCCGCAACCCGTGGATGGCCGGCCTGGTGCTGTGCATCATGGCGTCGCTGGCAGGCATCCCACCGTTCCTCGGCTTCTGGACCAAGCTGGCCGTCCTCGGCGCGGCGATCCAGGGCGACATGCTGTGGCTGGCCATGGTCGGCGTGATCTGCGCCGTGATCGGCTGCTTCTACTACCTGCGCGTCATCAAGGTCATGTACTTCGATGAGCCGGTGGGCGAGCCGCTGCCGGCCAACAACGACCGCGTGCTGGGCGTGGTGCTGGGCGTGAACGCGCTGGCGCTGCTGGCCCTGGGCGTGGCGTGGAACCCGATCATGGTGTGGTGCCAGCAGGCATTTGCACAAATTTCGTAAAAAACGATACAAACGTGCGCAACTCGTGTAATATTCATCTCCTGAGTTGTTGATGCAGCGGTTTCGCCAGAAGATCGTTGCTAGGAAGTCCCCCGGGCCTTCCGCACTCATCCGCTTCTGCTGCGGGGTGGAGCAGTCTGGCAGCTCGTCGGGCTCATAACCCGAAGGTCGCAGGTTCAAATCCTGCCCCCGCTACCATATAGCTCCGGTGCAAACCGGAGGCAGTGGACGAATCAAGCGATACCGGAGACGGTGTCGCTTTTTTCGTTCCAGGCCCGGTAGAGCCGACCGTTGGTCGGCAGCTCTCCTGGGCAGGGGAGGAAACCGTCCTCCGGCTGCCGTTCCCCGATGCGGGTATTCGTTTCAACACGGGGTTGCACGGGAATGAAAACTCCCTTACAATTCCGCTTCTGCTGCGGGGTGGAGCAGTCTGGCAGCTCGTCGGGCTCATAACCCGAAGGTCGCAGGTTCAAATCCTGCCCCCGCTACCACAGAAAATCTGCAGTGCAGATGCAGTAGACGAAAAGGCGATCTCGGCAACGAGGTCGCTTTTTTCGTTGGGTCACGGCGCCTTCTTCGGACCTGCCCGCGCCGCTGCCCACGATGAGGGTTACACAGCCGCTTGGCTGTTCAGCTTTTCGAACAGGGACGCCAGAGGCCACCCCAACCATTGCACCAGCGCGGTGCAACGGCTATCATCAGTGGCTTAGCGGACTGTCTATTCCTATCCCCTCAAGGGATATGAACAGGCCCCGCGACCGGCTTCCAGGAACGGCAACCTGTACCCAGGCCGCCGTGACCCCCCGGAACGCTGGGCTCGCAGACTCGCACCACGTGCGCATCTGCACCGGAATCCAGCATGACCGGAGTTGTACCGGACAGGGGCCCAACGGGCCCTTTGTTGTTTCCGGAAGGTGGTCCAAGCCATGGACCAGACCGTATTTCTTTTCAACGAATCAAGGCCGACTGTGAGCGACAAGGCAACCGAAATCGCGAATCTGCTCGCCCCCACCGTTCAGTCGCTGGGTCTCGAGCTGCTGGGCGTGGAATATCTGACCGCCCCGGGTGGTGCCACGCTGCGCCTGTACATCGACGTGCCGCTGGCCGAACAGCCCGAGCGCATCGTCAACATCGACGATTGCGAGCGCGTCAGCCGCGAAGTGTCCGCCCAGCTGGACGTCGAAGACCCGATCACGGCGAACTACACGCTGGAAGTGTCTTCGCCGGGCGTGGACCGCCCGCTGTTCACCGGTGAGCAGTTCCAGCGCGCCATCGGCGAATCGGCCAAGGTGACGCTCAGCCTGCCGCAGGACGGCCGCCGCCGTCTGCAGGGCGAGATTCTCGCCGTGGATATCGAACAGGGCACGGTGACCTTCAAGGTCGACAATGCTCCGTTCACCGCCGACATCGAAAACATCGACAAGGCACGCATCATGCCGGACTGGGCCGCCCTCGGCCTGGCTCCGACCAAACCGACTGGCCCGGCACCCAAACAGGGTGGCAAGGCGAACAAGAAACCATCCAACGAGCCGGCGGCCAAAAAGCCGCGCGCGGAGTGAGCCAATGAGCAAGGAACTTTTGCTGGTAGTGGATGCGGTCGCCAACGAAAAAGGCGTCCCGCGCGAAGTCATCTTCGATGCCATTGAGGCAGCGTTGGCTTCGGCTGCCAAAAAGCGTTACCCGGAAGAAGAAGTGCTGGCCCGTGTGTCGATCGACCACAAGGACGGCAACTACGAAACCTTCCGCCGCTGGGAAGTGGTGGCCGATGACGTGGTCATGGAGTCCCCGGACCGCCAGATCCGTCTGATGGACGCCATCGATGAAGCCGACGGCGTGGAAGTCGGCGATTTCATCGAAGAGCAGATCGAAAACCCGGACTTTGGCCGTATCGCCGCACAGGCCGCCAAGCAGGTGATCGTCCAGCGCGTGCGCGAGGCCGAGCGTCAGCAGGTGGTCGATGCGTGGAAGGATCGCGTTGGCGAACTGGTCACCGGTGTGGTCAAGCGCGCCGAGCGCGGCAACATCTATGTGGACCTGGGCGGCAACGCCGAGGCCTTCATTCCGAAGGACAAGGGCATTCCGCGCGACGTGCTGCGCGCTGGCGACCGCGTGCGCGGTTACCTGGCCGAAGTCCGTTCGGAACCGCGTGGCCCGCAGCTGTTCATCAGCCGTGCCGCCCCGGAATTCATGATCGAACTGTTCAAGCTCGAAGTGCCGGAAGTCGGCCAGGGCCTGGTCGAGATCAAGGCCTGCGCGCGTGATCCGGGCGACCGCGCCAAGATCGCCGTGCTGGCCCATGATTCGCGTACCGATCCGATCGGTGCCTGCATCGGCATGCGCGGTTCGCGCGTGCAGGCCGTGTCCAACGAGCTCAACGGCGAGCGCGTGGACATCGTGCTGTGGAACGAGAACCCCGCCAACTTCGTCATCAATGCGATGGCGCCGGCGGAAGTGCAGTCGATCATCGTCGATGAAGAAAAGCACTCGATGGACCTGGCCGTGGCGGAAGAGCGCCTGGCCCAGGCGATCGGCAAGGGCGGCCAGAACGTCCGTCTTGCCAGCCGCCTGACCGGTTGGCAGCTCAATGTGATGACCCAGGACCAGGTGACCGCCAAGTCCGAGGCAGAGCAGGGCGTTGCCCGCCAGCTGTTCATGGACAAGCTGGAAGTGGATGAAGAAATCGCCGCCATCCTGGTGACCGAAGGCTTCAACACCGTGGAAGAAATCGCCTACGTCCCGGTCGGCGAACTGCTGGCCGTGGAAGGCTTCGACGAAGACATCGTCGAAGAGCTGCGTGCCCGTGCCCGCGATGCGCTGCTCAACGAAGCGCTGGCGGTGGAAGAAGGTCTGGAAGACGGCTCGCCGTCGGAAGACCTGCTCGCCCTGGAAGGCATGGACGAGGCAACCGCCTACGCTCTGGCCGGTCACGGCGTGCGTACCAGTGAGGACCTGTCGGACCTGGCCGCCGACGAGATCCTCGAGTTCGGCATCGAGGACATGGACCAGGAGCGCGCCGCCGCCCTGATCCTTGCCGCCCGAGCCGAGGAGATCGCCCGCCTGGAGCGCGGCGAATGAGCCAGCGATGAACAGTGCCCTGACCCGCTCAGGGCTTAGACTCCGCGCTGCCTTCGCACGTTTCGAGGGAGCGCCAACCAGATCATAGGATCCGAATGTCGCAGCAAACCACCATCCGCAAGCTTGCCGAACTGGTCAATACCCCGGTCGATAAACTGCTCGTACAACTTGCCGAAGCCGGCATGAAGTTCAGCGGTCCCGACCAGGTCGTGACCAGTACCGAGAAGGTGAAGCTCCTGGGCTTCCTTCGTCGCTCGCACGGCAAGACCGAGCAGCCCGTCGAGAGCACCGACGAAGCCGCCAAGAAGATCACCCTGAACCGTCGCAAGTTGCAGGAAGTGACCGTCAGTGCCGGCCGCAGCAAGACCACCGTCAACGTGGAAGTGCGCCAGAAGCGTACCTACATGAAGGACGCCAGCGGCAAGCCGATGACCGCGGATGAGGAGCGCGCCGACATCCTGCGCAAGCTGGAGGAATCCCGCCAGCGCAATCTGGACGAGCAGCGCGCACTGGCCGAGAAGGACCGTGCGCGCGATGAAGAGATCGCCCGCAAGCGTCAGGAAGAAATCGACGCCAAGGAACGTGCCGAAGCCGAGCGCAAGGCGGCTGAAGCTGCTGCCGAAGCGGCCAAGAACGCACCGCCGGCCCCGGCCCCGGTTGCCGCCAAGCCCGCTGCTGCCGATGCACCGGCGCGCAATGCGCGCCCGGCGGCACCGTCGGCTGCCCGTCCGGCGCCGCGTTCGGACGATCGCAACTCGAACAACAACAACAACCGTCCGGGCGCCAAGCGCGACGACGATGGTGGCAACCGCTTTGCCGGTCAGCTGCATCTGTCGGCCGCCGATCGTGCCCGCCGCGGCAACAACAGCAACTCGCGCGGTCGTCCGACCGGGCGCGCGCAGCACGGCAGCCGCCGTGACAGCAACCAGTCGCGCAGCGGCGGTGGTGCCCATGGCTTCGAACGTCCGGTCGCTCCGATCGTGCGTGACGTCACCATCGGCGACACCATCACCGTCGCCGATCTGGCCCAGAAGCTGGCCGTCAAGGGCGGCGATGTGGTCAAGGCGCTGTTCAAGATGGGCGTCATGGCGACCATCACCCAGACCATCGACCACGACACCGCTGCGCTGGTGACCGAAGAACTCGGCCACAACGTGATCCGTGCCAACACCAACGACGCCGAAGACGCGCTGCTGGCGCTGGCCGGTGGCAACCAAGGCGAGCCGGTGGCACGTCCGCCGGTGGTCACCATCATGGGCCACGTCGATCACGGCAAGACCTCGCTGCTGGATTACATCCGCCGCACCAAGGTCGCCACGGGCGAAGCCGGTGGCATCACCCAGCACATCGGTGCGTACCACGTTGAAACGCCGAAGGGCGTGATCAGCTTCCTGGATACCCCGGGCCACGCGGCGTTTACGTCCATGCGTGCCCGCGGTGCCAAGCTGACCGACATCGTGGTGCTGGTGGTGGCGGCCGATGACGGCGTCATGCCGCAGACCAAGGAAGCCATCCAGCACGCCCGTTCGGCGGGTGTGCCGCTGATCGTGGCGATCAACAAGATCGACAAGTCCGGCGCCGATCCGATGCGCGTCAAGAACGAGCTGCTCACCGAGCAGGTCGTGTCCGAAGACTTCGGTGGCGATACCCAGATGGTCGAGATCTCGGCCAAGGCTGGCCTGGGCATCGACGACCTGCTGGACGCGATCTCGATCCAGGCCGAACTGCTGGAGCTGAAGGCCGTGGCCGACGGCCGCGCCAGCGGCGTGGTCATCGAGTCCTCGCTGGACAAGGGCCGTGGCCCGATCGCCACCGTGCTGGTGCAGCAGGGTTCGCTGAAGAAGGGCGATTACCTGGTCTGCGGTATCCAGTACGGCCGCGTGCGTGCCCTGTTCGACGAAACCGGCGCACAGCCCGACCAGGCTGGCCCGTCGATTCCGGTGCAGGTGCTGGGTCTGTCCGGCGTGCCGGATGCCGGCGATGACTTCGTCGTGGTCGAAGACGAGCGCCTGGCCAAGGACGTCGCGCAGCAGCGCGAAACCAAGCGCCGTGAATCGCGCCTGGTGCAATCCGCTGGCAGCCGCATGGAAGACATCATGGCGACCCTGGGCAAGGGCGACGGCCAGCAGGTGCTGAACCTGGTGATCAAGGCCGACGTGCAGGGCTCGGTGCAGGCGCTGAGCCAGGCACTGGTCGCGCTGTCCAACGATGACATCCGCATCAACGTGATCCACTCCGGCGTGGGCGGCATCACCGAGTCGGACGCCAACTCGGCGGTTGCCTCCAAGGCCACCGTGATCGGCTTCAACGTGCGTGCCGACGCCTCCGCGCGTCGCATCATCGAGTCCAACGGTGTGGACCTGCGTTACTTCTCGATCATCTATGACGTGATCGATCAGGTGAAGCAGGTGGCCTCCGGTCTGCTCGGCGTGGAAATCCGCGAAGAGATCATCGGTATCGCCCAGGTCCGCGATGTGTTCCGCAGCTCGAAGTTCGGTGCGGTCGCAGGCTGCATGATCATCGAAGGTACGGTGAAGCGCAGCAAGCCGATCCGCGTCCTGCGCGACAGCGTCGTGGTCTTCGAAGGCGAGCTGGAATCGCTGCGTCGCTTCAAGGAGAACGTCGAGGAAGTCCGCAACGGTACCGAATGCGGTATCGGCGTGAAGGCTTACAACGACGTCAAGCCGGGTGACCAGATCGAGTGCTTCGAGCGTATCGAAGTGCCGCGCACCCTGTAATGTTCCAGGCCGGACCGCATCTCGCGGTCCGGCTTTTTCGCTTTCGCATCACCCTTCAAGACGAGTCCGCCTACCGTGCCAAAGACCTTCCATCGAACCGACCGTGTTTCCGCCCAGATCCGCCGTGAACTGGGAACACTCGTGCACAACGCAGTGCGTGAACACGGCCTGCCTTCGGTGAGCGTCTCCGACGTGGAAATCACCCGTGACATGGCGCATGCCAAGATCTTCGTCACGGCGCTGATGCCCGAACGTTCGGTGGAAGCGATGAAGGGCCTGAAGGAACTGGCCTGGGGCCTGCGCATGGAGCTGGCGCGTGCGATGAAGCTGCGCCACGTGCCCGAACTGCACTTCCACTACGATGATTCGGTGGATCGCGGCGAGCGCATCGACAACATCCTGCGCGACCTGCCCGATACGCTGGCGGCAGAGAAGAGCCGGCAGGGCGATGACGACGGCGGCGACGATGCTGCCGACGAAGGCGAAAAGAACGCCTGATGGACCAACAGCCCGCAAGGGCTGTTGTCTTATGGGGCGGGGCCTGTCGCAGTGCGACCGCTCCGCCGGAGGCCGGATTGACCGGCAGCGCCACACGGCGCCGATTTGAATTGAATGCATGGCACCCCGAATTTCGTTCCGTCGCCTGGATGGCATCCTGCTGCTCGACAAGCCGACCGGCATGAGCTCCAACGCAGCCTTGCAGGTGGCACGCCGTCTGTACCGCGCCGAGAAGGGCGGCCACACCGGCAGCCTGGATCCGCTGGCGACTGGCCTGCTGCCACTGTGCTTTGGTGAAGCCACCAAGATCGCCGGCCTGCTGCTCGGCTCGGCCAAGGCCTATGACGCCGAGGTGGTGCTGGGCCAGACCACCGATACCGATGATTCCGATGGCGCGGTACTGCGCGAGCGGCCGGTGCCGGCCATCAGCGCGGCCGAACTGGAGGCGGCGCTGGCACCGCTGCGCGGCCGCATCCGCCAGCGCGCCCCGATCTATTCCGCGCTCAAGCAGGGCGGCGAGCCGCTGTACCTGAAAGCCCGCCGCGGTGAGGCGATCGAGGCCCCCGAACGCGACGTGGAGGTCCACGCCCTGGAGGTGCTGGACCAGCAGCCGACCCGTCTGTCGCTGCGGGTGACCTGCGGTTCAGGCACTTACATCCGCAGCCTGGCCCGCGATCTGGGCGAGACCCTGGGCTGCGGCGCCCATATCGCCGGCCTGCGCCGGCTGTGGGTGGATCCCTTCCGTGAGGCGCCGATGGTGACCCTGGACACCCTCCGCGGCCTGGCCGAGCAGGGCGATGAGGCCGGCATGGAGGCCCTGCTGCTGCCGCTGGACGCGGGTCTGGCGCATTACCCCCGGGTTACGCTGAACGAGGAGCAGGCCCCTCGCTTCCGCGTGGGCCAGCGCATCCGCGATGCTGGCTGGCCGCAGGGTGGGGTGGTCGTGTTCGGGCCGGGCGAGGCGATCCAGGGCCTGGGGCAGGTCGACGAGACCGGTCTGCTGGCCCCGCAGCGCCTGTTCAACCTCTGACCGGCCCCGGCCGGGCACCACCCCGGTCCTTGTCCCGGACGGCCGCTGACGTTACAATTTCGCGGCCTTTTCAGGCTTCCCGCGTTCTGCGGGTTCATCCTTTCGTTAACGGCGAGTCGCGCGGTACGTCAACCGGACGTTTCTGCGGGCCACGCATCCAAGAGAAAACTGATATGTCGATCGACACCCAGAAGGTCATTGAAGAAAACAAGCGCAGCGCGGCTGACACCGGCTCCCCGGAAGTCCAGGTCGCCCTGCTGACCGCCCGCATCGAACTGCTGACCGGCCACTTCAAGACCCACAAGAAGGATCACCACAGCCGTCGTGGTCTGCTGCAGATGGTCAACCGTCGCCGCAGCCTGCTCGACTACCTGAAGAAGAAAGACGCTCCGCGTTACAAGGCCCTGATCGAAAAGCTCGGCCTGCGTCGCTAAGCACGAACCCCCCCCGCGGCGCAGGAATGCGCCGCGGTTTTGTTTTGGTAGTACCGCAATAAACGCCTGGGCCGGACAACCGGTCACCCGTCGGCGGCAAGGGTCGCCCGCGGTCCATTGAAGAAAGCATCATCCAAGGAAACCCCCGTGGCAAAAATCACCAAAACCTTCCAGTACGGCAAGCACACCGTCACGCTTGAAACCGGCGAAATCGCCCGTCAGGCCGGCGGTGCCGTCATCGTCAAGTTCGACGACACCGTGCTGCTGGTCTCCGCCGTTGCCGCCAAGAGCGCGCGTGAGGGCCAGGACTTCTTCCCCCTGACCTGCGACTATCAGGAGAAGTTCTACGCCGGTGGCCGTATCCCGGGCGGTTTCTTCAAGCGCGAAGGCCGCGCGACCGAAAAAGAGACGCTGATTTCGCGCCTGATCGATCGCCCGATCCGTCCGCTGTTCCCGGAAGACTACAAGAACGAAGTTCAGATCATCGCCACGGTGATGTCGCTGAACCCGGACATCGATGGTGACATCGCTGCCCTGATCGGCGCCTCGGCCGCGCTGTCGCTGGCCGGCACCCCGTTCAAGGGTCCGATCGCCGCCGCCAAGGTGGGTTACAAGAACGGTGAGTACATCCTCAACCCGACCGTGACCGAACTGAAGGATTCGGAGCTGGAACTGGTTGTCGCCGGTACCGCCAACGCCGTGCTGATGGTGGAATCCGAGGCCGCGCTGCTGTCCGAAGACGTGATGCTGGGCGCCGTGACCTTCGGTCACCGCGAAATGCAGAAGGTCATCAACGCCATCAACGAGCTGACCGTGGAAGCCGGCACCAAGCCGTCGACCTGGGAAGCCCCGGCCAAGAACACCGCGCTGATCAGCGCCCTGCAGGAAGCCATCGGCCCGCGCTTGGGCGAAGCCTTCCAGGTGCGCGACAAGCTGCAGCGCCGTGACGCCATCTCGGCGATCAAGAAGGACGTGACCGAGTCGCTGGCAGGCCGTGTGGCCGCTGATGGCTGGAACCCGGCCGAGCTGTCGAAGGAATTCGGCGAGCTGGAATACAGCACCATGCGCAACTCGGTGCTGGACACCAAGGTCCGCATCGACGGCCGTGCGCTGGACACCGTCCGCCCGATCTCGGTGAAGACCGGCATCCTGCCGCGTACCCACGGTTCCTCGCTGTTCACCCGCGGTGAAACGCAGGCCATCGTGACCATCACCCTGGGCACCGCCCGTGATGGCCAGGTCATCGATGCCGTTGCCGGTGAGTACAAGGAAAACTTCCTCTTCCATTACAACTTCCCCCCCTACTCGGTGGGTGAGACCGGCCGCATGATGGGCCCGAAGCGTCGCGAAATCGGCCACGGCCGCCTCGCCAAGCGCGGCGTGCTGGCAGTGATGCCGTCGCTGGAAGCCTTCCCGTACACCATCCGCGTGGTGTCGGAAATCACCGAATCCAACGGCTCCTCGTCGATGGCCTCGGTCTGCGGTTCCTCGCTGGCCCTGATGGACGCCGGCGTGCCGGTCAAGTCGCCGGTGGCCGGTATCGCCATGGGCCTGGTCAAGGAAGGCGATCGCTTCGTCGTCCTGTCCGACATCCTGGGTGACGAAGATCACCTGGGCGACATGGACTTCAAGGTGGCCGGTACTGCCGAGGGCATCTCCGCCCTGCAGATGGACATCAAGATCGAAGGCATCACCGAAGAGATCATGAAGCAGGCACTGCAGCAGGCCAAGGCTGGCCGTCTGCACATCCTGGGTGAAATGGCCCACGGCCTGACCGCCCCGCGCGAAGAGCTGTCGGACTACGCGCCGCGCCTGCTGACCATCAAGATCCACCCGGACAAGATCCGCGAAGTGATCGGCAAGGGTGGTTCCACCATCCAGGCCATCACCAAGGAAACCGGCACCCAGATCGACATCCAGGATGACGGCACCATCGTCATCGCCTCCGTCAACGCGATCGCTGCGCAGGCTGCCAAGGCCCGCATCGAGCAGATCACCTCGGACGTCGAGCCGGGCCGCATCTACGAAGGCAAGGTCGCCAAGATCATGGACTTCGGTGCGTTCGTCACGATCCTGCCGGGCAAGGACGGTCTGGTCCACGTGTCGCAGATCTCCAGCGACCGCGTCGAGAAGGTCGGCGACGTGCTGAAGGAAGGCGATGTGGTCAAGGTCAAGGTCCTGGAAGTCGACAAGCAGGGCCGTATCCGCCTGTCGATGAAGGCCGTCGAAGAAGGCGAAGGCGCCGCTGCCGCCGAGTGATCGGCCCACGCCGATCGGTCGGTAGGTGAGGACCATTGGTCCTCACGCGTCCCGGATGGTAGGTGAGGACCGTTGGTCCTCACGCTTCCCGGTCGGTAGGTGAGAACCGTTGGTCCTCACGCTTTCGCAGACAAAAAAAAGCGGGCTTCGGCCCGCTTTTTTTGTGCCCGCATGTCCAGCCAACAGTGCCGGTTCGCGGTGGAGTGCCATGCGATGCATGGCTGCCGTTGGGTGGGGCGCATTACGCCAGATAGCGCGATACCTCGATCAGATTCCGGTCCGGATCGCGGAAATACACCGAGAGGATCGGTCCGGTCGCACCCGTCCGCTGGACCGGTCCTTCTTCGACGGTCACGCCCTGCGCCTGCAGGTGCGCCAGGATCTCGTCCATGGTCGCGTAGGTGATCAGGCACAGGTCCGCCGAGCCCGGTGTCGGCCGTTCGGCCTTGGGGTCGAATTCGTTGCCGTGCGCATGCAGGTTGATCTTCTGCAGGCCGAAGCGCAGCGCCTTGCGCCCCTCGCCGAAGGTATCCACCTCCATGCCCAGCACGCGGTGGTAGAACTCACAGGTCGCGGCGACATCCGCCACGGTCAGGACCAGGTGGTCCAATCGGTCGATATGCAGGTCGGTCATCGGTGTCACGCAGCAGGCAGTCACTATCGCTGAACTGTAAAACCGATGACGCAAGGCGGGGGTGAACACCTGTCGCCGTCAGGCATGCACGCATGCAGGCATACATGCGGGCGGCGCGGGCGGGCGGCGCGGCAGAGCGGGACAGACCGCGCGGTCGTCCGCTGCGGGCGACGACTTCGAGTGACGCGTCCGTGGCGCGTACCGGGTGTTGCCGCACGGCCTGTGGACAGCCGTCAGGCCTGCGTGGGTCAGCCGTCAGTGTCCGCTGGACGGATTCGCAGGACATCACCGCGCAAAGCGCCCGCGCACCACAGCACGCTGCTAACGTGGCTTTGCCTTCGCCCCGGGAGATCCCATGTTCCGTCAAACCGTCGCTGTCCTGGCCGTTCTGATCGCCAGCGTGATGCCGCAGGCCGCCTCCGCCACGGAGTCGTTGCCCAAGGTGATCGGTGCGTACTACCCGGGGGGTTCGGCGGACCGCTACCCGGTGGAGACCATTCCGGCCGATACGCTCACCCATCTGTTCTATGCGTTCGCCACCATCGACCAAGGTCAATGCGTGGTCGCGCCGCAGGCCGATGCGCATTTCAGGGCACTGGCCGCGCTCAAGCGTGCGCATCCGACGCTGCACACCCTGATCTCGATCGGCGGCTGGAACGCGGGCGGGTTCTCCGATGCGGCGCTGACCCCGGAAAGCCGCGAACGCTTCGTGGCCTCCTGCGTGGCGATGTTCTTCGAGCGCCATCGCGGCAGCTTCGATGGCGTGGACATCGATTGGGAGTTCCCGGTATATGGCGGCCCGACCCCGATCACCGACCGCCCGGAAGATCGCCGCAACATGACCCTGCTGGTGCGCGAGTTCCGCCGCCAGCTCGATGCGCTGGACAAGAGAGACGGCCAGCACCGGCTGGTCACCGCCGCGCTGCCCGCCGGCCGCGTGCAGACCGATGGCCCGTATGATCCGGCCCGAAGCTATGAACTCAAGGAGCTCGGCCGCGCGCTCGATTTCATCAACCTGATGAGCTACGACATGGGCACCGGCTTCTCGGCGGTGTCCACCTTCAACGCGCCGCTGCACGCAGTGCCGGAAGATCCGCTGGCGCCGGAATTGAAACGTTGGAACAGCGTGGCCGGGGCGGTGGCCTACTACGAGCAGCACGGTGTGCCGAAAGACAAGCTGGTGCTCGGCGTGCCGTTCTACGGCCGTGGCTTCCAGCTGGAGAGCGATGCCAACCAGGGCCTCTACCAGCACTACAGCGCGCCGCATCCGGCCGGCGACTGGCGGCAGATCCAGGCCAGCATGCTCGGCCAGCCCGGCTGGGAGCGGCACTGGCACCCGGTCGCGCAGACGCCGTGGTTGTACAACGCCACCGGGAAGGTCTTCGTCAGCTATGAGGATCCCACCTCGATCGGTCTGCGCGCCACCTTCGCCAAGGACAGCGGTCTGCGCGGCGTCTTCATGTGGGAGCTGACCGGTGACGACGCGCAGGGCAGCCTGCTCAAGGCCATGGTGGCGCCGTTCCGGGTACCTGCGAAGTAAGCGCACCGAAGGGCGCCGCCACGCACGCGGCGTGCCCTATGCTTGCCGCCATGGAGAACGTCCGCTTGCTGGATCTGCACATCGACCGCCCTGCCCAGCAGGTGCGGCGAGGGGATCAGGTATTGCCGGTCGGCGGGTTGAGTTGGCGGCTGCTGGACTGCCTGCTGGCCCACGGCAACGCCGTCGTCGATTTCGACACGCTGGCCGATCAGGTCTGGGCACCGGCGGTGGTCGGCGAGGATGCGATCAGCCAGCGGGTGAAGCTGCTCCGGCAGGCGCTGGGCGATGACGGCCGCCGGCCGCGCTACATCCGCTCGGTTCGTGGCCGTGGCTACCAGTTGTGCGCCTCGCCACAGCCGATGATCCGTGATGCCGTCGCCAGCACCAGCACGGACGGTACTCCCGTCACACCCGGCGCGCGCGCACCCGCACGGTGGGTCTGGCTGGCTGGGGTAACGGTCGCCGCTGCTGCCGTCGTGTTCACCTTGGTACGTCCCGCCAGCGCACCGGCGTCGCCAGCGGAGGCGGTCCTGCAGCGCGCCGCTTATTACGCGGGTATCGGCCAGGCCAGCAACAACGAACGGGCGATCGCGTTGTACCGCCAGGCGCTGCAGATCGACCCTGAATCGCTTATCGCACGGCGTGGACTCGCCCGAGCGCTGGCGGCCGATGCCTGCTTGTTCAACGGCGCGCGCGAGCGTGCGCAGGAGGCGCTGGTGTTGAGCAGCCAGCTGGTGCTCAAGGCGCCGGAAGATGCCGCCGGCTGGGCCGCACGCGGCTATGCCCACGACTGCCTCGGCGCGATGTCGCACGCCATGGCGGACTACCGGCAGGCACTGCGGCGCGACCCGGGTGACGAGCGCACGCGCGCATCGCTGGCCTATCTGCAGCAGGAAAAAGGCGACCTCGCGCAGGCCCTGCAGGACAACCTGTCACTGCGCGCGCCCGAGCGGGTTCGCTTCCGCGACGTACAGGTCGCACGCGAACTGGAGCTGTTGGGGTTCACCGATGCGGCCGCTCGCCGGCACGCGCACAACTTCCAGCTCTATCCGGACAATGTGTTCGCCAACATCGCCTGGCCGCACAGCCTGTTGGCAATGGGGGAGTCGGCAAAAGCACAGCAGGCGCTGGATCAGGCACTGGCTCGCGGGACGCCACATCCGCAGTTGCTGCGCCTGCAGGGCGAGATGCTGTTGTTGAGCGGGAATCGGAAGGGCGCCGCCGGAGCCTTCGAGCAGAGCCGGGCATTGCGCCCGCAGCAGTCGATGGGGCAGACCCTGGCCGGCCTCTATGGCGATCCGGCGCCTGCCCCGACCTGGATCGCCGAGCGCCTGCAGATGCTGGAAGGGCAAGGCGATGATGGCTGGTCCGACACCGCACTCGAGCGTGCGATGGTGCTGCAGGCCCAGGGCGATGAGGCCGCTGCGCTGGTGGCCCTGCATCACGCGGTGAACGCCGGCTTCCGCGACTCGGCGTGGTTGCGCGCCACCCCCTTGTTTGCGCCGCTGCACGGTGTGGCCGGCTGGCAGGAACTGCTCGACACGATCGAGAAAGACGTATCCGCCCAGCGCGCCCGGGTGTTGGCCGCTCCATGGCGGCCAACAGACCTCGACGGCCTCAGCGCAGCGCGGGCAGCAGGAACTCGGTAAGGATGCGGCGCGACTGCGGGTGGGCGTAGCTGCGGTTGTAGGCCTGGCTGGTGATCACCGCGACCAGCTTCTTGCCGGGTATCACGAACACGTAGTTGCCGCCGTTGCCGGACATCGACCAGACCGTGGTCTGGTGCCCATCGACCGGAAGCTTCAGCCCCCACCACTGATAGCCGTAGTCGCTGCCATCACCGGTGGTGGCCTGGGCGCTGACCATCGCGCGGACATAGCGCGCCGGGATCAGCTGCTTGCCCTGCCAGCGCCCCTCGGCGAGCACCAGCTCGCCCAGCCGGGCGAGGTCCCGGCTGCGGTAGCGCGTCCCGCCGCCGCCCATGCCGATGCCTTCCGGGGAGCGGTTCCATCTGCTCGTCGTGATCCCCAGCGGTCGTTCCAGCGCCTGCGCGGCGTAGTCGGCCAAGGGCCGCTTCGTGGCCTGTTCCAGTACTGCGCCGAGCACGAAGGAATTGGCCGTGCAGTAGGCATGCGCGCGGCCGTGCGGGCTGTCTTCCGGTCGCGTCATCCACGGTGCGAAACCCTTGACCGGCAGCGACAGCGCGAAGTCCACCCAGTGCTCGGTCACGTACATGCGCTCTTCATTGCCGGCCGAGAACGCATTCTCGTCATCGCACTCCCACAGCGTGCTCATGGTGAGCAGGTCTTCCACCGTCATCGCGCGCAGCCGGGGATCGACGGGATGGCCAGCGGTGAACGCGGGGAAGTAGTCGTACACACGGGCCTGTACGCCGGGCAGGGAACCGTCGCCGATGGCGGCGCCGACCAGCATCGCGGTGACACTCTTGCTGGCCGAGCGCACGTCGTTGAGGGTATCCGCCGTGCCGCCGTTGAAGTAGCCCTCGTACGCCACCTGGCCGTCCACCAGCAGCACGATGCTGGTGAGCTGCTTGATGTCCTGGCTGGCGATCGCCGACTCCAGTGCGGTGATCCGGGCTGCGTCCAACTGGGCGGGCCCGGCCAGTGCGGTCGGTGGCAGGACAACCGCCAGGGCGAAGATCAGCGCGGCGGAAAAACGGGGGCGACAGGGGTGCATGGGCAAGGCTCCTCGAGATGAGGGCCGACTACGCCACGGGGCGGTCTGAAGTGCTGGAAACCCGGCTGAAGAATTCTGAAGGCCCGCCGCAGCAAGCCTTCGAGGCGATCAGCGCGGTGCACTCCAGACGCTGTTCGGATCACCATGCCGTGCCCGGCGCAGGCTCGCACGCGCCAGGGTGGCAAAACCAAAGGCCAGTGCCAGCGCCACCGCGTCCACCCAGAACAGCGGCCAGTAGCCCCGTGCCGCGCTCGCCCATGGCCAGAAGCCGGTCAGGGCGCCATGCATTACCGCTACCAGCGCGGTGCTGATCGCGGCCGCCCACAGCAGCTCACGGGCCGCCTGGTCGGGGCGACGCAGCGCCGCCCACAGGGCGCAGACGCCCCAGGTGACGAAACAGATCCAGCGGATGCCGTGGTCCACCGCCTGCGGCGCGACCTGCTCCAGGATCTGTGCGCCGACGAAGCTGGCCGAGATCGCCACGCACAACCCGATGCATACCCCCACTGTCGCGCGGGCCATGTTGATCTGCGCGCGGCCTTGTTCGACCTGGCGTCGCTTGCGCCGCGATTCGATCCACAGCAGGTTGCCGGAGTAGAACAGGAAGGCGCCGCCCAGGCCGAGCAGGAAGTACAGCCACACCACCACGCCATTGCCGAATTCACCGAAATGCAGCGCATAGGCGGCACTCAGGGTGGCGTGGTTGGCATCGCGCTGGCCAGGCAACTGGCTGCTCAGCAGGCGGCCGCTGGCCGTATCCAGGCCGACCGCGCCGAGCGGCCCCAGGGTGCCGCCGGATTCGCCGGTGATCTCGATCGTGGCGTTGGCATCGCCGGCATGGGCGAGCTTGAGGAAGGCCGGCTCGAAATCAGCCACGCCCTGCGCCCGGGCCACCTCGATGGCGCGGGCATGCAGCATGCGCAGGTTGGTTTCATCGCCTGGCTGGCCGCTGGGCTCGCGTATCGGCGCGGTGTCCATCGCTGCCGGCACCGCCTGCAGCAACTTGCCGTCGAAGATCAGCGGATTGAGCGCCGCCATCTGCAGGAAGATCAGGCAGAGCAGTGCGCCGGTCACCGCGAACATGAGGTGGAAGGGCAGGCTGAGTACGCCGATCACGTTGTGCGCGTCCTGCCACATCTGCTTGAGGTTGCGGCCCGGGCGCAGCGCGAACAGATCGCCCAGCAGTCTGGGCAGGTGGATGACCAGCCCGCTGAGCAGGGCCACGCCATACAGCAGGCTGACGATGCCCATCAGGTAGGTGCCCGCGACCGGCAGGCCGAGGCTGTAATGCAGCTCGTTGACCAGCTCCGCCAGCCCGGTCTGCGGGGGCGTGACACTGCCGTCGTAATGGTCCAGCCACGCGTACAGCCAGGTGCCCTTGGCGTCCTGCCAATACGCGATCGGCTGCGGGTGATCGCCACCGGGGAAGGTCATGCCGACGTGGGCACGCGCGGCCGGGTGGCGTTCGAGCACGCCATCGAGCAGGCGTTGCGCGTCGTCCAGGCTCGCGGCCGGCGTGTCCACCGCATGCGGGGTCTGCCACAGCGGCAGATCGTGGTGGAACAGGGTCAGCGCGCCGGCGTAGAACGCGACGAACAGCGCGAAGCCGGCGACCAGGCCGACCCACGTGTGCACGGTGGTGAAGGTACGCAGGGTCTGGGAACTGAACTTCATCGCATCGCTCTCATTGCACCGCGCCGGTCAGGCGCAGCAGCCACAGCAGGCCGAACCCGGCCCCGGCGGTGGCACTCATCACGGCCCACGCCCGCAGCCCGGTGCGGAAGCTGAAGGCCCAGATCGCGGCCAGCATCCACAGCGGGATGAACGCGATCAGGCTGGGTACCAGCGCGTTCTGCCACGGTCCCGGTGGCAGCCAGGCGATCAGCCCGGTCGCCGCGGCGGCCACGAAGAACCCCGCCAGGACGCCGGCGCCGGCCCGTGCCCACATCAGCGTGTCACCTGCGCCGGGCGGTGCCAGGCGGCGAGCAGGGGCAGCGCGATCGCCACCAGCATCCAGCTGCACAGCATCACCACCACGCCGGTGGCGATGCCCAGATTGGCGATCCACAGCCAGAGCGCCGCCACCGCGGCGACCAGGCTGATCTGCCGACCCAGGCGGCCGGCCCGGCGCAGGCGCGGCCAGCGGCAGTGCGGCGAGGCGGCATACAGCGCCAGCGCCGAGAACGCCGAGCCGGCCAGCGCCAGGCTGCAGAAGCCAAGCGAGGTCAGGGCGACCGTGATCATCGGGTGGCCGCCAGCGCACGCGGCAGGGCGCGGCAGGCCGGGAAGGAAGCGGGGCAGGGCATGGGGGAATCCAATCGGCAACCCTGTCCTGGTCAGGACAGTAACCCGCGCATGGTAATCATTGCCGTTTATGGGCGCCACACGTACACATTCAGGCGCCTGGGCAGGGGCATGCCGGCGCGCGGCGGCGCATTCATCGGCAGATTGGTTTAAGATCAGGGCATCTCTATCGAGGCAACAAGGTGGCCCGCGCCCTGCGCCGGTCTAGCGTGTGACATGAGCACTACCACCGCCCACCGCTGAACGCCCCCGACGGCCCCTGACGCAGGCGCCTTCGTGGCGCTTTTTTATTGCCTCGCCCCCGGATTCTCCAGGCCCCCTGCGGGCCACCAGACCAAAGCACTCTCATGATCGCGATCACGCTCCCCGACGGCAGCCGCCGTGAATTCGAACATCCCGTCAGTGTCATGGACGTCGCCCAGTCGATCGGCGCCGGCCTGGCCAAGGCCACCATCGCCGGTTCGGTGGATGGCGTGCTGGTCGATGCCAGTGACGTCATCGACCACGATGCCAGCCTGCGCATCATCACCGCCAAGGACGAGGAGGGCGTTGAGATCATCCGCCACTCCGCCGCCCATCTGGTCGGCCATGCGGTCAAGCAGCTGTACCCGGACGTCAAGATGGTGATCGGCCCGGTCATCGCCGAAGGCTTCTACTACGACATCTACTCCGAGCGTCCGTTCACGCCCGAAGACATGGCCGCCATCGAAAAGCGCATGGGCGAGCTGATCGCGCAGGACTACGACGTGATCAAGAAGGTCACCCCGCGTGCGGAGGTCATCGAGATCTTCAAGGCGCGTGGCGAGGACTACAAACTGCGCCTGATCGAAGACATGTCGCCGGACATCCAGGCCATGGGCATGTACTACCACCAGGAATACGTGGACATGTGCCGCGGCCCGCACGTGCCCAACACGCGCTTCCTGAAGGCCTTCAAGCTGACCCGCATTTCCGGCGCCTATTGGCGCGGCGACGCGCAGAACGAGCAGCTGCAGCGCGTCTACGGCACCGCCTGGGCCGACAAGAAGCAGCTCGATGCGTACATCAAGCGTATCGAAGAGGCGGAGATGCGCGACCACCGTCGCATCGGCAAGCAGCAGGACCTGTTCCACCTGCAGGAAGAGGCCCCGGGCCTTGTGTTCTGGCACCCGAAGGGCTGGGCGCTGTGGCAGGTGGTCGAGCAGTACATGCGCAAGGTGTACCGCAATACCGGCTACGGCGAAGTGCGCTGCCCGCAGATCCTGGACGTGTCGCTGTGGCAGAAGTCCGGCCATTGGGACAACTACCAGGACGCGATGTTCTTCACCGAGTCGGAGAAGCGTACCTACGCGCTCAAGCCGATGAACTGCCCGGGCCACGTGCAGGTGTTCAACCAGGGGCTGCACAGCTACCGCGACCTGCCGATCCGCTACGGTGAGTTTGGTGCCTGCCACCGCAACGAGCCCTCCGGCGCGCTGCACGGCATCCTGCGCGTGCGTGGCTTTACCCAGGACGACGGCCACGTGTTCTGCACCGAAGACCAGGTCGAGGCGGAAGTGACCGCGTTCCACCAGCAGGCGCTGGCGGTGTACCAGCACTTCGGCTTCGAGGAGATCCAGGTCAAGATCGCGCTGCGGCCCGAATCGCGCCTGGGCGATGACAGCACGTGGGACAAGGCGGAGGGCGCATTGCGCTCGGCCCTGTCCAGCTGCGGGGTGGAATGGCAGGAGCTGCCGGGCGAGGGCGCCTTCTACGGCCCGAAGATCGAGTACCACCTCAAGGATGCCATCGGCCGCACCTGGCAGCTGGGCACGATGCAGGTGGACTTCATGATGCCCGGCCGCCTTGGCGCCGAGTATGTGGACGAAAACAGCCAGAAAAAGCATCCGGTCATGCTGCACCGTGCGATCGTCGGTTCCATGGAGCGTTTCCTGGGCATCCTGATCGAGCACCATGCCGGCCAGTTCCCGGCCTGGCTGGCCCCGACCCAGGTGGTGGTGGCCAATATCACCGACGCTCAGGCTGAATACGTCAGTGAAGTCAGGAAAACCCTTGCAGATCAAGGGTTCCGCGTGAACGCCGATTTGCGCAACGAGAAGATCGGATATAAGATTCGCGAGCATACGCTGCAGCGGGTCCCGTACCTGCTGGTGGTTGGCGACCGTGAGAAGGAAAATGGCGCCGTGGCCGTGCGTACGCGCTCTGGCGAAGATCTGGGCAGCATGTCCGTCCAGGCCTTCATCGAGCGGTTGCAGGCAGAACAGTCCGTGTAAGAAAGTCCCGGCCCTGCGGATGCTCCGCGATGGGCCGGTTTGATTCCTCTGGGAGATTGCAATATCAGTACCCCTGACAACAAACAGAACCGCAAGAATCAGGAAATCCGGGTGCCGCGCGTCCGCGTGATCGGCAGCGACGGAGAAATGATTGGTGTGTTGACGCGTGACGAAGCGCTGTCGATGGCCGAAGACGAAGGTCTGGACCTGGTCGAGATTCAGCCGCAGGCTGATCCGCCGGTGTGCAAGATCATGGACTTCGGCAAGTTCAAGTTCGAAGCGCAGAAGAAGGCCAACGAGGCCAAGAAGAAGACCAAGCAGGTCGAGATCAAGGAAGTGAAGTTCCGCCCGGTCACCGATGAAGGTGATTACCAGATCAAGCTGCGCAAGATGCGCGGGTTCCTGGAAGAGGGCGACAAGATCAAGGTCAACATCCGCTTCCGTGGCCGTGAAATGAGCCATCAGGAACTGGGTCGCGAGATGGCCAGCCGGATCGAAGGTGATCTGGGCGAAGACATCGTGATCGAGTCCCGTCCGCGCCTTGAAGGCCGGCAGATGGTGATGATGATCGCGCCGAAGAAGAAGTAACCGGCCATCGGGCCTGGCCCGAACCGGCGGGAGGTAGAGCCGACCGCGGCAAAGGTAGAGCCGACCGTTGGTCGGCTGCCCAGCCCCGGCCGCACCTCTTCGCGCACACAGCGGGCGCCCATCGGCGCCTTCTGTCGTTTCCCGCGCGCGGCCTGGCGTCACGCCCGGGCTCGCGCCCGTTCCGTTCAGGTTCGGCCGCGCCGCGGTAAACACCCGCCCAATCAAGCGTTTGCAACTGTCCGTATACACGGGCATAATGGGCGGCCCCGTTTTGCGGGGGTGCTGTTTTGAACGGTTTCCCGCCCCACAAAGGCACGCTGTTCCAACGGCAAACAGGACCGGCCTGGTTCCCATCGGGGATCCCGGGCTTACAAGCAGGCAAGGGCACGGACGGAAAGTGTGGCAATGCCACCGCCCTGGTCAGTGACAAAACATCATCAAGGACATAGCAATGCCCAAGATCAAGACCAACCGGGCGGCGGCCAAGCGTTTCCGCAAGACCGCCTCCGGCAAGTTCAAGGCTGGCCACGCCAACCGCAGCCACATCCTCACGAAGAAGTCGACCAAGCGGAAGCGCAATCTGCGTCAGACGAACCATGTTCGTGCAGAAGACGCAGGCCGTTTGAACCGTATGCTTCCCTACCTCTGAGGACTGACCCATGGCACGAGTAAAGCGTG
Source organism: Stenotrophomonas sp. HMSC10F06 (assembly GCF_001807865.1). Classification (NCBI taxonomy): domain Bacteria; kingdom Pseudomonadati; phylum Pseudomonadota; class Gammaproteobacteria; order Lysobacterales; family Lysobacteraceae; genus Stenotrophomonas; species Stenotrophomonas sp. HMSC10F06. Next base: position 37,549 of record NZ_KV791259.1, on the reverse strand, counting down.
GCGTACAGGCGCGTCGCCGCCACAAGAAAATTCTGACCCTGGCGAAGGGTTACTACAACGCTCGCCGCAAGGTCTTCCGCGTTGCCAAGCAGGCCGTGATCAAGGCACAGCAGTACGCCTACATCGGCCGTAAGCAGAAGAAGCGCAATTTCCGTTCGCTGTGGATCACCCGCATCAACGCGGCTGCCCGCATCAACGGCCTGAGCTACAGCCGTTTCATGAACGGCCTGCTCAAGTCCGGCATCACCCTGGACCGTAAGGTTCTGGCTGACATCGCCGTGCACGACGCAGCTGGTTTTGCTGCACTGGCCGAAAAGGCCAAGGGCGCACTGGCGGCATAAGTCCATTCCCCTGCCGTTGCCGTTCACGCGCAACGGCTGTGGGTAAGGCAAATGCATGGGGAAGGGCGCAAGTCCTTCCCCATTCTTTTTTGTGTTGGCGGTGGCCCTCCCGGTGCCATCGATCGACAGCGGTGGCGACGGGGGTCGGCCCGACGCGCATCGCGATGGCATACCGACGCGAGGCTCCGGCTATCCATGAGTGACATCCAATCCCTGACCACGCAGGCACTGGCCGACGTGGCCGCTGCCCAGAGCCCCGACGCGCTGGAAGCCCTGCGCGTGGCCCTGCTGGGCAAGAACGGCAGCATCACCGCACAGCTCAAGCAGCTTGGTGGCCTGCCGGCCGATGAGCGCAAAGCCGCCGGCGAAGCCATCAACCGTGCCCGTGACGCGCTGACCAGCGCGCTGGGTGATCGCAAGACCGTGCTGGAAGACGCTGCGCTGGACGCGCGCCTGGCCGCTGAAGCGATCGACATCACCCTGCCGGGCCGTCGCGATGAGCGCGGTGGCCTGCACCCGGTGACCCGTACCCTGGAGCGCATCACCGAGATCTTCGGCCGCCTCGGTTACGAGCTCTCCGAAGGCCCGGAAATCGAAGATGACTGGCACAACTTCGAAGCGCTGAACTTCCCGCCGCACCACCCGGCGCGCGCGATGCACGACACTTTCTATTTCGGCGATGGCCGCCTGCTGCGCACGCATACCTCCGGTGTGCAGGTGCGCTACATGGGCGAGCACGCTCCGCCGCTGCGCATGATCGCGGCCGGCAAGGTGTACCGCAGCGACAGCGACCAGACCCATTCGCCGATGTTCCACCAGGTCGAAGGCCTGCTGGTCGACGAGCACTCCACGTTCGCCGATCTGAAGGGCACGCTGTCCGAGTTCGTGCGCGCGTTCTTCGAGCGCGATTTCGAGATGCGTTTCCGTCCCAGCTACTTCCCCTTCGTGGAACCCGGCGCGGAAGTGGACATCGCCTGGCAGCAGCCTGACGGCAGCACCCGCTGGCTGGAAGTGCTCGGCTGCGGCATGGTCCACCCGAACGTGCTGCGCAGCGTCGGCATCGATCCGGAGCGCTACACCGGCTTCGCCTTCGGCCTGGGCGTGGAGCGCTTTGCGATGCTGCGTTACGGCGTCAACGACCTGCGCGCGTTCTTCGAAAACGACGTGCGGTTCCTGAAGCAGTTCGCGTAACAGCGGAACCGCCGGGCAGCCCCCGGCGCTACGTCGCACCACCATTCATCACGGCCCAGGCGCCTGCGCCGGGCCCACCAGGGTGACACCATGAAATTCTCTGAAAACTGGCTGCGCAGCCACGTCCCGACCACCGTCTCGCGCGATGAACTCAGCGCGGTGCTGACCGCGATCGGTCTGGAAGTGGAAGAGGTCGATGCGCTGGGCGATGGCCTGCAGCATGTGGTCGTGGCGAAGATCATTTCCGCCGAACGCCATCCCGAAGCCGACCGCCTGCAGATCTGCCAGGTCGATGCGGGGCAGGGCGAGCACCTGCAGATCGTATGCGGTGCGCCGAACGCGCGCCCGGGCCTGGTCGCACCGCTGGCAATGGTGGGCGCCCAGATCGGCGATCTGAAGATCAAGCCGGCCAAGCTGCGCGGCGTGGAATCCAACGGCATGCTGTGCTCGGCCAAGGAGCTGGGCCTGGACACCGATGCGTCCGGCCTGTTCGAACTGCCCGACGATGCGCCCGTCGGCCAGACCCTGGTCGAGTACCTCGGCCTGCCCGACGCCAGCATCGAGATCAAGCTGACCCCGAACCGCGCCGACTGCTTCAGCATCCGCGGCATCGCCTTCGACGTGGCCGCTGCGTGCGCCAGTGAAGTGGTGCCGTTCGACGCTGCGCCGGTGGCCGCCGTGGGCACGCGTGAACTGTCCATCCAGCTGGACGCTGGCGCCGAAGCGCCGCGTTACGTTGGTCGCGTGATCGAGGGCGTCAACGCCCGTGCCGCGACCCCGCTGTGGATGGCCGAGCGCCTGCGCCGCAGTGGGGTGCGCCCGGTGTCGCTGCTGGTGGACGTCACCCAGTACGTGATGCTCGAGCTCGGCCAGCCGATGCATGCCTTCGATCTGGGCACCCTGCAGGGCAGCATCGGCGTGCGTCGTTCGCGTGCGGGTGAGACCCTGAAGCTGCTCGATGGTCGCGACGCCGCGCTGGACGACAGCTTCCTGCTGGTCACCGATGCCGACCGCCCGATCGCGCTGGCCGGCCTGATGGGCGGCTTCGATACGCGCGTCACCGACGACACCACCAACGTGTTCCTGGAGGCCGCGCACTTCGCGCCCGCCGCGATCATGGGCCGTGGCCGCAAGCTGGGCCTGCACACCGATGCCGGCCACCGCTTCGAGCGCGGTGTCGACCCGGTGCTGCCGCGCGCGGCGATCGAGTACGCCACCCGCCTGATCCTGGACCTGGCCGGCGGCACGCCTGCGCCGGTCACCGAGGCCGTGCGCGACGCCGACCTGCCGGCGACCGCCACCATCGGCCTGCGCCGCGCCCGTATCGCGCGCGTGTTGGGTATCCAGATCGCCGATGCCGATGTGGAGCGCATCCTGCGCGCGCTGGGCATGGACGTGACCGCGACCGCCGATGGCTGGCAGGTCACCGCGCCGAGCCGCCGTTTCGATATCGCCATCGAAGAAGATCTGATCGAAGAGCTGGCCCGTATCCACGGCTATGAGCAGATCCCGACCACGCTGCCGGGCGGTGCCTCGCGCATCGCCATGCCGACCGAGACCCGCCTGGACGACCTTAGCGTGCGCCGCCAGCTGGTGGCCCGTGACCTGCAGGAAACCATCAATTACGCCTTCGTCGATGCCGCGCTGCTCGCGCAGTGGCAGCAGAGCGAGGGTCTGGTCGCGCTGGCCAACCCGCTTTCCGCCGAACTGGCGGTGATGCGCCCGTCGCTGCTGCCGGGCCTGGTCGCGACCCTCGGCCGCAACGCCGCGCGCCAGCTGGGCCGCGTGCGCCTGTTCGAACTGGGCCGCGTATTCCATCAGCAGGCCGGCGAGGGCCAGCCCGCCCCGCTGGAGACCCAGCGCGTGGCTGCCGCGATCTGTGGCGATGCCGACACCCAGCAATGGGGCCTGCCGACCCGCAAGGTCGACTTCCACGATCTCAAGGGCGACCTGGAATCGCTGGCGGTCGCCAGTGGCGCCGAACTGGAGTTCAAGCCGTCGCAGCGTCCGTATGGCCACCCGGCACGTTCGGCCGAGGTCTACCGTGACGGCGTCAGCCTGGGCTGGATCGGCCAGATCCACCCGCGCCTGGCCAGGGCCATGGATATCGACGTGGACGTATTCGCTTTCGAGCTGGACCTGGCCCCGCTGGCCGCCCGCGCCCTGCCGCGCGCCACCGAGCTGTCGCGCTTCCCTTCGATGCGCCGCGATCTGGCCTTCCTGGTGCCCGAGGCCGCCGCCTGGGCCGACCTGGAAGCGACCCTGCGCCGGGCCGTCGGCCCGCTGCTGCGCGAGGTCACGCTGTTCGACCGGTACGTCGGCCAGGGGGTCGAGCCGGGCTTCAAGAGTCTCGCTATGGGCTTGATTTTGCAGGACAAGTCGCGCACTCTGACGGACCGCGACGTGGATGCGGTGGTGGCCGAGGCGGTCTCTGCCATGGAGCGTGAACATCACGCCCGGATCCGCGGTTGAGCGGGAAGCATGGGGGATAGCAGGCAATGGCATTGACCAAGGCGGAGATGGCCGAGAAGCTGTTCGACGAAGTCGGTCTGAACAAGCGCGAAGCCAAGGAATTTGTCGACGCGTTCTTCGATGTGCTGCGTGAAGCATTGGAACAGGGACGTCAGGTGAAGCTGTCCGGCTTCGGGAATTTCGACCTGCGGCGCAAGAACCAGCGCCCGGGTCGCAACCCCAAGACCGGTGAGGAAATTCCGATTTCCGCCCGTACGGTGGTCACCTTCCGTCCGGGCCAGAAGCTCAAGGAAAGGGTAGAGGCATATGCTGGATCCGGGCAGTAACCGAGAACTTCCGCCGATACCGGCCAAGCGCTACTTCACCATCGGTGAAGTCAGTGAGCTGTGCGACGTCAAGCCGCACGTGCTGCGTTACTGGGAAACCGAGTTCCCCAGCCTCGAGCCGGCCAAGCGCCGCGGCAACCGCCGCTACTACCAGCGCCACGACGTGCTGATGGTCCGCCAGATCCGCGGCCTGCTCTACGAGCAGGGCTACACGATTGGCGGCGCGCGCCTGCGCCTGGAAGGCGCCGATGCGCGCGAGGAATCGGCGCTGAGCAACCAGATCATCAAGCAGACGCGGATGGAACTGGAAGAAGTGCTTCAATTGCTGCGCCGCTGAACCATTTTTCACGCAAACCCGTTATACTCGTCGGCCCGCTGAGAGGCGGGGACATTGCCAGCATCATCGGGGCGTAGCGCAGCCTGGTAGCGCATCTGCCTGGGGGGCAGAGGGTCGTCGGTTCAAATCCGGCCGTCCCGACCAATGTTGGTGATTCGATCAAAGGCTTGTGCAGCGATGCGCAGGCCTTTTTTCTTTGTGGGCTGCTTACCCGCGGCGGTGCTCACGGCTCAGCGAATGTACCCGGACCGCAAGATCACCTCATCCACCGCCGCCACGTCGTCATATCATTCATCGTTGGATGCAGGCCGCGGTCGGAAGGCATGACGCCGTTGCCTCAACGCCCGTGCAACGGCAACGGCCGGTCGATCACCACATCCTTCATCACCAGGGTCGAGGTCAGCCGCTGCACGCCGGGCAGGGCGGAAAGGTGTTCGTCGTAAAGCTGCCGGAACGCGGCCAGGTCGCGGGTGATGACGTGCAGCAGATAGTCCGGATCGCCGAACAGGCGCTGCGCCTGCAGGACCTGGGGCACCTCGGCGACAGCCTGCTCGAAAGCGTCCACGGCGTGGCGGTCGCCGTCGCGCAGGGTGATGAACACCAGCGCCGAGAACTTCAGGCCCAGCGCGGCGGGATCGAGCTCGGCGCGGTAGCCCCGGATCGCGCCGGACTGTTCCAGCGCCCGCACGCGACGGTGGCAGGGCGAGACGCTCAGGCCGATGCGCTCGGCCAGTTCGGTCACGGTGAGGCGGCCGTCTTTCTGCAGCTCGGCAAGAATCCGCTGGTCGGTGATGTCCATGCGCAAGAGTTTCCTCCTGAGTGGCCGTGCCGGGCAAGTATTTGGGAGCACATTCCAAAGGAGCGGGAATATTCTTCTGTCTGGCACACGGATCGCGGCAAGACCGCCCTTTGGACCCCATGCAACCCAGCGTCATTGCCGCCTTCTGGGCGGTCTCGATCCTCTTCGTGCTCACCCCCGGCGCGGATTGGGCGCACGCGATCGCTGCCGGCCTGCGCGGGCGCGCGGTAGTGCCGGCGGTGGCCGGGTTGTTGTCCGGTCACCTGCTGGCGATCGGGCTGGTCGCTGCGGGCGTCGGCGCGCTGTTCGCCCAGGCACCGGTCGCGCTGCACGTACTGACCGTCCTTGGCGCGCTGTATCTGCTGTGGCTGGGCATCGGACTGCTGCGCCATCCGCCGGTCGCCGCCGCCGAAGCGGGGCAGGCCGTGGCGGGCTGGCGCCACTGGGCGGTCAAGGGCGCCTGCGTGAGCGGGCTCAATCCCAAGGTGCTGTTGCTGTTCCTGGCGCTGCTGCCCCAGTTCATTTCCGCCAGCGCGGCATGGGCGATGCCTGTGCAGATCCTCGCGCTGGGCATGGTGCATCTGGTCAGCTGCGCGGCGGTCTATCTGGCCGTCGGGTATGGCGCCGGTGCCGTGCTGCGCACCCGCCCCCGTGCATCACGCGTGGTCGGCCGCATCTCGGGCGCCGCGATGATCCTGATCGCGGTGCTCTTGCTGAGCGGAACCGGCACACTCTGACCCCACGTTGTCCCCACGAGGATCCTTGGCATGACCGAACAGCTCCATCCCTACGCGACGCCGGGCAGTGCCCCGGTCCCGGCCCCGCGCGTGCGTATCCCGCATCTGCAGCAGATGAAGGAGCGCGGCGAGAAGTGGGCGATGCTCACCGCCTACGACATGTATACCGCGGCGATCTTCGAAGACGCCGGCATTCCGGTGTTGCTGATCGGCGATTCGGCGTCCAACAACGTGTTCGGCAACGACTCGCTGCTGCCGGTCACGGTCGATGAGCTGATGCCGCTGTTGCGCGCGGTGAGCCGCTGCACGCGCCGGCCGCTGGTGATCGCCGATCTGCCATTCGGTTCCTACCAGGCCTCGCCGGAGCAGTGCTTCCATACCGCCGTGCGTTTCATGAAGGAAGGCGGGGCGCATGCGGTCAAGCTGGAGGGCGGCATCGAGATGGTGCCGCAGGTACGCAAACTGGTCAGCTGTGGCATTCCGGTGATGGCGCACATTGGCTTCACGCCGCAGTCGGAGCATCAGCTGGGTGGCTTCCGCGTGCAGGGGCGGGGCGACGATGGCGCGCGCCTGATCGAGGAAGCGCGTGCGCTGGAGGCGGCAGGTGCGTTCGCCGTGCTGATGGAGATGGTGCCCGGCGCGGTTGCCGCCCAGATCACCGCGGCGCTGAAGATCCCCACCGTCGGCATCGGGGCGGGCAGCGACTGCGATGCACAGGTGCTGGTCTGGCAGGACATGGCCGGGCTGCGCACCGGCAAGCTGCCGCGCTTCGTGAAGCAGTACGCGGACATGCACGGGCTGCTGCAGAAGGCGGCACGTGAGTTCGCGGCTGAGGTGGGGGCAGGCACGTTCCCCGGCCCGGAACACACGTTCTGATCGACAGGCGTATCGCCTGAGGCGCGTGCCCACCCCGCCCAATGCCGCCGGTCAGCATCCGGTGATGGATCATCTGGAGCTGATCGTGGGCGCGCAGGGCGATGCGCAGGGGCTGAGCATGCACACGCGGGTGTTCGGGGCTGGCGATTGGACCGGGCAGGGCGCGTGGCGCTCGGTGTCCTGGGTGCTGCCGGTGCCCGCACGCGGCGGGTTCGTCCGTGCCCGGGGCAGCAGTACTGCCGAGCGCTCGCCACTGCCCGATGTGCCGGGTGAGGATCCCTGGCCTGCCCCCGCATGCGACGAAGAATGGGCGGGTAGGGGCCATCGGGGTAGAGTGACTGCTCAACCCCATGGACGAGGAAAGAGAAAAAGATGGCGGTGCGCACCTTGGTAGCGGCGGATCTGGAACAGGCCAGCCGCATCTGTATGGCGGCCTTCATGGGATCGGTGGCCGATTCACTGACCCCAGTTGGTATCGAGACGTTTTCCCGCATCGCTTCGGTGGAAGGATTCCGTACGCGGATGTCGCACGACAACCTCATGCTGGTGTTCGAACAGCAGGACCGTATCGTCGGTGTGGCGGAGCTCAAGGAGGGCCGCCACGTGGCGATGTTGTTCGTGGACCCTGCCGCTCAGCAGCAGGGCATAGGCAAGGCGCTGATGGCCGCCATGATCGATCACGCACGCGTGGATGTGCTGAGTGTCAGCGCTTCGCTGTCGTCGGTGCCGGCGTATGAGCGCTATGGCTTTGCGTGCGCAGGCGAGGCGGCCGAATCCTCCGGCCTGAGGTATCAGCCGATGAACATGCAGCTCATGGCCCGCCCCTGACTTCACACCGTTCAGCCGACGCGTTCACGAAGGTGAGACAGCCCAGTGGCTACGGTGGAGTCCTGTCATTCAACCCGATTCGGGGAAAGGATCATCATGATCAAGTGGGCCATCATTTTTGCTGTCATCGGCCTGATCGCCGGCGCCCTCGGTTTTGCGGGCATCGGTGGCGCCGCCATCGGCATTGCCAAGTTCCTGTTCTGGGCGGGCATCATCATCGCCGTCGTGCTGTTCGTACTGGGCATGACCATCGCCAAGAAGGTGACCTGACCGGGCGCGCGCCTGCGCCAACGGTCAGGAACGAAGGCCTGCGCGATTTCGCGCAGGCCTTTTCATTGGTGGCTCTCGTTCCAGCGCACGCAGCTCACTGGAAATACACCGATACCCCCAGCCCGGCCTGCGTGTCCGGGCTGTCCTCATCCAGGCCCACGTCGAACGAGGCATCCAGCTGGACTGTCGGGGTCACCATCCAGGTGATGCCAGCCCCCGCTATTCCGGCCGAAGGCTCACCGTCGCTATCGGTGAAGCCCGCCTCCAGATAGGTGCTGATGGTATCGGTGGCGGCAAAGCTCAGGCTGGGTGCCCAGGTCACGCTGTCCTCGCTGCCACCGCGGGTGACATTGGCGTACAGCGCGCCGGTCCAGTGATCGTTGAACGCGTACTCGTAGCTCGCACCCAGCGCGTACTGCGTGGCGCCTTCGCTGAAGTCGCGCGAGCCGGTGGCGAAGGTGGTACTGGCCAACAGCGCCACGGCGTGCGTGTCCGAGGGCAGGGGCAGGGCGAACTTCAGGCCGACGCCCACATCACCGGCACCGCTGCTGCGCTCGGCGGGGGCATTGCGCGGTGCCACGCGCAGATGGTTCCAGGGCGAGGTGAAGGCCTGCAGTTCCACATGGCTGGCCAACCCGATACGGAGGTTGATGTCGGCACTGTACTGCGTGCTCAGCACCCCCCCGTCGTCGCGGTCTCGGCTGAAAGCGGGCAGCCCCGCCTCGAGCGCGACGCCACCGAGGGGCAGGGTCGAGGCGGCAAAGCCGATGCCGGGGCGATCGAAGGCCAGGTCCGGCGGCGCGTCCTGCTGCGCGTGCACCGCACCGGAGAACAGCAGAGAAACCAGCAGGGCCGAACACCGCATGCGCACGCTCCAGGCCGGCCGATACCGGCATCAGGCGCAGTCAGCCTGCCCCTTGGCCGGAATGTACCACGGTGATTTCGGCGGTCATGTGCAGGTGTCGGCGGCACCCGCCCGCAGGGCGGTGTGCGATGTCGCTCAGCGTGCTGGCCGGGTCATGGCGATGAGGGCATCACGCACGCGGTCGGTCGCCGCGTCCGGCGTGGCGTCACAGCCGAGCACACAGGCGCGGAGCAGGAAGCCATCGGCGGCATGCCGCGCGGCGGTCAGTTGCGCATCACCACGGTCCAGCGGATGTTCGCGCAGGACCGCATCGAGCCACGCACGCCGTGCGGTGATCCAGTCGCTGTCGACGTGGTGCGGCCGGCACTGCGCACTGATGGTGCGCCCGATATCGAACAGCTCGGCGATGTAGGCACGCGAGAACCGGCCATGGGCCTGACTGTCACGGTCCATGCGCTGCTGGATCGCGCGGTGGAGATTGGCCACGATCGCATGCGCGGCCAGGTCGTCATTGGCTGCTCGCAGCAGCAGGGTATCGGTTGCGTTGTGCATTCGCGCCTCCAGGACACCGGTGGGGGAAAAACGTGGGTTCAGCCGCGTGGCAGCGCCGGACCGCCCTGCCGCAGCAGCGTGTCCAGCAGCGCGACGACGCGTTCGCCCTGGCCTTGGCAGGCCAGCTCGAACGTGGTCTGCCCGTCGAGCGCGGGCAGGGGGGAATGCAGAATCCATTCAAGAACGGCGGCGCGGTCCGGTTCGATCTGCAAGGCCAGATCCGCGACACGACGTACGATTCCCTGACGCATGATCAGAATCCGTAACTGAGGGAGAGGGCGGCGGTGTCCATGTGATCGCCACGGGTCATCGGGCTGTCGCGCACGGCATCGGCCAGCGACGTGCGACGGATCGATGCGGTCGCGGTCCAGCGCGGGCCCAGCGGCATCACCGCGGCGATGTCCATGTATGGCGACACGCCGCTGCCGGCCGAGTAATGCGCCAGGCCACTGCGGGCCGCTTCGCGTTGGCTCACGCCGAAGTAGTAGTCGTTGAGATCGGCGCTGGTGTAGGTCACCCCCACCGCAGGCATGAAGGTCACGCGGCCGGCGGGAACCGGGTAGGCGTATCGGGCATCGGCCGAGAAGCCGCCCCCGTGCCCGGTCACTTCGGCCTGCGCGTTGGCCTGCAGCACGCCCCAGTCGGCCTGGTGGCGCCAGGACACGCCCAGCATCCCGGACAGGCTGCGGTTGTCCAGCTGGCGCAGCTGCGGGTCATGGCTGTCGCGGCGTTTGAAGCGCATCACGTACGGCGAGGCGGTGAGTGCCAGTTCGGACTGCGCGGTCTGGTGGAGGCGATAGCCCACGCTGCCACCGCGGAAGAAGAACGAACGGCCTTCCCAGCTGATGATCGGGGCGGCCAGACGGTCGGTGTCATAGCCGGCGTAGGGGGCCTTGAGGGCGACAACGGCGATGCCGACGCTTCCTTTCCTGCCCGCTTCGGGGGCATCGGCGGCCTGGGCGCCGGTGGCGGTCAACGCAGTGCCCAGGGCCAGGCCAAGCAGAGCGGAAGAAGGACGCGAAAAGCGGAAACGGACGTGCATGGACCTGCCGAAGGGGAACAACCGGAGCCTCATGGTGGGCGCCCTACATTGTCGGAACGTTACGTCGGCGTGCGCGGTACCATCGCCTCCTTCGTACCCCGCAGGCAACGCTCCCATGCGCCTTCTTCTCCTGGAAGATGATCCGGAAATGGCCAGTGCGATCCAGGTCAGCCTGGCGCGCCATGGCATGGTGGTCGACGTGGTCGGCTCGATGGCCCAGGCCGATGAAGCGCTCAAGGCCGGCGTACACCAGATCCTCCTGCTGGACCGCCAGCTCCCCGATGGCGATGGCGCCAGTTTCGTCCAGGTCGCCCGTGAGCGGGTGCCGAACCTGCCGGTGATCATGCTGACCGCGCGCGCTTCGGTGGCCGACCGGGTCACCGGGCTGGATGTCGGTGCCGATGATTACCTGACCAAGCCCTTCGCCGTGGAAGAACTGCTCGCACGGATCCGCGCGATCTCCCGGCGCCCCTCGCAGATCACCCTGCCGGTGTTGTCACTGGGCCGGCTGCAGTTCGATTTCGTGGCGCGCGAGGCACGCGTTTGCGATGTGCTGCTGGCATTGCCGCGGCGGCAGCTGCTGGTGCTCGAAGCGCTGGCGCTGCGCCAGGGGCGCACGGTGGGCCGCGCTTCGTTGCTGGAGGCTGTGTACGGTTTTGACGATGCCATCCAGTCCAATGCGCTGGATGCGCATGTCTCCAAGCTGCGCAAGGCGCTGCTGGAAGCTGATGCCGGCGTGGAGATCCATGTCATGCGCGGCATCGGATACCTGCTCAAGGACACGCCGTGAGACTGCTCAAACCCGATTCCCTGGCCTTCAACCTGGTCTGGAAGGTGTGCCTGATCCAGGCGGCGACCATCGCGCTGGCGTTGAGTGCGATGGTGCTGACCTACGGCGACCGTCGCTCGGCCTACATCGACTGGAAGACCAGTGACCAGATCGCATCGGCGATCTCCGTTGGCGCCCAGGGGCTGGAGGCGGATCCACCCAAGGTCGCCCTGGCCGTGCCGCGCCCGCCGGCCACGTTCTGGTTCGCCGCCGCCGACGAACGCGGCCGGCGGCTGGTGCATGGCGAGGTGCCCGTGCAGTACCGCCCGTTGGTCGCGCGGCTGGATCACATCGAGCAGACCGATATCCGCACCCGCATCAATGCCGATGCGCTTGCCGTGCGCGTGGTGGTCGTGGATCGGCCCGAAGGGCGATTGCACGTGGCGGTGGGCGGCATTCCCGAACGCAGCATCGTGCGGCAGCTGCTGTTGATCTTCCGCTATCTGGGGGGCTGGATCGCATTGCCAGTGTTGGTGATCACGCTGGTGGTGGCGCCGTGGGTGATCCACCGCGCGCTGCGCGGGGTCAACCGCGTGGCAGCGCAGGCGGCCGCGATCCAGGTCAACGAGCGTGGCAGCGGCCTGGATACGCGTGCGGTACCGCTGGAGATCTACCCGCTGGTGGATGCGTTCAACGCGGCGGTGCGCCGCATCGGTGAAAGCTACGACGCCCAGGACCGCTTCCTCGCCGGCGCTGCGCATGAGCTGCGCATGCCGATCGCGATCCTGGCCACGCGGCTGGCCGATCTGCCGCCCGGCGAGGCACGCTCGCGCCTGCAGCTGGACCTGAGCCGCCTGAGCAACATCGCCGAGCAGCTGCTGGATCTGCAGCGGCTGGACCGCCACGGCAGCCAGTCGCAGCGCATCGACCTCTCCGCACTGACCCGTGAGGTTGCCGCCGACGTGGCGCCGCTGGTCGTGGATGCCGGTTACGGCTTCTCGGTGGACGCCCCCGACCAGCCGATCTGGGTCCGCGGCGATCCACATGCACTGCACCGTGTCATCGCCAGCCTCCTGCAGAACGCCATCGCCCACGGCGGTGGCCGCGGCATGATCGCGGTGGCGCTGCACGATGACGGCAGCCTGTCGGTCAGCGATGAAGGCCCTGGTGTGCCCGAGGCCGAGCGGCTGTCCGTGTTCGAGCCGTTCCATCGGTTGCGGCCCAGCGGCAGCGGCAGTGGGCTGGGCCTGCATCTCGCGCGTGAGATCGTGCTGCGGCATGCCGGCACCATTGCCGTGGACAGCGCCCCCGGTGGTGGCGCGCGGTTCCTGGTGGTGCTGCCGGTGGATCCGCGGCCGGTGCTGGCAGCGACCCCGGCATGACCAATGGCAGCTGATCGGGCAGAGGCGTCGTGGGACAACGGACAGGTCCCCCTTTCAGGTGCCGGTTCGATGCGCGTACATTCGCTGTTCGGTGTGATGGTGACATCCGGCCTGGCCCTGTCTGGCCTGTCCGGGTGCGCCACCTATGACGATGTCGCCTCGCGCCCGCAGTGCGAGGATTCGCCGCAGGTGAAGGACCTGCCGGCGCAGGTCGCCCGCCGGGAAAGCCGCTGCAATGAGTTGAACATCCGGTTCAATGATGGTCGAGGCGGCGACAGCAAGCCGCTCGATTTCGGCGGCAAGAACAAGGATGGCTGATCCCGTGTGGGATCAGCGTTTCGCCGGCCCGGCCGGCGGCTCAGCGCAGTAGGCGGTGATGACCTCGGCGGTATTCTCCAGCCCCTTGGCCTTCGCCAGCTCCCAAGGACGTTCGCACTGCTGTGTGCGTTCGCACCAGCGGTAGCCTGCCGAGCCGATGCACCCGTGCGCATCGCGGTCTGCGCCCGGTACGCCCGCAGTGGGTGAGGGTGGCGGTGCAGGATGGGCGCAGGCGGTGAGGGCGGCGAGCAGGGGAAGCAGGGCGGCTCGAATGGACATGCACCCTCCATGGGCGCTTGAGGTCGCAGGCAGTCTCACGCCGGGTCCGTCGATGCCACGTGCAGGATGCCGGGTTCACTCCTCCATCACTTGGCGTGGGCTGATATGACGCGGAACGGTTCCGCCGATGCTGCGTTGTAGTGCATGACCAGCGCCGTGGAAGCGATGATGCGTTGAAGCAGGATGCTTGCGACGAGTCTGCGTGGGTATCGCCTGTATCAGGTTCGACGCCAGCTTGTCAGCGCCACGGCCAGGAGGCACGCCATGAAACTGCTGTTTTCGATGCGTCACATTACGCTTGCTGCGGCACTCACCTGTGTCTGCGCCCAGGCCGATGCCTGCACGCGCGTGGTGTACCTGGGCGACAACCAGGACGTGATCACCGCCCGCTCGATGGATTGGAAAAGCGATGTCGCCACCAATCTATGGGTGTTGCCCAAAGGCATCAGTCGCGATGGCCAGGCCGGGCCGCGCTCGATCCGCTGGACGTCGCGCTACGGCAGCGTCGTCGCCACCGGCTACGACATCTCCACCACCGACGGCCTCAACGAAGCGGGACTGTCAGCCAATCTGCTGTGGTTGGCCGAATCGGGGTACCCACAGCAGCGTGGCAGCAAACCCGGGCTGGCGATTTCGTTGTGGGCGCAGTACGCGCTCGACAATTTCGCCACCGTTGCCGAGGCCGTCGCCGCGCTGGAACGCGAGCCGTTTTCCATCGTGACCGACAAGGTGCCGGGCGAATCGCGACTGGCCACGCTGCACCTGTCCTTGTCCGACGCCAGCGGCGACAGCGCCATCGTCGAGTACATCAACGGCAGGCAGGTGATCCATCACGATCGCGCTTACCAGGTGATGACCAACTCGCCCGTGTTCGACCAGCAGTTGGCGCTGAACGCGTACTGGCAGGAGATTGGTGGCACCGTGATGCTGCCCGGCACCAACCGCTCGGCCGATCGGTTCGCACGCGCGAAGTTCTACATCAACGCCATTCCCAAAAGCGAAGATCCGGTGGTGGCGCTGGCGAGCGTGTTCAGTGTGATCCGCAATGTGTCGGTGCCCTATGGAATCACCACGCCGGGGGAGCCGAACATTTCTTCCACCCGCTGGCGAACTGTCGCCGATCACAAGCGCAAGCTGTATTTCTTCGAATCGGCGATGACCCCCAATACCTTCTGGGTGGATCTCAACAAGGCCGATTTCTCGCGCGGTGCGCCGGTGCTGAAACTCGACCTGGGGCCGGACCAGCGCAATGTGTTCGCCGGCGACGCGCTGCCCCGATTCCAGCCGGCCGAACCTTTCCGGTTCCTTGGTACCGATAGTTGAGCAAAATCAGACTAATCCGATACCCGTAGGCTGCGGCCTGCTCTATCGTTCCTGCTGAGGGATGGATCCCTCCCGTCGTGAGCTTCTCGCCCAGGCATGCCGCAAAGGAACGATCCGCATGGTGATCAAACTGCAACATATCGAACGCCGCTGGCACGTCGTGCATCCGGCCAAATCCGCACCGATCGCATTCCGCAACGGTGCTACCGCCTTTGACTTCGCCGATGCTCTGGCGCGCGAGCATTTTGCCGAAACCGGCAACAGCAGCGCCGTCCGGGTGCAGGTGCTGGAAACCTACGTGGACGCCGTGCGCTACGGCTGAGCGGCCGTGAAGCAGCCACCATAACGGATGTGACCGGCTTCGGTCGGCCCAGTCAGCCTCGCGTCGGGTACCTAAATAGGGCATGAAATCAGCGACTTCTGGCCTATGTCGCCCGGCCGGACGATCACCGATCCTGTGCGCCTCCCCACACAGCATCGAGGTCCCCCATGTCCAACAACCGCCCTTCCCAGGCAGCCAGACGATTGCGCTGGGCCGTGGTGCCGGCCCTGATGGCGCTGGCCGGTGCCGCCCAGGCGCAGAACTACGACCGCTACTACGACGACGGTTACAGCGGCGGCCCGGTGCGTTGCGAGTCGATCAAGAACCGCACGCAGCAATGCGCCTTGCCGGGCCGTGCCCGTCTGGTGCGGCAGATCTCCGGCTCGCCCTGCGTGGAAGGGCAGACCTGGGGCCAGGCCCGCAACGGCGTATGGGTGACGCAGGGTTGCCGGGCCGAGTTCATCGCCGAAGGTGGCCGCGGCGGCCGCTGGAATGGCGGCGGTGGCTGGGGGCACAACGGCGGCGGCAACAGTGGCCGGGGCCAGATCCTGACCTGCGATTCCAATGACCATCGCCGTCAGCGCTGCGTGGCCAATGTGCGCCGCGAGGCGCGGCTGATCCGCCAGACCTCGCGCAACGCCTGCATCGAAGGCCGCACCTGGGGCTGGGACCGTACCGGGGTCTGGGTGGACGGCGGCTGCCGGGCGCAGTTCCAGATTTACTGAGGGCCGCTGCACAGCGCCAGGGTGCGTGATGCAGGCTGAAACGAACGAGGCCGCGTCGATCAGACGCGGCCTCGGTGTTTCTGCGGCGAGCCCACCCGACGGTGGCCGACAGTGCGTCAGCCCGCTGCGCTGAGCGCCTGGCCGCTGTTGACCAACATCGGCCAGCGCTTGAGCACGGCCTGGCGGATCCCGCCGGCATCGATGCCGGCTTCGGCCAGCAGGTCTTCGCGGCTGGCATGGTGCTGGAAGCTGTCCGGCAGGCCCAGGTGCAGGAACGGCTTGAGCACGTTCTCGGCGTTGAGCAGCTCGGCCACGCCGGAGCCGGCACCGCCGGCGACCACGTTGTCTTCGATGGTGACGAAGCCTTCGTGGCGCTGCGCAAGGTCCAGCAGCAGGGCACGGTCCAGCGGTTTGATGAAGCGCATGTTGACCACGGTCAGGCCCAGCTCGCGGCCCACCTGTTCGGCGGCGGTCACGGTGCTGCCGAAGGCGAGCAGGGCGATGCGGCTGCCCGGCAGGCGCAACTCGGCCTTGCCGATTTCCAGCGTGGACAGGTCGGTGCCGGCGGCAACGCCGGTGCCGCTGCCGCGCGGGTAGCGCACCGCTGCCGGGCCGGCATGACGCAGGCCGGTGGTCAGCATCTGGCGGCACTCAGCCTCATCGGAGGGGGCCATGACCACCATGTGCGGAACGCAGCGCAGGAAGCTCAGGTCCAGGTTGCCGGCATGGGTCGCGCCATCCGGGCCGACCACACCGGCGCGGTCGATCGCGAACAGCACATCCAGCTCCTGCACGGCCACGTCGTGGACCAGCTGGTCGTAGGCGCGCTGCAGGAAGGTCGAGTAGATCGCCACCACCGGCTTGGCGCCCTGGGTGGCCATGCCCGCCGCCAGGGTCACGGCGTGCTGTTCGGCGATGGCCACATCGAAGTAGCGGTCCGGGTATTCCTTGCTGAAGCGCACCAGGCCAGAGCCCTCGCGCATCGCCGGGGTGATGCCCATCAGCTTCGGTTCGGCCGCGGCGGCATCGCACAGCCAGTCGCTGAAGACGTCGGTATAGGTCGGCTTCTTGGCCCCGCCCTTGGCGACCAGGCCCTTGTCCGGATCGAACGGGCCAACCGCGTGGTAACCGATCTGGTCACCTTCGGCGCGCTCGTAACCCTTGCCCTTGGTGGTCATCACGTGCAGCAGCTTCAGGCCTTTCAGGCTCTTGAGCGTTTTCAGCGTGGCGACCAGCGCCGGCACGTCGTGGCCGTCGATCGGCCCGGTGTAATGGAAGCCCATTTCCTCGAAGAACGTGGACGGCACGAACATGCCCTTCCAGTGTTCTTCCCAGCGTTTGACGAAGCGCGCGGTCGGGTTGTGCTTCTTGTCGCCGAGGATCTTCTTGCCGCCTTCGCGCAGCGCATTGAGCGTGCGGCTGCCGGTGGCCCGGCCGAGCATCTTGGTCAGCCCGCCGACGGCCTCGGAGATCGACATGTTGTTGTCGTTGAGGATCACCAGCAGGTTCGGTTCCTGCTCCATGCCGCCGGCGTGGTTGAGCGCCTCGTAAGCCATGCCGGCGGTCATCGCGCCATCGCCAATCACGGCCACGACCTTGCGGTCATCGCCTTCGGCCTGGCGTGCGATCGCCATGCCCAGCGCCGCGGAGATCGAGGTCGAGGAATGGCCGACGCCGAAGGTGTCGTACTCGCTTTCCTCGCGCTTGGGGAACGGCGCGACGCCGTCCTTCTGCTTGACGGTGTGGATTTCGTCGCGGCGGCCGGTCAGGATCTTGTGCGGGTAGGTCTGATGGCCCACGTCCCAGACCAGCTGATCCACGGGCGTCTGATAGAGGTAGTGCAGGGCGACGGTCAGTTCGATCACGCCCAGGCCGGCGCCGAAATGGCCGCCGCTCTTGCCCACCGACTCAATCAGGTAGGCACGCAGTTCATCCGCGATCGCGGGCAGTTCGGATTCATCGAACCTGCGCAGGTCATCCGGTGACTGGATGCGCGCAAGGCGGGGATAGCGGGCGGAGTCGATCATGTTTATCGCGCTTCTTCTGAGCGCCTATTTTCCCCCCCAAATGGGGGTGGGGCAAGCAAACCGCCTTTTCAGTGAGTAAACGGTGACGGCAGCTGCGACAGAACGTCGCAGTGCACTCAGGCGCAGAGCTTGGAGCGCTTGGGCAGCTGCGCCTTCAGGAACGCCATCTGGTCGGCCAGGATGTTGCGGTTGGACAGGATCATGTGTTCGATCCAGCTGGGCCGGTAAGGCACGGCCAGCAGCGGCATGCCGGCCTGCTGCGGGGTCCGGTTGCTCTTGCGCGAGTTGCAGTGGAAGCACGCACTGACCACGTTCTCCCACACGTCCAGGCCGCCCTTGGAGATCGGCATGACGTGGTCGCGGGTCAGTTGCGGGCGGTTGAACTGTTGCCCGCAGTACAGGCACAGATGCGCATCGCGCGCGAACAGGGCCGGATTGGAGAGATTCGGAGTGGGGTCGATCGCACGGGAACGGGCATGCCCGCGGGCGGCGATGATCGGGTGCAGGTCCAGCCCGCTCTGCAGGCCGGTGGTGCGGCAGATGCCGCCGCGGATGTGCAGGCAGGGGTCACCGAGGGTCCAGGCGACCGCACCGCGTGCGTAGAGGCAGGAGGCGTCCTGCCAATTGATCCAGTCGAGTACGCGCCCGTGGGCGTCCAGGGCCAATAACCGTACCGAGCCGGGCCGATGCAGCGTAACGATCGGCGATACCTCGGCGACCGGGGCGGACGAGGCTCCGGTATCGATCAGACCCAAGCGTGTAGTGTCTGTCTCCATCGGGAAAACAGCTTATACCCGAATCGTTACCAAATGGGTATAGGCGGCAGGCGCCTACCCATTTGGTAACGATTCGGCCCCGGGCATTCCAGCTTATCCCCGCGCCGTTGGCGCGCCCCCTTGAACATCAAGGGGGCTTTTCTCCAGCACGTGTATCGGGGTGCCGACCAACGGTCGGCACCTACCGACGATCAGGTATCGGTGCTCCGACTGGCGGTCGGCACCTACCGACGATCAGGCGTCGGTGGTCCGGCGACCGATCAACCTTCGCCGAAATGCGCGTCGGTCATCGCCATCAGCGGTTCGGCGCCGGCCTGGATCGCGGCGGCGTGGCTGAGCGTGCGGGGCAGCACGCGGGCGAAGTAGAAGCGGGCGGTCTCGCGCTTGGCCTGCTTGAACGCAGCGCTCTGCGCGGAGGCATCGGCGGCAGCGACGCTGCGTGCCCACCAGTAGGCCAGCACCACATAGCCCGAATAGAACAGGTAATCGAAGCTGGCCGCGCCGAGTTCATCGGGGTTGGTGGCCGCGCGCTGCAGGGTCGCCAGGGTCAGCTTGCCCCATTCGTCCGCCTTGGCGCGCAGTGGGGCGATGAACTCGGCCAGCGCCGGGTTGCCTTCATTGGCCTTGGCGAAGGCCTCGATCTCGGCCAGCATCAGTTTCAGGCCGGCGCCCTGGCTGGAGGCGGTCTTGCGACCGATCAGGTCCAGTGCCTGGATGCCGGTGGTGCCTTCATACAGCGTGGTGATGCGGGCATCGCGTGCCAGCTGCTCCATGCCGTGCTCGCGGATATAGCCGTGGCCACCGAAGCACTGCAGCGCGTTGTAGGTGTTCTCGATGCCCCATTCGGTCTGGCAGGCCTTGGAGATCGGGGTGAGGAAGCTCACCAGGGTGTCGGCGCGTTCGCGTTCGCCGGCATCCTGCGCATGGTGGGCGACGTCGATCAGGGTGGCCGCGTGCAGGGCCAACAGGCGGCTGCCTTCCACCAGCGATTTGATGGTCAGCAGCATGCGCCGCACATCCGGGTGGACCAGGATCGGGTCGGCCGGCTTTTCCGGGTTCTTCGGGCCGCTCAGCGAACGCGACTGCAGGCGCTCGCGGGCGTACTTCAGGGCGTTCTGGTAGGCGCGTTCGGACAGGCCGATGCCCTGCAGGCCAACGCCCAGGCGTGCGGTGTTCATCATGGTGAACATCGCCTGCAGGCCCTTGTGCGGCTGGCCCACCAGATACCCTTCGGCGCCGTCGAAATTCATCACGCACGTGACCGAACCCTTGATGCCCATCTTGTGCTCGATCGAGCCGCAGCGCAGCGCATTGCGCTCGCCCATCTTGCCCTCGCGGTCCACCTTGAACTTCGGGGTGACGAACAGCGAGATGCCCTTGGCGCCGGCCGGTGCATCTGGCAGCTTGGCCAGCACCAGGTGGACGATGTTGTCGGTCAGGTCGTGCTCGCCGGCGGTGATGAAGATCTTGGTGCCGGTGATAGCGTAGCTGCCGTCCGCGTTGGGCTCGGCCTTGGTCTTGAGCAGGCCCAGGTCGGTGCCGCAATGCGGTTCGGTCAGGCACATGGTGCCGGTCCAGCGGCCTTCGATCAGCGGCTTGAGGAAGGCCTCCTGCTGCCACGCCTCACCGTGCTGCTTGAGCGCCTCGATGGCGCCGTGGGAGAGCAGCGGGAAGTTGCCCCACGCCAGGTTGGCGGCATTGATCATTTCGTTGAGCGGCACGCCCAGCGTGTGCGGCAGACCCTGGCCACCCAGCTCCGGCGCAGCGGTCAGGCCGGTCCAGCCGCCCTCGACAAACTGCGTGTACGCCTGCTTGAAGCCAGGCGGGGTGGTGACCTCGCCGGTGCTCTGGTCCAGTACACAGCCGATCTCATCGCCCACGCTGTTCAACGGCGCCAGCACGCTGGCACTGAAACGGCCGGCTTCTTCCAGTACGGCATCCACCACATCGGCGGTGGCATCGGTCAGGCCGAGGCGCGCGAACAGCGGCTCGACCTTGAGCACGTCATGCAGGGCGAAACGGATATCGGAAAGCGGGGCGGTGTAGCTGCTCATCGGGGACGGTCTCGATCAGTGGCGAAGGGTGGCGGACAGCCCGCCGGTCAGCGCAGGACGCCGGCCAGGCCAGGGGCCTGGTTGAGCGTGCTGCGGCTGTCAATCTCGAAGGTGCGTTGCTTCTTTTCCTGCGGGGTCGCGCTCACCGAACCCTTCAGCGAATAGGCCAGGGTACGGTTGCCGGCCAGTGCATCGGCCATCACCAGGCGTGCGCCCGAGCTCGGCTTGAGGTCGACGTTGACCACATCGGCCGACACGCCACCAATCGACAGCGCCGGCTGCAGCTGCAGCGCACCGGCGTCCTGATCGCTCACCTTGAGCTGCAGGGACACGTTGTCGAAGGTCATGGGCATGGAGCTGAAGTTCTGCAGGCGCAGCGCGATCGTCCAGCTGCCATCGGCACGCACCGTCAATTCCTGCACGCTGGCGGCCGGCTCGGAGACGCGTTTGACCGTCTTGTTGCAGGCGGCAAGGGTCAGGCAGGCGACGGCGATCAGGCTGATGGGCAGGGCGGAACGGAAGCGGTGGGACATGGCGCAATCCTCGGGCGGATACTGCATGGGTATGAGCATACTACGGCGTATGGTGTCCGTGCTGCTCCGGGGCAGCAGGGGGCAAGGGTAGGGCACCGGGATGACCGGGCCACGTGCTTTTAGTCTGGGGGAACACGGCCGAGCGGCGGCGCGGCGCGTGGCCGGCGCGCCAGGTCAGTCCAGCGGCGCCATCACCCGCAACGGGGCCAGGTCATAGCCCATCGCCTCGGCACGCGCCTTGAGCTGCTCGAACAGGGCGGTGTCCATGCTCGGCGAACGCGAGAGGATCCACAGGTATCTGCGGTCCGGCTCGCCGACCACTGCCCACTGGTAGCCCGGATCCAGGGCGATCACCCAGTAGTCGGCCCAGACCAACGGGACCCAGGAGAGCCAGTCCGGCACGAAGCGCACCTGCAGCCTGCCAGGGTGACCCTCGACGGGCCGTGCCACGCCATCGGCGGCGACGCGATCGCCATCGGCCTGGCGGCAAGCGTTGTGCACGCTGATCCGGCCATCCGCGCGCAGGCTGTAGGTGGCGGTGATATCGCTGACGCACTTCTTCTGGAACGATACCGGCAGGTGCGCGATCTCATGCCACTGGCCGGCGTAGCGGTCCATGTCCAGCGCCTCCACCGAGGTCACCGGCGCGGCCGCCCAGGCCGACCCGGTGGCGGCGAGGGCGAGCAGGGCACTGATCAGATAGCGGCTGCGCATTGTCGACACTCCACACAAGACGCAGCGAGCTTAGGCACAGGCAGGACGGAAATTGTGAATATTCCGTCATGCAGTGGCCGTCTCACGTGGCTGGCGTGCGCGTGGCAGCGTGCGGCACCCGCGCTACCGACTGTCAGCGGAGAGTTCCCGCGTGGCGTTGCCGTTCTCGTCCAGGAAGCGCACCTTGGCGTCTCCCGCGGGCGTGACCACTAGCTCAAGCCGCGGCTTCCCTTGACCATCGCGCAGGGTCAGCATGGCATCGCGCGCATCAGATTTGCCAAGGAACACGCGCTCGGTGATCGCAGGAACGCCATTCCGATGAAGTGCTTCGTCCCGCTTGGAGAAGAACGGACGGTCCAGGCCGTCGGCAACGTCATTGAAGGTCAGCCCTGCCGAGTGTGTCCCTGCTTCGTCCACGCCCAGCAACTGCATCTGCTGGTCCTGCTGATAGCGATCAAAGGTCAGGCTCATGCCGCTGGAGGGCTTGCCGTTCTTGTCGAGCGAGCCGTTGTAGATCAGCCCGCCGTTTTCCGTGCCTTCATCGTTGAAGAACAGCATGCCTGCCATCGGGCGCGGATGCGGTTGCTCTTTGTTGTGGATGAGCACCCCGGGAAAGAGCGTGCGATTGGAGATCGCCAGTCGCAACGTCCCATCAGGTTCCTTGATGTTGATGCGCTGGGCATCGATGACGTCGAAGCTGGCGCTGCGCTGCGACGTCGCCCCCATCATCAACGCCGCCACGGCCAGGACGCCGAACCCCGCGTAGCCCAGCGTGAGTCTTCGTTGACTGCGTTTCAGCTGCGCGATCTGCGCCTGCAGCACGTCGATGCCGTTCGACATTCACTTCTCCCTGTGTGCGCGGCCATGAGGTGCGAACAAGCGTGGCCGCAGACGACACTGTCCGCCAGGTGAGCATGCCAGCGCGTGGCGATGAACGGCAAGGCATGCCATTGCGTCACGCAGGACATCATCCCTGGTCGGTTTGCCCGCTCTGCAATGCGCGATGGATCTCCGCCTCGATCATCGCTTCGTCGTCGCGTGCGGCCCAGCGGCTGATCCTGACGATCACCAGCACCGCGGCGGCGATGAGGTAGGCGGCAGGCACGACCGCCAGACTGGCGAACAGTGCGGGGGCGAGCTCGTGTGTGAGCTGCCAGTGCTTCACCACCGCCACCAGCGGAAAGATGAGCAGGCTGACGAACATGCCGATCACCAAGGTGCGGATGAAGGGGTGCATCTGGAACGCACCTTCCAGCCGCGCGCCGCGCTCGGTGGCAATGCACCGGCCGATGAAATACGGCTTGAACGAATTGGAGACGAAGGGGCGTTTCCAGCACAGGCGGATCCGTTGAGCGGAGACCTTCCCGCGCATCCCCGCGGCAGAAAGGCGAGGGCCGTGCTGGATCGACTGCCTGAGCTGCAGCACGGTCGCCTCGAGCGGGTGCGTGCTGTGGAAGACAGCATGGCGTTTGCCGAACAGCGCGGCGAACAGAGCACGAACCATGTGCAGACCCCCCTTCCTTGAACGATGCGCGATGTGGCCTGGTCGAACGCCAGACAAAAAAAATGACCTGCATTTCTGCAGGTCATCTGAAATTGTGGTGGCCGGGGACGGAATCGAACCGCCGACACGGGGATTTTCAATCCCCTGCTCTACCAACTGAGCTACCCGGCCACTTCATCGCTGCGTTGCCGCTGGCGAGGACGCGAATAATACGGAGGTATGAGGGGTTCGGCAAGCGTTTCGCGAAAAAAATTTCACATTTGTTTCCAAACCCTTGTCCGCCCACATCCAAGTGCTTGATCCACCGGGCTCGAGCACATCACCGAAGCGCATGAACGTCGGTTCAGGCGGATGCGTTGCGCCGGTGCAGTTGATCAGCCCGGGGTGGATCGTGCGTCGTTGGGCATGCACCACAACAGCACGATGCCGATCACCATCATGATCGCCGCCAGCACCAATGCGCCCTGGTAGCTGCCGCTGTCGCGCGCCAGCGTGCCGGCGATCGCGGGGGCGATGATCTGGGCGACGCCGTAACTCAGCGTCAACGTCGCCATCGCCTTGGCAGGATTGTGCGGGTAGTGGCGACCCACCACGGTCAGGGTCAGACTGACGATGCCGGCGAAGGTCAGGCCGAACAGCACCGCGCTGGCCGCGCCGGCCCACAGCCCGCCATCCAGCAAGGGCAATACGAAGGACGTGGCCTGCAACGCATACGCGAGCATCAATGCACGGATCAGGCCGAGCCGGTTAGACAGCCGGTCCCAGGCAAACGTCGAGGGGATGGCGGTGAGGCCGACCAGCATCCACACCCAACTGCCGTGGCCGGCGAAGGCAGGGGTCTGCACCAGGATGGCGACGATGAAGGTCGCGCTGACCACGAAGCCGACCCCCGCGCAGAAGTACGAGGCGATCAGCAGCCAGCGCCAGCGCCGCCCGGGTGGCGGGGGAGCGTTGGCACCCGTCGTGCTGGAGATCGCTGCCGGCGGCGGCATCCATGCCCAGGCCGGGATCAGGAACACCACCGCGAGGGTGCCCAGGGCGATCCACTGCCGGGAGGACGCCAGTTGATCGGCCATCGCCGCAGCCGCCAGGCCCGAGACCGCGATCCCCACCCCGAGGCCGGCGAAGTGCAGGCCGAGCTGTGGGCGGCGCTGATGGGCTAGCAGCCAGTTGAGCACCAGCCCGGAGGCGAGCAGCAGGCCGGCGGTGCTGGACAGGCCGGCCACGAAGCGCAGCACGCCCCAGAAGGCCATGTCCGTGGTGGTGCCCATCAGGCCGGTGGATACCACTGCCAGGACCAGTCCGATGCGGTAGAAGCGGAATTTCAGCTGCATGTCGCCGACCCGGGCGACCAGCACGGTGCCGGCCAGGTAGCCCAGATAGTTGAACGTTGCCAGCCAGCCGCCGGCGGCGGCCGTGAGCCCGGCGTCGAGCCGCATCACCGGCAGCAGCGGGGTGTAGGCAAAGCGCGCCAGGCCAACCGTGAGTACCAGCGCGCAGATGCCGGCCGTGATGACCTGCCAGGCGTGGCGGGGATGCGGGACCGTGAGGGACATGGGTGTGGAGGGGAGCGGGGAGGGCCCATCGTCGGTGGGGGGAGGTGACCGCGTCTTTCGATAGAATGACCCATCCTGTCGATGAGACGTCACATGGCCATGGCTGAACCTACTGCGCCGGGTTGGCGCGAAGTTCCGGTGCCGCCGCTGCGGCGTCTACCCTGGCCGGTGGTGGCGCGCAGCCAGCGACTGGAGGCCGGCGAGCGCTTCCCGCCGCACGTGCACGGCTGGAACCAGCTGGTCCACGCCAGCACGGGTGTGCTGCAGGCCAGCGCCGGGCAGGCACGTCACGTGATCACCCCGCAGCAGGCGCTGTGGGTGCCGACCGGCACGCTCCATCACACGGGCGCGTTGAACACCTCGGCGTTCCGCAATCTTTACGTGGCCGATGGCCCGGAACTGGGTATGCCCACGCATTGCGTGGTGCTCGATGTGTCACCGCTGCTGCGCGAACTGATCATTGAACTCGATCGCACCGTGCCCGATCACGACCGCACCTACTACGCCACCTTGTGTACCTTGATCACTGCGCAGTTGCCGCGCCAGCGGCAGCACACCCGGCACCTGCCGTGGCCGCAGGATGCGCGCCTGCAGCGCTGGTGCCAGGCGCTGTACGAGCAACCCGCCGACACCCGCAGCGTGAATGACTGGGCACCCTTGCTGGGTGCATCGCCGCGTACCCTGGCGCGCCACTTTGAGCGCGAGACCGGCATGCGCCTGCGTGAGTGGCGGTTGCGGCTGCGCCTGCTGCGCGCCATTGAGTGGCTGGCGCAGGGGCGTTCGCCCACGGTAATCGCGCACGAGCTGGGCTATGCCTCGGCGTCGGCGTTCAACTACATGTTCCGGATCGAGATGGGCATGAGCCCGCTGCAATGGAGGCGCGCACGCCCTACGGCGTGACCGGGCAGGCCAGGCTGACCAGGCGGTCATCCTCGAAGCGTGCGCGGATCATGCCCTTGTCGGCTTTGCCTGCGGGCCACTCCGCGTCGGCCCCTGCACCGGGCAGGGGATTGCCCAGGTGGAAGTACACGCGGCCACGGCTGTCGCCGACCTGCACCTTGTTGCATGCCACGATGGGTGAAGCCATCTCGCCGCAGTCGCCCTGCAGCAGGCACAGGCGCGTGTGGCACTTGCCTGCACCGGACGACCAATGGCCTTGCGCGGCCAGGCAACCGGGCTCGGTCGCCAGGATCGCCCAGCATGCCAGGCCGAACACGGTGGTGGCGGACATCAACCCGGGCAGCAGGTAGCGGCGTCGGCGGGAAGCGGGAACGTTCATGACGCGATCATGCGCCCTGGCCGGCGGCGCGGGCAACGCATGCGCGGTGCAGCGTACGAATGGAATGCTGCGACGCCATCGGGACGATCGGTCCCTGTCGCACAAGGTGATTGCACAGCCGCGTCGTCCTGCACCGATGGAACGCTGTTTTACCCCCCGCCCGCACGTGCCCGGACGGCGTACTGTCGGGATTCCTTTTCCGTCTCCCCGGAGCGATCCGCTGATGAACGCACTTACCAACACCCGCATCGTGCTCGCTTCTCGCCCGAACGGTGCTCCCGTCTCATCCAACTTCCGTATCGAGCACGTGCCGGTGCCCGCGCCTGGCCCGGGCGAGGTGCTGCTGCGCAATCGCTATCTGTCGCTGGATCCCTACATGCGTGGTCGCATGGAGGAGGGGCCGTCCTACGCCGCACCGGTTGCGCTGGATGCGGTGATGGAAGGGCGCACCGTTGCTGAAGTGCTCGCCTCCAACCATCCCGGTTTCGCCATCGGCGAGCATGTGCTGGCACCGGGCAACTGGCAGACGCACGCGGTCATCCATGGCGATCAGCTCAGCCGCAAGCTCGAGGACAACGACCTGCCGATCAGCACTGCACTGGGTGTGTACGGCATGCCCGGATTCACGGCGTACGTGGGCCTGCAGGAAATCGGCAAGCCGCAGCCGGGCGAAACGCTCGTGGTGGCGGCTGCCAGTGGCCCGGTGGGCGCAACGGTGGGGCAGATCGCCAAGCTGCAGGGGGCGCGCACGGTCGGCATTGCCGGTGGCGAGCAGAAGCGCGCGTACCTGGAAACACTGGGCTTCGATGTGGCGCTGGATCACCGCGCCGACGATTTCGCCGCGCAGTTGCGCGCGGCGGTGCCCGACGGCATCGATGTCTACTTCGAGAACGTCGGCGGGCATGTGTTCGATGCGGTCGCGCCGCTGCTCAACGATTTCGCGCGCATTCCCGTGTGCGGCACCATCGCCACCTACAACGCGCGCGGCGCGGTGCTGCCCGGGCCGGACCGGCTGCCGGGTTTCATAAGCCAGGTGCTGCGCCAGCGCCTGACCGTGCGCGGCTTCATCCAGTCCGACCTGCACGCCTTCTTCCCGGCGTTCCTGCGCGAGATGGGGCAGTGGCTGAAGGACGGCCGCGTGCAGTATCGCGAAGACATCGTGGAGGGCCTGGAGAACGCGCCCGAGGCATTCTTCGGGCTGCTCAAGGGGCGGAATTTCGGCAAGCTGGTGGTCAAGCTGGATTGACCGGCGTATCGCGCGTGAGCGCGACGTGTGCGAGGCCGTGTCGATCGTGATTCGTGCATCACGATCGGCTGGTTAGTCTGCCCTTGAAGGCGCCGTCCCGGTGCCCGCATCAGTGAGTAGAACCATGGCAGACACCAAGCCCAGCGAACAAGGCAAGCAGGAAGGCATCGAAGAGAGCCAGCAGGACCGCAAGCAGGACGATACCGCCAAGCAGCGGCCGGGACAGACCGATCAGGCGATCCACGATGCAGGCACACGCCGGCCGGAGCGCAAGGACAATCCCGAGGGCGCGTAAGCAACCCGCGCAACCTGCAGAAACAACAACGCCCCGGAAACCTGGTTTCCGAGGCGTTGTCTTGAATAGTGGTGGAGCCAAGGAGGATCGAACTCCTGACCTCGTCGATGCGAACGACGCGCTCTCCCAGCTGAGCTATGGCCCCACGGGTGGTGCAACTGCGTGGCGTACCCGACCTCGGCCGTACCTCGCGATGGGCCTAGTCTAGCGCCGACCGGCATTGCCTGCCAAGGGGTGCCTGGTCCGGGTCACGGGCCGGCGCCGGGTGTCCTGCCAGGTGCCCATTCGACCTGCCGCAGCAGGGCTTTGTCCAGCTTGGCCGCCACGCCGACGCTGCGCCCGGCCAGGTTGGCCACCACGAAGGGCGACAAGCGCCGGGCGACATGTGACCGATGGCCCGGTAGGCGTCCAAACCCGAACGCTGCCCTTCCGGCGCGCGCGTGGGCCGGGCATAATCCGCGCCAGAAAACGCGGCCGCATAGCCAGTGGACCAGGGGGGCCGGACAGCCGTCGCCCAGAACGCCCTGACACCAATCTGCAACATCCAGCCAATACCGTGCCGCATCGCTGTCTCCACAGCGGTGTCGATTTCCTATGGTGCCCGGCCATCTCGCCGGCTGCCCCGATCTGTACTACCAGAGACCTCTGCATGCCCGCTCTACGCCACGCCCCTGTGTCGACGCGTCTTCTTTCCCGTTCCCTGCCGGCCGCCCTGCTGCCGCGCCGCCACGCCCTGGCGCTGGCCTGCGCTTCGGCTGCGCTGATGCTGTCCGCTGCCGCCTCGGCGCAGGACGCGCAGTCGGCCAGCGCGACCTCGCTGGACACCATCACCGTTACCGCCGACCACCGCGAGCGCAACCTGCAGGAAGTGCCGGTCTCGGTCGGTGTGGTGCAGGGCGAGAAGATCCGCGACTACACCGCCGGCGGCGACGACACCCTGCTGGCACTGTCGGGCAAGGTGCCCAGCTTCTACGCTGAAACCACCACCGGCCGCATCTTCCCGCGCTTCTACATCCGCGGCCTGGGCAACATCGACTTCTACCTGGGTGCTTCGCAGCCGGTCTCGATCATCCAGGACGACGTGGTGCTCGAGCACGTGGTGCTGAAGTCCAACCCGGTCTATGACGTGGACCAGATCGAAGTGCTGCGCGGCCCGCAGGGCACGCTGTTCGGCCGCAACACCACCGCCGGCATCGTCAAGTTCGACACCATCAAGCCGAGCCAGGACTACAGCGGCCGCGTGCAGGCCAGCTACGGTACCTACGGCAGCGTGGCGATCGACGGCGGCTTCGGTGGCCCGATCAACGATATCGCCTCGTTCCGCGTGTCGGCGCTGTACCAGCACCGCGATGATTACGTCGACAACACCTACCGCGGCCCCAGCGCCGATGGCACGGTCTCGCCGAAGAAGAACGCCATGGGCGGCTTCGACGACCGCAACGTGCGCGCGCAGCTGCTGCTGCAGCCGACCGAGAACTTCTCGCTGCTGGCCTCGGCCCATGCACGCGACTACGACGGCACCTCGACCCTGTTCCTGCGCAGCGCGCTGACCAAGGGCTCCAACAAGACCGACGTGCCGCGCGACCAGGTCGCCTACGACGAAGCCGACAACAACCCGCAGGCCTACAAGACCTACGGCGGCTCGGTGAAGGCCATCTACGATTTCGGCAACGTCTCGCTGACCTCGATCACCGCCTACGAAACCACCTCCGGCTACAGCCGCGGTGACACCGACGGCGGCGCGGCCGTGAACTACCCGGTCAACGGCGTGCCGAACGGTTACGGCCAGTCGATGGGCCAGATCCGCGATCTGGACCAGTGGACCCAGGAGTTCCGCCTGGCCAACGCCGACGACAACCGCCTGAAGTGGCAGGTCGGCGCGTTCTACTTCGACGGTCGCGACACCACCGATTTCTACCAGCGCGCCTGGTTCCTGCAGGGCAACGCGCGCAACCCGAACAACTGGGTTCGCCTGCGCAACGTCAACACCTCCTGGGCCGGCTTCGGCCAGGTCAGCTATGACGTGACCGACAAGTTCACCCTGACCGCCGGCCTGCGCCAGACCAAGGACGAGAAGAAGACCCGCCTGCTCAAGACCGCCGATACCGCCGCCGGTGCCGTGACCTACAAGGGCCGCACCTACGTGGAGATGTCCGACACCACGCCGAGCTGGGATTTGAGCGCGATGTATGCGTTCAACCCGCAGCTGAGCGTGTACGCGCGCGTGGCCCGCGGCTTCCGCGGCCCGACCATCCAGGGCCGTTCGGCCGTGTTCAATGCCGACTTCACCACGGCGAACTCGGAAACCATCCTGTCCTGGGAAGCGGGCATCAAGAGCAGCCTGTGGGACAACCGCCTGCGCGTGAACGCGGCTGCGTTCACCTATGTGGTCAACGACATCCAGCTCAACGGCAACGATTCGGACGGCAACGGCGTGCTCTTCAACGCCGACAAGGCCAAGGCCTACGGTCTGGAAGCGGACATGGAGCTGCGCCCGATCCCGAACCTGGCCCTGAGCGCCGGCGTCAGCCTGCTGCACAGCAAGATCCAGGACGACCGCGTGTACGCGCAGGTCTGCGCCCTGAACGGCGCCGTGGTGTGCACCGTGAACGACCCGACCATCAAGGTCGGTGCCAACACCTTCGCGCAGATCAACGGCAACCCGCTGCCGAATGCACCGAAGTACAACATCAACCTGGCCGCGCGTTACGACATGCCGGTCAATGACGCCGATGTGTTCTTCGTCTCCACCGACTGGAACAAGCAGGGCTACACCAGCTTCGTGCTGTACGACTCGGCCGAATTCAACTCCAAGGGCAGCTTCGAAGGCGGCCTGAAGCTGGGCTACTCGGCCAACTACGGTGCCTGGGAAGTGGCGCTGTTCGCGCGCAACATCACCAATGAGAAGAACCTCAAGGGTGTGATCGAGAACTACATGGCCGCGGTCTACAACGAACCGCGCACCGTGGGTGTGTCGCTCAACATGAACTGGTAAGACCCACGTCGCCGGTGCTGCGCTGCTGCGGCACCGGTGTGTCGGATCCAAGAGACAACGCCCCGCAGATGCGGGGCGTTGTCGTTTCAGGCAGGTGGCAGCAGAGGGGCCAGGATCGGCTCGAGCTGCGCCTGGCGCCAGCCGGCCAGCGCCGTGGGCCACTGGCGGCGTTCAATGTAGCTTTCCAGGTGCTTGCGCGAGGCCAGTACGCCGTCGGGCAGGCCAAGTTCGGCACTGCGCGCGCTGACCGCATCCTGCAGCCGCTTGAGGGCCTGCTTGTTGGCATCGTTGGCCGGCAGCGCCAAAGGGGCTTCGGCTTCATCGGCAAGCGGGGTGATCAGCGCCTGCCAGACCTGCGCGGCGAGTTTGCGCGGGGCCTTGGGGAAGCCTTCCATCAGTTTGGACAGCGCATCCACATCGGCCGGCGGCGTGCGTGCCAGCACGGCGGCCAGTTCGTTGTCGAGCACCCAGCTGCGCGGCTTGTCGCTGGCGCGGGCCTGCACGTCGCGCCAGCGCAGCAACCGCAGCAGGCGCAGCTGTGCCGGGGTATCCATGAACTGCGCCGAGCGCATCGCCACATGCGGCCAGCGCTCTTCATCGTGTTCCACACTGGCGAGCAGGCGCTCGGCATCGTCCTGCAGCCACTGGCGGCGGCCGAGTTCTTCCAGGCGTGCGTCGATGGTGTCGTGGATCTGGAACAGGTACTCCACGTCGTCGGCGGCGTACTCCAGCTGTGCCTCCGAGAGCGGGCGGCGCATCCAGTCCGAACGGGTCTCGCCCTTGGCCAGGGTGACGCCGGTGACCGCAGTGACCAGCTTCTGGTAACCCATGCCGCCGCCGATGCCGGCCAGCGCAGCGCCGATCTGGGTGTCGAAGAGCGGGCGTGGCAGCACGCCGCAGGCGACCTTGAAGGTGACCAGGTCTTCGCTGGCGCTGTGCATGATCTTGAGGATCGAGGTATCCGTCAGCCACGGGGCCAGGGCCTCGTTCATGCCGGGGATCAGCGGGTCGATGAGCAGGATTTCATCGCCGACCGCCATCTGTACCAGGGCCAGTTGCGGCCAGTAGGTGCGCTCGCGGATGAACTCCGTGTCCAGGCCGATGCGGGTGGGGCGCTGGCGGAAGCGCTCGTCCAGTTCCGCCGGGGTTTTGATCCAGTAAGCCACGTGGGATTCCATGTACTGCAAAGGGGTGCTCAGGTCGGGGAGGATAGCCTAACCCCGTGCCACGGCCGGCATGCCTGCGCAGTGCGATGAACGCCCGGGCTGCCAGCGGTCGCCGCCTGCGACGGTGGCGATTATGATGATCGCCTGTCCGCACCTGCGGCATGCCGCCTGGAACGCGACTGCACCCGGGGCACACGGCGTAAGGCAGGGTGCAGGCACTGCAAGACGATGCCATGCCCCAAGGACCCCCATTTGCGACCGTCAGGCACATTGCCGCTGCTGTTCACCGCACTGCTGGGGGTGCTGGCCGCCTGTTCGCCCGCGCCTGCGCCCGCCCCGGCAACCCCAGCGGCCACGCCCGCTGCGCCGCGGCCCACGCCCAGCACACCGGTGGCGCAGGTCACCATCGGTGGCGAGGATGCGGCCGAGACCGTGGAGCGCTGGCAGCCACCTGCGGTCACCCTCGTCGACGGCGAAGCCGCGCAGGCACGCCGTGACGCCGCGCGCGCCTTCGAGGAAGACCGGCTGTACCGCAGCGCCGAGGATGCGATTCCGATCTGGCTGGCGCTGCTGGAGCGCGATCCCAAGGACAGGGTGGCCCAGGCCGGCCTGAAGCGCGCCCGTCAGCGTCTG
This sequence comes from Stenotrophomonas sp. HMSC10F06, assembly GCF_001807865.1. NCBI lineage: Bacteria > Pseudomonadati > Pseudomonadota > Gammaproteobacteria > Lysobacterales > Lysobacteraceae > Stenotrophomonas > Stenotrophomonas sp. HMSC10F06. Next base: position 5,017 of record NZ_KV791259.1, on the reverse strand, counting down.
CTGGAGGAAGCGTCCGCCTTGTTGGACCGCCCGCTCAAGCAGCGTGAGGCGCTGGCCCAGGCCAGCGAGATGGCCCTGGTCCTGCTGACCCTGGCGCCCGACGATGCCAAGGTACGTGAGCTGCAGTCACGGGTGGAGATCGCCCAGCGCGTGGTGGCCTACAACCGCGCCGGTGAAGAGGATCTGCGTGCCGATCGCATCGGCGAAGACGGCGATGGCGCCATCCCCAATTTCCGCGAGGCGCTGGCGCTGGATGCGGACAATCCTCGTGCCCGGCAGGGGCTGGCCGCCGCAGAGAGCGCCCTGATCCGGCGTGCGGAAACGGCCGCGCGGGCCACTGACTTTGCGACCGCGGGGACGTGGCTGGCCGAAGCGGCCAAGGTGCGTGACTCTTCGATCACCATCGCCGATGCCTTCGAGCGCATCGAGAACATCCGCTCTGACACCCTGGCGCGGCTGCGCAACGAGGGCCTGCGTGATCTGGCCACGCCGCAGGGTCTCAAGCCGGCGCGGCAGAAACTGGAAGATGCCCTGCGCATCGCATTGCCCGGTGATCCCGTCGTGGGCCAGCTGCGCGAGCGCATCGAACTGGTCACCCATTACGGCAGCTTCCGGCCGCGGCAGGTGTTCAGCGATGCCCTGCGCGATGGTGGCCGCGGGCCCCAGATGATCGTGGTGCCGCATGGCGGATTCCAGATGGGCGCCGCCGAGAACGAACTGGGCGCGACCGATGCCGAGAAACCCTCGCATTACGTGCGGTTCGAGCGCGGCTTTGCGATGTCGATCACCGAAGTGACGGTCGCCGATTTCCGCCGCTACGTGCAATCCACCAAGGCCCGCCCACGTGCCACGCGGCGCGGGCATTCGATCGTGTACGACGAGCGCAGCGGCAACTTCGTCCGCCGCAGCGGCGTGGACTGGCAGTCCGATTACAACGGCGCCGAGGCGATCGCCAACCTGCCGGTGATGCACGTCAGCGTGCGCGATGCCGAGAATTACGCGACCTGGCTGTCCGAACAGACCGGACGCTCGTACCGCCTGCCCAGCGAGGCCGAATTCGAATACGCGCTGCGCGCGGGCAGCAGTGGCCGCTACCCGTGGGGCGATGCGGGCACGCCGCCCGCGCGCGCCGGCAATTTCACCGGCGCCGAGGATGTCTCACCCTCCGGCCGGCACTGGTACAACGCCTTCGTCGGCTACGGCGATGGATACTGGGGGCCGGCGCCGGTGGGCAGCTTCGATCCCAACCCCTGGGGCCTGCACGACATCGCCGGGAACCTGAGCGAGTGGGTGGCCGACTGCTGGCATGCCAGTTACCGGCGGGCACCTGCCGATGGCGTGGCCTGGTTCAACCCCGGCTGCCGGCAGCGGGTGATCCGTGGCGGCAACTGGGCCAACGCTCCGGCACAGACCCGCGCGGCGTGGCGGCAATCGCAGGACTCGGACACCACCAGCGCCCGGATCGGCTTCCGCCTGGTCCGCGGTATCTGACCAACGGCGCGCCGGGTCGGATTTTCACCCGGCCACCCACCGCGCGTTCTAGGATTGGCGCAGTGTCGGGCAGGGTGCCGCGGCCATCTCAGGAAGCAAGCGCATGCGCAACGATCCATTCGGCGGTCAGCAGCAGGGCCGCGCCCGGCGGCCGGGCCTGTTCGGCAACATCCGCTGGTGGGTACTGCTGGCCTTCGCCGGCTATGCCGCGTTCTACTGGTTCTCCAACCGTGCGGTGGATCCGTACACCGGCGAAAGCGTGTTGATCGACAGCTCGCTCGATGCGAGCCAAGAGAAGGCGCTCGGCCTGCAGGCCTACCAGGAAATCCTGGCCCAGGAGCGGCCGTTGGATCCGAATGCGCCACAGTCGCGCGAGATCCAGGCGATCGCCCAGCGCCTGATCGCCAAGGTGGACGTGGTGGAAACCGCGCTCGCCGAGGAACATGGGTTGAAGCCTGCGCACTTCGCGCGTGACTTCGAATGGGAGGTCAACGTGATCCCGTCCGACCAGGCCAATGCGTTCTGCCTGCCGGGCGGCAAGATGGCGGTCTATACCGGGCTGATTCCGGTCGCGCGTACGGTGGATGCGATGGCGGTGGTGATGGGGCATGAGATCGCGCATGCCTTGCTGCGCCATGGCGCGCAGCGCATGGCCCAGCAGAAGATGACCCAGATCGGGCAGATGGCCGGCGCCGCCAGCGGCATGGACCCGCAACAGCAGCAGATGATGATGTCGGCGATGGGCTACGGCTACCTGTTGCCCTATGCGCGCAGCCATGAAACCCAGGCCGATGAAGTGGGCCTGATGCTGGCCGCCGCGGCGTGCTTCGACCCGCAGGAAGCGATTCCGCTGTGGGAGCGGATGGGGCAGGCCAGTGGGGGGCAGTCGACCTCGGAATTCGCGTCCACGCATCCCAACCCGGGTACGCGGATCCAGAACCTGCAGGCGTTGATGCCCAAGGCGATGGAATACCGGCAGAAGTTCTGCGAAAGCGCGGGGCGTTGAAGGCGAACGGCGTGGCGTGGGCGCGCTGGGTCAGCGCGCCGGTTCGTTGACCGTTACGTCGATCACGCCGTCCTGCACGCGTGCCTGGAGCGTATCGCCGGGGCGCACCTGTAGCGGCGAACGCACCAGGCTGCCATCGTCCTCGCGGGTCAGGATGGCGTAACCGCGCGCGACGGTGGCCAGCGGGCTGACTGCTTCCATCGAACGGGCGAGCGCGCGCAGGCGCAGATTGTCGCGCTGCAGCTGGCGGCCGATTGCACTGTCTGCACGTGGCAGCAGCCGTTGCAGGCGCTCACGCAGGGCATCCAGCCGGCGCTGCGGGTGACCGCTGCGCAGTACAGTCGCGGCGTGGCGCAGATGGGCCAGGCGGCCCTGATGCTGTGTCGTCCACGCTGCGTGCAGGCGACGCGCGACATCCTGCTGGCGGCGCTGCAACAGCTGCAGGCGTGATTGCGGGCTCTGTGCGTTGAGGCGCAGCAGGGCGCGGTCCGCGCGCTGCATCGCTTGCCCGAGGCTGTGCCGCTGCAGCTGTGCCAGGCGCGCATCCAGGCGGCGCACGCGCAGCAGCAGGTCGCGCTGGTCGGGTACCAGCAGTTCGGCCGCGACCGAGGGCGTGGGCGCGCGCAGGTCGGCGGCGAAATCGGCGAGGCTGAAGTCGGTTTCGTGACCCACCGCAGAGACCACCGGTGTCTGGCTGGCGGCAATCGCGCGGGTCAGCTGCTCGTCGTTGAACGCCCACAGATCTTCCATCGAGCCGCCGCCGCGGGTCAGCAGGATGACATCGTAACGGCCACTGGCATCGGCCGAACGCAGCAGCGAGGTCAACTGCGCGGCGGCGCTGTCGCCCTGCACCAGGCTGGGCAATAGATCCACTTCCAGCATCGGGAAGCGCCGTTCCAGCACGCTCAGCACGTCGCGCACCGCCGCGCCGGTGGGCGAGGTGATCACCGCCAGGCGGCGCAGATGGGCCGGCATCGGCCGCTTGCGCTCGGGCGCGAACAGGCCCTCGGCCTCCAGCCGCGCCTTGAGCTGCTCGAAGGCGCGGCGCAGGGCGCCTTCGCCGGCTTCTTCCATGTGGTCGAGCACCATCTGGTACTCGCCGCGGGCTTCGTACAGGGTCAACCGGCCCCGCGCGAGCACGCGCATGCCTTCGCGCGGCACGAACTTCAGCCACTGGCTCTTGGGCTTGAACAACGCCGCGCGGATCTGCGAGCGCGCGTCCTTCAGCGTGAAATACATATGGCCTGAGGCCGGGCGGGTAACGCTGCCCAGTTCGGCTTCCACCCAGATCAGCGGGAACGCGCCTTCCAGCAGGTCGCGGGCCAGGATGTTGAGCTGGCTGGGCGTGAGAATCTGCGCGCTGCGGTCCATGGGGGGCATCAGGCCAAACGGTACGAACGGGGGGCCATGGTCGCACGTCGGCGGCGATGCTTCATCCCGCGGCGGCGCGCGTGGCGTGCTGTTGCAGGGCCCAGGCTACATGCTCGCGCACGATCGCCGAAGGGTGCTCGCGCCGTGCCTGCAGCGCGGCCAGGGTCTCGGCATGGGTCGGTGCATTGCCCAGCGCCACGGCGATGTTGCGCAGCCAGCGTTCATGCCCGCTGCGGCGGATCGGGCTGCCTTCGGTGCGGCGCAGGAACTCGTCTTCCTCCCAGGCGAACAGCTGGGCAAGCGAGGCGGTGTCCAGGTCATTGCGCGCGCGGAAATCGGGCTCGTCGGTGCGCTTGGCGAACTTGTTCCAGGGGCAGACCAGCTGGCAGTCGTCGCAGCCGTAGATGCGGTTGCCCATTGCGGTGCGCATCTCCTCGGGAATCGCGCCGTCATGTTCGATGGTGAGATAGGAAATGCAGCGACGTGCATCCAGGCGGTGCGGGGCGATGATCGCCTGGGTCGGGCAGACATCGATGCAGCGCGTGCAGGTGCCGCAGTGCGCGCTAGCGGGTGTATCCACCGGCAGCGGCAGGTCGATGTAGATCTCACCGATGAAGAACCACGAACCGCCCTGCTTGTCGATCAGGCAGGTGTGCTTGCCGATCCAGCCCAGCCCGGCATTGCGCGCGAGGGCGCGCTCCAGCACCGGCGCCGAATCGACGAACACGCGGTAACCGAAGGGACCGATTTCCGCGGCGATGCTGTCGGCGAACTTCTGCAGCCGGTTGCGCATCAGCTTGTGGTAATCGCGGCCCAGCGCATACCGCGCTACGTAGGCGCGGTCGGCGTCATGCAGGGTGTTCCAGGCTTCGGCGTCATCCTTGTGGCCGTAATCCATGCCGACCGAGATCACCCGCACCGTGCCCGGCAGCAGTTCATCCGGCCGCGCGCGCAGGGTGCCGTGCCGCGCCATCCACTCCATCGTGCCGTACAGGCCCTTGGCCAGCCAGTCGGCCAGATGGGCTTCGTCCTCGCGCAGATCGATCCCGGACACGCCGCAGCGCTGGAAGCCATGCACGCGCGCGATCGCACGGATGCGGTCGGCGGCGCGGGCCAGGTGGACGGGGGCGGGGAGGGGGACGGGGAGGG
>NZ_KV791258.1:74818-75999 GCF_001807865.1 Stenotrophomonas sp. HMSC10F06 | reverse complement strand
TGATGTCCTAGGCCTCTAGACGATGGGGACGCATAAACTCATCAAATTGTTCAGCACACCGAACGGCCTAAGGTCCGGAGTGGTGGAGCCAGGCGGGATCGAACCGCCGACCTCCTGCATGCCATGCAGGCGCTCTCCCAGCTGAGCTATGGCCCCACGTTGTACCGCGAGCCGCCTAGTATATCTGCCTGTTCACGTTTGTGGAAGCCTTTCGGGCATCCGCATCGCAACCGCAGTAGGCGGTGAACAAAAAGACCCGGCATGCCGGGCCTCGGTGTTCTTCTGATGAGTGGCGTCCCCACGGGGATTCGAACCCCGGTCGCCACCGTGAAAGGGTGATGTCCTAGGCCTCTAGACGATGGGGACGCGTTAAACCGAATTTTGGCTTCTATCGGACGGCCTGTGTCCGGAGAAGTGGTGGAGCCAGGCGGGATCGAACCGCCGACCTCCTGCATGCCATGCAGGCGCTCTCCCAGCTGAGCTATGGCCCCACAGTTGTGCTGCGAGCCGCCTATCATAGCGGCGGTCTTGCCGAATGGGAAGAGGGTCGTCAAACAAAAAGCCCCGACCGAGGTCAGGGCTGTTTGTTTGAAGCTGGCGTCCCCACGGGGATTCGAACCCCGGTCGCCACCGTGAAAGGGTGATGTCCTAGGCCTCTAGACGATGGGGACGCGTTAAACCGAATTTTGGCTTCTATCGGACGGCCTGTGTCCGGAGAAGTGGTGGAGCCAGGCGGGATCGAACCGCCGACCTCCTGCATGCCATGCAGGCGCTCTCCCAGCTGAGCTATGGCCCCACGATGCTGGAGGCGGAATTCTACGCGGCCGTGAAGCATTCGCCAAGTCTTTTTTCTGAAATACCGAAGAAAGAATGCATGCAGGCATCCATCTGCAGAGGCTGATCGTTGCCCGCGCGAGTGCACCAGCACGCACGCGATAAAACAGGCCGCCAATGCCGAGCGTTGCTCGATGCGGCACAAACAAAAAGCCCCGACCGAGGTCAGGGCTGTTTGTTTGAAGCTGGCGTCCCCACGGGGATTCGAACCCCGGTCGCCACCGTGAAAGGGTGATGTCCTAGGCCTCTAGACGATGGGGACGCACGAAAACTTCAAATTTTGTCACTGCAATCTGATCGGCCTAATGATCGGATTGGTGGAGCCAGGCGGGATCGAACCGCCGACC
>NZ_KV791258.1:0-74798 GCF_001807865.1 Stenotrophomonas sp. HMSC10F06 | reverse complement strand
GGCGCTCTCCCAGCTGAGCTATGGCCCCACGTCGTGAGGAGCGAAATCATAGCGACGACGTTTTGGATTGGCAAGAAAAAAGTGAAGAAATATCGTCATGCAATCCGCGGTCACTCGCCGGGCAGTCGTTGATGGCGCAGCCGCAGTGCATTGCTGATCACCGAGACCGAACTCAGACTCATCGCCACCGCCGCCAACATCGGCGACATTACGATGCCCAGCGGATACAGCACGCCGGCTGCAACAGGAATGCCGAGGCCGTTGTAGAGAAACGCAAAGCCCAGGTTCTGCCGCATGTTGCGCACGCTTGCAGTGGACAGCTGGCGCGCACGCAGGATGCCGCGCAGATCGCCCTTGACCAGCGTGACCTGTGCGCTCGACATCGCCACATCGGTGCCGTTGCCCATCGCGATGCCAACGTCCGCACTCGCCAGCGCCGGCGCGTCGTTGATGCCATCGCCGGCCATCGCCACCTTGCGGCCCTGCGCCTGCAGCGAACGGATCAACGCGGCCTTGTCGGCGGGGCGCATCTCGCCGTGGACGTCATCCAGGCCGAGTTCCCGCGCGACGGCTTCCGCGGTGGCCGCGCCGTCGCCGGTGGCCATGACGATGCGCAGGCCATCGCGGTGCAGCTGCACGATCGCTTCGGCGGTGGAGGCCTTGATCGGGTCAGCCACCGCGAGCAGGCCGCCAAGCTGGCCGTCGACGGCGAGGTACATCACGCTGGCCGCGGTGCTGCGCAAGTGCTCGGCACGTTCGCGCAGCGTGTCCAGCGCGATACCGTGTTCGTCCATCAACGCGGTATTGCCAAGCAGCAGCTGCCTGCCGTCCACCGCGCCCTGCACACCCATGCCGGTCAGGGAATCGAAATCGTCCACGCTGGCCAGCGGCATCCCGCGCGCGCGTGCTTCGGCCACGATCGCGGCCGCCAACGGATGCTCGCTGCCCTGGTCCAGGCTGGTCGCCCATTGCAGGATCTGATCGGCAGCGAAGGGCGTCACCGCCTGTACGTCACGGAACGCTGGCTTGCCCTCGGTCAAGGTACCGGTCTTGTCGACCACCAGCGTGTCGATCTGGCGCAGTGCCTCGATCGCCTCGGCATCGCGGAACAGCACCCCGTGCTGCGCGGCGCGACCCGTGGCGACCATGATCGTCATCGGTGTGGCCAGCCCCAACGCGCACGGGCAGGCGATGATCAGCACCGCTACCGCGCTCAGTACCGCATGCGTCCATGACGGCGCCGGACCGAACAGTCCCCAGCCGAGGAACGTCAGCACCGCGACCGACAGTACCGCCAGCACGAACCAGTACGCGACGGTGTCGGCCATGCGCTGCATCGGGGCGCGTGAGCGCTGCGCCTGCGCCACCAGCTGCACGATCTGCGCCAGCATGCTGTCATCGCCAAGGCGATCGGCACGGACGACCAGGCTGCCAGTGCCGTTGAGTGTCGCGCCGATCACCGCGTCGCCCACGGCCTTGGCCACTGGCACCGGCTCACCGGTGAGCATGGATTCATCGATGGAGGAGCGGCCTTCGACGACCGTGCCATCCACGGGCACCTTCTCACCCGGGCGCACGCGCACGCGGTCGCCGGGCTGCAGCGCGGTAATGTCGACGTCTTCCTCGCGGCCATCCGCGCGCAGCACGCGTGCGGTTTTCGGTGCCAGGCCGAGCAGCGCCTTGATCGCGGCGGATGTTTTTGCCCGTGCGCGCAGCTCCATCAACTGGCCGAGCAGCGTGAGCGAGATGATCATTGCTGCGGCCTCGAAATAGACGCCGACATGCCCGTGCTGCTGGAACGACGGCGGGAACAGACCGGGCGCGACGGTGGCGACCACGCTGTAGCCGTACGCAGCGAGCACACCCGTCCCGATCAGGGTCCACATGTTCGGGCTGCGGCTGCGGATCGACTGCGCCCAGCGCTGCAGGAACGGCCAACCGGCCCACAGCACCACCGGCGTCGCCAGGGCCAACTCGATCCACACCCGCAGATCGGGCGCCAGGCCATGCAGCACGGGGGTCATCGCCAGCATCGCCAGGGCCATCGTCGCCACACTCAGCGGCAGGCTCCACCAGAAGCGGCGGCGGAAGTCGGTCAACTCGGGGTTCTCGCCTTCCTCAAGGCTGGGCATCGCCGGTTCCAGCGCCATGCCGCACAGAGGACAGCTGCCGGGACCGTCCTGCACGATTTCCGGGTGCATCGGGCAGGTGTACCGCGTGCCGGCGGGGGCTGGTTTGACGACGCCAGCAGGTGCGGCCAGATAGCGCTGCGGGTCGGCAATGAACCTGCGTCGGCAGCCATCGCTGCAGAACGCGTAGTCGTTGCCGTCATGGCGGGCATGGTGGGGCGTGGTGGCCGGGTCGACCATCATCCCGCAGACAGGATCCCTGACGGTGCCTGCATTGGTCGCCGTGGCGCCGGGGTGATCGTGGGCGTGCGTCATTGGCGGACGTCCGTCAACGCCGACAGGATCGGGCACTGCGCGTTGTCGCCGTGCCCGGGGCAGGCCTCGACCAGGTGCTTGAGCGCCCGGTGCATGCGCTGCAGCTCGTTGATGCGCTGTTCGATATCGGCGAGTTTGTTCACTGCGCTGTCGCGGATCTGTGCCATGTCCTGGCCGCGCTGATCGCTGAAGCCGAGCAGGTCGGCGACTTCATCCAGGCTGAAACCCAGCGCCTTGGCGCGGCGGATGAACTGCAGCCGGGTCAGGTCGGCCTCGCTGAAGACGCGGTAGCCGCCGGCGCTGCGGCGGGCGGTGGGCAGCAGCTGCTGCCGCTCGTAGTAGCGCACCGTATCGATGGGCACGCCTGCCTGGCGCGCGAGCTGTCCAATGTTCATGAGCACCTCGTGGATGACCCGGTCATTGTGGACCCTGGAGTCTGGTCAAGGGTCAAGCCTTGCTGGAACCCAACTGAAGATTCATCGCGCGTGAAATTTGCAATTAGTTGCATGGTCGTCCTCGCGGGACGCCCGTAGCCTCAGGCCATCTTATGTACAGACCTGTTCTGCCCGGCCCCGTGTCGGCAGGCATTGTTCAAGGAGAATGGCCATGGACGCACCCCGCAACACGCTGCAGCCGGACCGCCGGCCGGACGCGCCGACCCTGATGGAAGTGGCGGTCGTTGAATTCCCCGGCAGTCTGCGCGCCGCCGCACCGGTGCTGTCCGAACTTGCCCAGCGCTGCAACCGCACAGTGGCCGCGGGGCGCCGCACCGGCGCACGGATGCTGGTGACGCGATGGACGATGTCCAGCCGGAGCATGCAGCGCGTTGCTGGCGCCGAACTGTTCGGCGATGCACTGCCGGCGATCATCGTCATCCCCGGCAGCGAATCGAGCTGGTCCATGGCACCGCCGGACGAACGCCTGCTGGCGTGGCTGCGCGAATGCCACGATGGCTGCAGCCTGCTCGCGGCCTGCGACGAGGGTGGCCTGCTGCTGGCCGCGGCGGGCATCCTGGCCGGCCGCCCGGTCAGCGTGCCCGATCCGGCCCGTTGCCAGGCGCTGCGCACGATGGTGCCCAGCTGGCAGCCGTGTGAACGGACCCTGGTCGACGATGGCGATCTGCTGACCGCCGCCGGACCGGACGCATGGAAGTATCTGAGCCTGCGCCTGATCGCACGGGTCTATGGGCAGAGTGTGATGAATACCGTCATCCAGCAGTTGCAGCTGATGATTCCACTCACGGAACTGGATGATCTGGAACGCTTCAGCCCCAACTTCGCCCACGGCGATCGCAGCATCCTCAAAGCACAGCGCTGGCTGCATGGCATCGCTGCCCGGGGTGTGGGGCTCGACGACATCTGCGTGCAGGCCGGGCTGGAACCGCGCACGCTGCAGCGTCGGTTCCTGAAAGCCACCGGGATGCGCCCGATCGAGTATTGCCAGCGCCTGCGCATCGCCAAGGCGCAGCTGCTGCTGCAGGCCGGCGGCGTCGTGGACCAGGTTGCATGGGCAGTGGGGTACTCGGACCAGAGCGCGTTCCGCCGGCTGTTCCTGCGTATTGTCGGGCTGACTCCGGCACGTTATCGCCGCCAGCTCGCTGCCCAGCAGCGTGAGCGGGCGCACTCACGCCCGGTCGCCCGGGTGCTTGAATCGATTCGTCCGGCTGCCTGAATCGCACGACTGTCGCGTGCTTGATCCCCTGTCGGCTTGCTGGGACCATGCCGGCGGGCCCGATGCAACAGCCGTCGCCACGTGGCAGATCACGGGCGGCGGCGGAGAAAAGCAATGATCAGCAGTGTAGGCCCGGTACCGCTTGCGGTCGTGTGGGTGTTGGTGGGTCTGGCCATCGCGATGCTGGTGGCCAGTGTGGTGCGTGCTCCAACAATCGAAGGCGTGCCGCGTCCGCGGTCGCTGGTGGTAGACATGCTGCTGCTGGGGCTGCTGGCCGGACGTGCGGCGTTCGTGATCTGGCACCTGGGCGACTATGCGCAGGATCCCTGGGGCGTGCTGCGCATTGGCGATGGCGGCTTCCTGGTGTGGCCGGCGATGGTGGCGGGGCTGGGATGGGGCGCCTGGCGCCTGCGCCGCTGGCCGTCGCTCCGGCGGCCGGTCGTGGCCGCCGCCCTGGCCGGCGTGCTGAGCTGGGCGGTACTGTCGGCGGGTGCTGGCTGGCTGCAGCAATCGCGGGTAACGCTGCCGGCGATCAGCCTGACTTCGCTGCAGGGTGAGCCGATCGCATTGGCCGACACGCAGGGCACCCCGGTGGTGGTCAATCTCTGGGCGAGCTGGTGTGGCCCCTGCCGGCGCGAGATGCCGGTGCTGGCTCGCGCGCAGCAGCGCCACCCGGACATCCGCTTCCTGTTTGTCAACCAGGGTGAAGCCCGCGAAGAGGTCGAGGGTTTCATCGCCGCCGAGCAGCTGACGCTGGACAACGTGCTGCTTGACGAGGCTGCGCTCACCGCCGAGCGGCTGCAGGTGCATGCCTATCCGACTACCCTGTTCTTCGACGGCCAGGGCCGGCTGCAGCAGATCCATCTGGGCGAACTCAGTGCCGCCGGCCTGCAATCCAAGCTCGACAGCCTGTAAGGGTGGTCGCGTTGTCATGTTCCTTGAATCCAGGAGTCACCATGAAGTTGAAGTCCTCGCGCCCATTGGGCACCGTGCTGGCGGTCTCGCTGTTGATGGCCCTGGCCGGGTGCAGCCAGGCGCAGACGCCCAGCGCCGCTGATGCCGCGCCGGCCAAGGGCGGTGCCGATCGCCCGGCGGTGCTGAAAGGCATCGAGAAGCACGGCTTTGAGGTGATCGGCGAGTTCGACGCGCCCGGTGGCCTGCGCGGCTTTGCCGGCGTGGTCGGTGGGCAGCAGCCCGCGGCGGCCTACGTCACCGCGGACGGAAAGCACGTCGTGGTCGGCAGCCTGTTCGATGCCAACGGCGAGGATGTGGGGGCGGCACCATTGGAAAAGCTGGTGGCCAAGCCGATGTCCGAGCGCAGCTGGAAGAAGCTGGATGAAAGCGCGTGGGTCCGTGATGGCCGCGCCGATGCGCCGCGCGTGGTCTACACCTTCAGCGATGCGAACTGCCCGTATTGCCATCGTTTCTGGGAAGCGGCGCGGCCGTGGGTGGACGCCGGCAAGGTGCAGTTGCGCCACGTGATGGTCGGCGTGATCCGTGAGGACAGCCCGGCCAAGGCGGCGGCGATCCTCACCGCGCCCAACCCCAGCGCCGCGTTGCTGGAGAACGAACGGCTGTTCGATCGCGGCGGAATCAAGCCGGCGGCTTCGCTGACCGCGGAGGTCGCCAACAAGCTCGATGCCAATCAGCTACTGATGATCGAACTGGGCTTCCAGGGTACGCCGGGTATTCTGTTCAAGGATGCCCAGGGCATGGTACAGCGCCGTTCCGGCATGCCCCAGGGCGATGACATGACCGTGGTGCTCGGCCCGCGCTGAGCCGAACCGGGTATCACTGCACACCGCGCCGGGCTCTGCCCGGCGCGCTTGGTTTGGGCGTCGTGCGGCCTGGCCCGGATGCGTTGACGCATTCGGCTTGATTTGGATCAAGGCTGAAAACGGGGCGGTCGCTAAGCTGCCTCGATGCGCTATTTCATGGATTGCTCCACACGCACCGGACGTGCGACTGCCCAGTCAGAAAACTGCCTGACAACATTCACGGCATTCTCACTTTGCGATTGTTACTCAAGGCGCTGGCTGACACGCACATGCGTGGCTGTCATCAGGGATGAGGGGATCCCGTGCGAGCGTACCCACGCACGCGATGCGTCCGCCGGCTTGACCGCCACCGGACCACGCGCAGGCGGAGGTCGCGCGCATTGCAGTGCCGGGCTGCGTGCCGGTTGCCTGCGGCGTCATGGACGCCTGCCGGAATCGACGCGTGGGACTGTGTACGGTTCAAGGAGGACGTGATGCGTTTGTCTGTATTGACGGTCGCCTGCGCGGCAGCACTGGCTGCGGCGCCGGCGTACGCCCAGGATTCGGCCGCCGCGTTGCGGCAGGATATCCAGACGCTGCGGCAGACACTGGAGCAGATGGAGAAACGACTGCAGGCGATCGAATCCGGGCAGCCTCCACCTGCCTCGCCGGCCATCACGGCGGCGACTGCCTCCGGTACGGGCGTCACGCCCGCCGCCTTGCCAGCGCCCCTGACGGCCCAAGCCCAGGTGCCGGGCATGGGCCAGGCGATTCTGCCGCAACGCGATTCCGTCGCCGATCCCTCCAGCGCCGCCTCCCGCCCGGACAGCGCCGCCGGCCCGACCGATCCCGAGCTGAAAGGCTTCTTCGCGATCCCCAATACCGATACGCTGATCCGCATCGGCGGCTACGCCAAGCTCGATGCGATCGCCGATTCGCGCGCAGCCGGTGACCAGGAACAGTTCGTCACCTCGTCGATTCCGGTCGGCAGTGCGCACCGGGATGTCTCCAACTTCACGCTGCATGCCAAGCAGACCCGCTTCAGCTTCGAAGCGCGGCGCCCGACCACGCATGGCAACCTGCGCTTCTATCTGGAAAACGATTTTTTCGGCAGCAGCGACAGTTATCAGTTCCGCCTGCGCCACGCCTACGGGCAACTGGGCAATACCTACGCCGGTTATGGCTATTCCACGTTCATGGATGCCGACAGCCTGCCCGACACCCTGGATTTCGCCGGGCCGGGTGGGGCGGGGTACCTGCTCGTGGCCGGCATCCACCACAGCTTCGCAATGGGCAAGGGGAACACCCTCACCGTGGCGGCCGAGGATCCGGATACCCAGTTGAGCAACCCCGCCGAGGGGATCATGCCGGTGGACCAACTGCCGGACGTCACCGTAACCGCGCGCATGGAGCGTGACTGGGGCCATCTGCAGCTGGGTGCGGTCGCACGCAGCCTGGGGTACGACGGCGATGCCGGCGATGGCCGGCGCTTTGCGGGTGGCCTGCAGCTCAGCGGCTCGGCCGCGGTGGGCGAACAGGACCTGCTGTTGTTCGGCATGCTCGGCGGCAAGGGCCTGGCCCGTTATACGGCCGACCTGACCGGTTCGGGCATGGACGCGGTGGTGAGCGCAGACGGGCGGCTGCAGGCGTTGTCGCTGTACGGCGGCTTCGTTGGTTACACCCATTACTGGTCGCCGCTGTGGCGCTCGAACCTGATCTACGGCCAGCTCACCAGTGGACGCAACGATGCGCTGGCCGCCGATGCGTTCCGCCAGAGCCGCTACGGCGTCTTCAACCTGCTCTGGAGCCCGGCCCCGTCCTGGACGATGGGCATGGAGCTGCTCTACGGGCAGCTGGAACAGCAGAGTGGACAACGCGGCGACACGATGCGGCTGCAGGGCAGCCTGCAATACAACTTCATCAAGTAACTCCCAACGCCCGGCATGACCGGGTCCCTGCCTGGCAAAGGAGCAAGCGTCATGGCAAAAGCGAAGAAAATCGGGGTGGTCGGTGCCACCTTCCTGGTGGCCGGCAACATGATGGGGTCGGGGGTGTTCCTGTTGCCCTCCAGCCTGGCCAAGATCGGCACGGCCTCGATCTGGGGTTGGCTGATCACCACCGCCGGCGCGCTGCTGCTGGCCTTCGTGTTTGCCAAGCTCGGCAAGCTGGCGCCCAAGGCCGGTGGTCCCTATGCCTACGCCAGGGACTGGTTCGGCCCCTACATGGGTTTCCAGACCAACACCATCTACTGGTTCGCCAACTGGATCGGCAACGTCGCCATCCCGATCGCGGCAGTCGGCTACTTCAGCTACTTCTTCCCGATCCTGTCCGAGCCGTTGCCGCGCTGCATCGCGGTGCTGGCGCTGGTCTGGGCGTTGAGCTTCGCCAACGTGATCGGCCCCTCGTTCGTGAGCAAGCTGCAGACGGTGACCACCAGCTTTGCGCTGGTGCCGATCCTGGGTATCGCGATCTTCGGCTGGTTCTTCTTCGACCCGACCATCTTCAAGGGCGCCTACAACGTTTCCGGGGAGTCCAACTTCGGCGCGATCTCCAGTGCCGCCGCGTTGACCCTGTGGGCCTTCATCGGCGTGGAATCGGCCTCGGTGACTGCCGGCGTGGTCGAGAACCCGGAGAAGAACGTGGCCCGCGCGACGCTGGGTGGCGTGTTCCTGGCTGCGATCGCCTACATCGCCAGCTCCTCGGTGATCATGGGCATGGTGCCCAATGGCGACCTGCAGGTCTCCGATGCGCCGTTCGCGCTGGCCGCGGCCAATGCGGTCGGTGGCTGGGGCGGGGCGCTGGTCAGCCTGTGCGCCTTCGTGGGCGCGGCCGGCTCGCTCGGTGGCTGGATCCTGCTGACCGCGCAGAGTGCCAAGGCGGCCTCCGATGACGGCCTGTTCCCGAGCATCTTCAGCAAGACCAACAAGGACGACGTGCCGGTCAAGGGCGTGCTGATCGTGGCGGTGCTGATGACCCTGGCGGTGCTGGTCACCTCCACCTCCAAGACCGCCTCGGCCCAGTTCGATGTGATCACCTCGGCGGCGGTGGTGCTGACCCTGCTGCCGTACATCTACTCCTGCGTGGCCTGCTACTTCGTGGTCGAGCGCTCGCACACGCTGGTGCACACTGGCGCGTTCTGGCTGCTGACCAGCGTCACCGTTGTGTACTGCCTGTGGGCGATCTTCGGGTCGGCCGGCAACATCGTGCAGTACGCCTTCCTGTTCGTGCTCTTCATCACGGTGTTCTACCCGTTCTTCAGCGAGGAGCGCCGCCGCCAGCGCGGCCAGCTGCCCGCGCTCGACGCCGCCGTCCGCACGACGCTTTCGTGATATTGCCCCAGGAGAATCCCTGTGTACTTCAAGTCCCTTGATTACCCGATCATCGTCATCGACGACGACTACGAATCCCCGCGCATCGGCGGCATCCTGATCCGTGCGCTGGTGGACGAGCTGCGCAAGAATGACCAGCGCGTGCTGTGCGGCCTGACCCTGGCCGATGCCCAGGCCGGCGCGCGCACCTATGTGGCGGCCTCGGCGGTGCTGATCTCCATCGACGGCACCGAGGAGAACCCGGAGCAGTTCCAGCGCCTGCTGGGCTTCCTGCGCGAGCAGACCGCACGCCGCGCCAACCTGCCGGTGTTCCTGTACGGCGAGCGCCGCACCATCGAGAAGGTGCCGAGCAAGCTGCTCAAGTTCGTGCACGGCTACATCTTCCTGTTCGAAGACACCAAGAGCTTCATCTCGCGGCAGGTGATGCGGGCGGCCGAAGACTACATGGCCAATCTGCTGCCACCGTTCTTCAAGGCCCTGATCCACCACACCGCCGAGTCCAATTACTCCTGGCACACGCCTGGCCATGCCGGCGGCGTGGCGTTTACCAAATCACCGGTCGGCCGTGCGTTCCACCAGTTCTACGGCGAGAACACGCTGCGCAGCGACCTGTCGATCTCGGTGCCGGAGCTGGGCTCGCTGCTCGACCACACCGGCCCGATCAAGGATGCCGAGAACGAGGCGGCGCGCAACTTCGGCGCCGACCACACCTTCTTCGTCACCAATGGCACCTCGACCGCCAACAAGATCGTCTGGCACGGGACCGTGGGGCGGGGCGACGTGGTCTTTGTTGACCGCAACTGCCACAAGTCGCTGCTGCACGCGCTGATCATGACCGGCGGCGTCCCGGTGTACTTTACCCCCAGCCGCAACGCGCACGGCATCATCGGCCCGATCAGCCTGGACCAGTTCACGCCCGAGTCACTGCAGCAGGCCATCGCCGCCAACCCGCTGGCCAGCAAGGCCTACAAGGCCGGCTCCAAGCCGCGCATCGCGGTGGTCACCAATTCGACCTATGACGGGCTGTGCTACAACGCCGAAAAGATCGCCGAGGAAATCGGCAGCGCGGTCGATTTCCTGCATTTCGACGAAGCCTGGTATGCCTATGCCGCGTTCCATCCGTTCTATGAGAACCATTACGGCATGGCCAAGGGCAAGCCGCGCGAGCAGGATGCGATCATCTTCACCACGCACTCCACGCACAAGCTGCTGGCCGCGTTCTCGCAGGCCTCGATGATCCACGTGCGCAACGCCGCGACCCAGGCGCTGGATGCCGAACGCTTCAACGAAGCCTTCATGATGCACACCACCACCAGCCCGCATTACGGCGTGATCGCCGCGTGCGATGTGGCCTCCAAGATGATGGAAGGCGCCGCGGGCGAGTCGCTGGTGCAGGAGATGCACGACGAGGCGATTGCCTTCCGCCGCGCGATGCTGCACGTACGCGAGGATCTGGGGCGCGACGACTGGTGGTTCAGCGTGTGGCAGCCGGACAAGCTGGAACGTTCGCTGGCCAAGGGCGACGCACCGGCCCCGATGGTGGCCAAGCGCAGCGAGTGGTACCTGCAGCCGGACGCTCACTGGCATGGCTTCGACGGCCTGGTGGATGACTACGTGCTGATCGACCCGATCAAGGTGACCCTGCTCACGCCGGGACTCTCGATGGACGGCGAGATGGGCCAGCGCGGCATTCCGGCCGCAGTGCTGAGCAAGTTCCTGTGGACCCGCGGCATCACGGTGGAGAAGACCAACCTGTACTCGGTGCTGTTCCTGTTCTCGATGGGCATCACCAAGGGCAAGTGGAGCACCCTGGTCACCGAGCTGATGGCCTTCAAGGAGCTCTACGACAGCAACGCGCCGCTGACCCGCGCACTGCCGCAGCTGGCGGCCGAGTTCCCGATCGCCTACGCCGGGTGGGGCCTGCGTGACCTCTGCGATGCGCTGCACGCCTTCAACGGCGAGTTCGGCGTGGCCGAAGTGATGCGCGCCATGTACGTGGATCTGCCCGAGCCGGTGATGACGCCCGCCGAAGCCTATGACCATCTGGTCCGCGGCCAGATCGAACGGGTCGACATCGAACAGATCAGCGGCCGCATCGCCGGCACCATGCTGGTGCCTTACCCGCCGGGCATCCCGACCATCATGCCGGGCGAGCGATTCGGCGCCAGCGATGAGCCGATCATCCAGTCGTTGCGGATCGCCCGTGAGCAGAACGCGCGCTTCCCGGGCTTCGAGTCGGATGTGCACGGGCTTATCATCGACACCGACGGCGATGCGCCGAGCTACAAGGTGGAGGTGCTGAAGGTCTGACGCCTGCGCGCAGGACCCTCGGCCAGCGATGGATACAGCACGCGAGCAGCGGGTCCTCAAATTCTCCATCGGGGTGACGATGGCGGTCAGCGCCATCGGCTTCATCGGTGGCCTGTTGGTGGGATCGCAGGCCATCCTGTTCGATGGCGTCTACAGCCTGGTGGACGTGGCGCTGACCCTGGTGGCGCTGTCGGTACTGCGGCTGGTGGCGCGGGAAGAAAGCCCGCGCTTCCAGTATGGCTACTGGCACCTGGAGCCGATGGTGGAGGCGCTTGGCGGGGCGATCCTGTCGCTGGCCTGCATCTATGCGCTGGCCAACTCGGTGATCGGGCTGACCACGGGAGGGCATGAGGTCAAGGCCGGGCCTGCGCTGCTGTGGGCGGCCCTGCTGTGCGTGAGCAATCTGGCGATGGCGGCCTTCGTGCGCACCCGCGCGATGCAGCTGCACTCGGCGCTGCTGTGGCTGGACGTGCGGGCCTGGCTGCTCAGCGGCATGATGAGCCTGGCGGTGGTGCTGGCGTTTGCGATCGCGCTGTTGCTGCGCGATGGCGAGCATGCGCACTGGATACCCTATCTGGATCCGCTGGTGCTGGCCGCGATCAGCGTGGCGGTACTACCCGTACCGTTGCGCAGTGCATGGAAGGCCATGCGCGAAGTGCTGCAGGTGGCGCCGGATACGCTGGATGCGCGCGTGCAGGCGGTGATGAAGGACTTCGTCGCCGAACACGGCTATCTGGATTTCACCAGCCACGTGGCCAAGATGGGCCGTATGCGGTTCGTGGAGATCCACATCCTCACCCACCCGGAGACGGTGATCGGCAACATCGGCAATGTGGACCGGCTGCGTGATGAGATCGCCGAGCGCCTGGATGCGCGCGGCAGTGAGTTCTGGTTGACCATCGATTTCACCGCCGATCCGGCCTGGACCTGATCGATCCCTGACCGCGCGATCACGACCGTCCAGCATCGCAGTGGCGCGAAGACGGCCGGTGACGACCCCTGGGCGGGCCTGCACAGCGCTATACGAAACGTATATGATGTGTATATACCGTATGAGAGGGGTTGCCCATGGGCATCGTGAACATCGACGACGAACTGCACGACAACCTGCGCCGCGCCAGCGGCGTCTCGGGCCGCTCGATCAATGCCCAGGCCGGTTTCTGGATCAAGATCGGCATGCTGTGCGAAATGAATCCCGGCTCGACCTACCAGGAGATCGTCAACCGTGAACTGCGTGCTGCAGGGGTTGAACCCGGCGCACTGCGGGTGGCCGAAGCATGATCAAGACCGCTGAAGAACAGGCGCTGATGCGGGTATCGGGGCGCCTGCTGGCCCAGGTGTTCGAAGCGCTGGACACGCTGCCGCTGGAAGGCATGAGCACGCTGCAGGTGAACGACTGGGTCGAGCGCTTCATCGTCGATGAGCTGCAGGCGCGCCCGGCGAGCAAGGGCCAGTATGGCTTCGGCTACGTGCTCAATTCGTCCATCGACAACGTGGTCTGCCATGGAGTGCCCTCGGCCGATGCCATCCTGCGCAGTGGGAGCATCGTCAATCTCGACATCACGCTGGAAAAGGGGGGGTACATCGCCGATTCCAGCAAGACCTATCTGATCGGTGAGGTCGATTACGCGGCCAAGCGGCTGGTGCGGGTGACCCGCGAGGCGATGTGGAAGGGGATCGGGGTGGTGCGCCCGGGCGCGACGCTGGGCGACATCGGTTTTGCGATCCAGCAGCATGCCAAGGCCCACGGCTACAGCGTGGTCCGCGAATTCTGCGGCCATGGCATCGGCCAGCAGATGCACGAAGAGCCGCAGGTGCTGCACTACGGCCGTCGCGGCGATGGGCTGGAACTGGAGCCGGGCATGACCTTCACCATCGAGCCGATGATCAACCAGGGCCGTGCTGCCATCGACATGAGCGACGACGGCTGGACCGTGACCACCCGTGACGGCAAGCTCTCGGCGCAGGCCGAGCACACCGTGCTGGTGACCGCCGACGGGGTGGAGGTGCTGACCCTGCGCACGGGCGAGCGGATGCCCGACTGAGGCGGGCATCCGTGGCTGCATCGTGCATCAGCCCGGCGGCGGTCGCACCACGGGTGCATGATCGGCCACGATGCCACCGACCCAATCGATGAAGGCACGCAGCGTGGCGCTGACGTGGCGGTTGGGTGGGAAGGCCAGATGCAGTGGCATCGGCGGCAGCTGCCAATCAGCGAACAGGCGCACCAGCTCGCCTTCGGCCACGTGGGCGGCCGCCATGTACTCGGGCAGCCACAGCACCCCCAGGCCGGCCACGCCGGCGGCGAGGTAGGCGTTGCCGTCGTCCACCGCCAACAGGTACTGGCCGTGGACGGTCAGGGACACATCGCAGCGCTGCAGGGTATAGGGCAGCACGCCACCGCCGCGCGCACGGCGGTAGCCGACGATGTGGTGCGCGCTGTTTTCAAGATCGGCCGGATGGGCAGGATGTCCCATCCGGGCCAGGTAGCCGGGCGCTGCATAGAGGCCGGCCTGCAGATCGCCGATATGGCGGGCGATCAGCGACTGATCGGCGATCTGCCCGCCGCGGATCACGCAGTCCACGCTCTCGTCTATCAGGTCCACGTTCCGGTCGCTCACACCCAGATCCAGCTGGATATCCGGGTAGCGCGCCTGAAACCCGGGCAGGGCAGGCACCAGGATCAGACGGGCGAACGGTGCAGGAACGTCGATGCGCAGGCGCCCGCGAGGCGCCGCCGCCGCGGTCGACAGGCTGGTTTCAGCGTCGTCGATGTCGGCCAGCAGGCGGATCACCCGCGCGTAATAGGCCGCGCCGTCGGCGGTGACCTTCACCTGCCGGGTGGTGCGGTTCAGCAGGCGCACCCGCAGCCGCGCTTCCAGTTGCTGCACCAGTTGCGTGACCGTGGTGCGGCTCATGTGCAGTGTCTCGGCCGCCTTGGTGAAGCTGCCCCGTTTCCACGACCCGGGCAAAGGCCTGCATCGCATCGAACCGGTCCATCTGCTTTCCACGGAGAGGATGATTGTTTGGATTCTACAAACAATGTTGGGCAGCAGGCCGCGTTTATCCGGTGCCCCCTGCCGGTCTACCGTGGCCTTTCATTCTTGATGGGCCGGTATCGGCCCAAGGCAGAGGTGGTTCATGGCAACACGTGACGTCGTTTTCCCGCCGGGCCGCCAAGCGCTGTACGAGCGCAACCGCTATTCGCCGGCCGTACGCTCCAATGGCTTCCTGTTCGTGTCCGGCCAGGTCGGCAGCCGCGAGGATGGCTCGCCCGAACCCGACCTCGAGGCCCAGGTGCGGCGCGCGTTCGAGAACCTCAACGCCGTGCTCGGCGCCGCAGGCTGCACGTTCGAGGACGTGGTCGACGTCACCGTGTTCCTGGTCAATCCCGAAAAGATCTTCGAACGGGTCTGGGCGATCGTGCCCGATTACTGGGGCGAGGCCCCGTACCCGACGCTGACCGGCATCGGGGTGACCTGGCTGTACGGATTCGACGTGGAGATCAAGGTGATCGCGAAGCTGCCGTAGCACGCCTTCACGCGGTGACGGCTGCGCGTTGCCGATAGTGGGCCGTCATCCTGCTTCCTGTCGCGGATCCACATGCCCCTGATTCCCGAGCGCGTCCAGCGCTGGCCCCGGCCGTGGCGCGTGGCGCTGCTCTCGCTGCTGGCGCTGTATGCGCTGTACCTGCTGGCGGGCAACGTATTCCTCAATACGCCGCTGTTCGATGCGGTGACCAACCGCAAACCTGAAAAATTCACGATGCAGACCGGCCCGGCGGTGACCTTGATGCCGGGGCAGGCCGTGGTCTGGAACATCCGCATGCGCGGCCAGGCCAATCGTACCCAGTACGTGTTCCGTGCCGATCGGGCCAGTGCGTGGATCGACCTGCCGGCGCTGTTGCGCAAGGAAGTGCGTATTCCGCGGATCGACGCGACGGGCGTGGAAGCGGAGGTCGAACGGGTCGAGAACGCCATTCCGCCGCCGCCGCGCGGCGACCGTGGCTGGACGCTGCGTTTCGATGCGATCCACAGCGACACGATCCGCAGTGGGCGCTTCGGCAAGCTCCTGATCGTCGGCCAGGGGCACGGGAATGTCGGGTTCCTCAAGCAGCTCAAAGGTGGGCCTTCGGAGCTGTTCGACTCCACTGCCGGCTTCGATGACGCCCAGGTCAGCTTCGATGGCGTGAACGTGCTGGACGATGCCCATATCGCCGCACGGTTCCACTTCCCGCGGCATTACCGTGACGACGCGCCGGGCCTGCAGAAGCTCGGGATCACCTGGGCGCAGCTGCAGATCGACGCGCGCAGCCAGGGGCTGCGCATCGACACCGGCGGCCCGCACGTGAAGGTCGGCAGCGCGGTCTCCAATGCGCGCCTCACTGCCGATGTGACGTTGGAGCAGGGCGCGCTGCGTCCCGGCAGCCGTCTGGTCTGGCGGCTGCCACTGCACGCCGGCGTACACGCAGATGACCGCGGCCTGCTGTCGCTGCAGCTGGACGTGGCGCAGGACATGCGGGTGCAGGCGCGGCTGCCGCGTGACCCGGAGACGGGCAGTGAGCTCAACGCCGATCTCCGCGTGACCGGCCGGAAGATTCCGTTCCAGGCGCCGGCCGAGCTGCTGCCGCGGTTGTCCGGCAAGGTCCAGGGCGCATGGCAGTTCCAGTCGCTGAACTGGATCAGCGATCTGTTCGTGAAAAAGCCGTGGTTCCATCTCGACGGTGGCAGTCTGCTCAAGGCTGACATCATTCTTGCCGACGGCGAGCTCGCACCGGGCAGCACAGTGGATATTCCGCAGGTGGCGGCGGTGGCCGAAGTCGCCGGCGTCCGCATGCGGGGCGATGCCCAGGCGCAGGGCCGGATT
Source organism: Stenotrophomonas sp. HMSC10F06 (assembly GCF_001807865.1). Lineage (NCBI taxonomy): Bacteria > Pseudomonadati > Pseudomonadota > Gammaproteobacteria > Lysobacterales > Lysobacteraceae > Stenotrophomonas > Stenotrophomonas sp. HMSC10F06. The sequence goes on along the minus strand of NZ_KV791258.1, from coordinate 58,421 downwards.
GTCGAGGGCACGCCTGCGCAGGCCGAACTGAAGGTACAGATCCCGCGCTTCCAGGCCGCGCCGACCAATGCACCCAAGGCGCTGTTGTTCGATGGGCGGCAGCTTGCGCTGAACCTGCGCGGTGATGCGCGCCTGAAGCAGCTGAGCGACGGCATGCGGGCCCAGCTCCGCTTCACCGATGCACGGGTACCGGACCTGACCGCCTACAACCGTTACCTCGGCAATGACAACGTGCGCCTGCTCGGCGGGACCGGCCTGCTCAGTGGGGATGTCTCACTGGATGCCTCCGGGCGGGTCGGCAAGGGCAGTGCCGATCTGCGGGGCACCGGTGCCCGGCTGAGCGTCGCCGGTATTGCGATGCGCGGCGATGCGCAACTCCAGGCGCGTCTGCAGCGTGCGGATTTCGACAGCCGCCAGTTCGATCTCGGTGGCACCACCGTGGAGCTGCGCAACATCCATGTAGGCGATGAAAAGAGTGACGGCCGCTGGTGGGGCAAGGTCGCGATCCGCAGCGGCCACATCGATGCCGCCGCGCCGTTCCAGGTGGATGGGCTGGCCGACCTGCGCCTGCGCGATGCCGGGCCGTTGCTGGGCGTGTTCGCACAGCGCAGTGAGTACCCGCGCTGGGTACTCGGCATGCTGGATTCCGGCGAAGTGCAGGCCAGTGGCCAGCTGCGCTGGCGCAGTGGCGAACTGATCGTGGAGGACCTGCAGGCCGAGAATGAGCGGCTGTCCCTGCAGGCGCGGCTGGATCTGAGTCATGGCAAACGCCGGGGCGACCTGTACCTGCGCTGGGGTGTGCTGGGCGCCGGCATCGAGCTGCAGGGAGAGCAGCGAAAGTGGCACCTCGCCGGTGCGCGTGACTGGTATGCCGAGCAGCCTCGTCTGCTGCCGGCCACGCCGGCCGCAGCAAAGGCGAGCGACAGCAAGCGCTGAGGGCAGGCATCTGCTTCCCCCTTGCCGGGCCCGGCTTGCTATCCTCGCCGCGCCCACTGTCTGGTGACAGCGCGCACTTTGCCCGTCATCGACCCGTCATTCCATGAGCAACAGCACCCACCGCGTCCAAGGCCTCAACAACGATGAGGTGGCCGCCGACTGGCCCGCCATCACCGAACGCGAGGTCAGCTGGCTGCGCGAGCGCTTCGCACCGCTGGCCGGCGCTGGCCGGTTGGTGTGGCACAGCCCGCGGCCGATGTCCGCCGCCGCCATCGTCGAGACCGACGGGGAGCGGGTGTTCGTCAAGCGCCACCATGGCAGCGTCCGCACGGCAGCCAGCCTGGCCGAGGAGCATCGCTTCATCCAGCATCTGGCCGATCACGGCGTTCCGGTGGTCGAGGTGTTGCGTGACCGCGATGGCGCCACGGCAGTGGAGCACGAGGGTTGGACCTACGAGCTGCATCGCGTGGGCCAGGGCCAGGATCTGTACCGCGATGCACCTTCCTGGACGCCGCTGACCGATACCGCGCAGGCGCGCGAAGCCGGGCGGATGCTGGCCAAGCTGCACAGCGCGTCGGCCTGCTATCACGCGCCCCAGCGCAGCACCCATCTGCTGGTCGCACGGGATGATCTGATCCGTGCCGCCGACCCCATCGCCGCCATCCAGGCCGATCTTCCGGGTCGTCCCGGGTTGGCCGCCTATCTCGCGCGGCAGGACTGGCAGGGTGATCTGCGGCGGGCCGTTGCGCCGTGGCACGCCGGCCTGGTCGCGCGGCTGCAGGCCGAGCCGCGCCTGTGGGCACACAACGACTGGCATGTTTCCAATCTGCTCTGGCGCCAGCAAGGAGATGCCACCGTGGTCGATACCGTGCTTGATCTGGGTCTTGCCTCACCGACCAGTGCCTTGTTCGACCTTGCGACCGCCATCGAACGCAACGCCATTGCCTGGCTGGCGCTGGAAGGCGGCGAGGCGGCCGTGCGCGTGGATATCGCGCTGGCGCTGCTGGCCGGCTACCGCGAGATCGTGCCGCTGTCGGCCAAGCGCGTGCATCTGCTGGCTGATCTGCTGCCCATCGTGCAGCTCGATTTCGCGCTGTCGGAAGTGGAGTACTTCCAGGGCGTGACGCACTCGCCTGCCAATGCCGACGTGGCCTACCACACCTTCCTGCTGGGCCACGCTGACTGGTTCAGCAGCGCGGCCGGGCAGGGCCTGTTGAAGGCGCTGCACGCAGCCGCCTGAAGGGCGGGCTCGCAAATCCGTACCATTTGTAGTGAAATAGTCACAGAAGCGGGGGTGCCTGGCGAAACCAGGCTGAGAGAGTCCCTTGGAACCTGATCCGGTTTGCACCGGCGTAGGGAGCTTTGAGCAGCAGGCATACCGCCGTGATGGGTCGGTGCGCGTGCGCGCCTTCGCTTCGTCTCCTCCAGCTGATGACGAATCGAATGAACCGCTGCTTCCGCCCTACGTTGTTGTCCGCCGCCCTCTGCGCCGCGCTGCCCCTTCATGCCAATGAACTCGCCGAGGCGCCCGAGCGCTCGCCGACGGAACTGGCCGCCGTGCGCGTGCAGGCGCATCAGCCGGCAGCCACCGCCATGCAGACCGGCAGCTTCGGCGCCGGCGACTGGAAAAGCACGCCGGCCTCGGTGAACGTGCTCGATCGCGACCTGCTGGACAGCCGCCAGGTCCGGACGCTGTCCGAGCTGGCCAGCAATGATGCGTCGCTGGGCGACAGCTACGCGCCGGTTGGTTACTACCAGAACATCGCGATCCGCGGCTTCCCGCTGGATACCGGCACCGGCTACCGCTTCAACGGGCTGGCCATCACCGGTGAGCAGCGGCTGGCGCTGGAGAACATCCAGGCGGTGGAAATCCTCAAGGGCGAGGCCGGCCTCGCCGCGGGTGTGATGGCCCCGGGCGGCATCATCAACTACGTGGGCAAGCGCCCGGCGGAGGTCCGCACTGTCACCCTCGGCACCGACTCGGAAGGCTCGCGCTACACCGCCGTGGATCTGGGCCACTGGCTCTCGCCACGTTTCGGGGTCCGCTTCAATGCCGCCTGGGAAGACAGCGATTCCTACATCGATCATGCCGACGGTCGCCGCAACTTCTATTCGCTGGCCACCGACTGGCTGATCGGCGAGCGCGGCAAACTGGAAGTGGATGCCAACTACCAGACCAGCGCGCAGCGCTCGGCCTCGGGCTATCAGCTGCTGGGCGCCACCGAGCTGCCGCGCGGCGTGGACCGCAAGCACCTGCTGGGCTATCAGGCCTGGCAGCGGCCGGTCGGCATCAACGGCACCAACCTGACCGCGCTGCATACCTTCGATTTCAGTCCGAACTGGCAGTCGCGCGTTTCCGCCAGCTACAGCCGCTCGGTGATCGACGACAACGTCGCCTTCGCCTACGGCTGTTACTACGCTGCCGGCTGTGCGGATGGCAGTGTGCCGGGCAACTACTTTGCGCCCAACGGCGACTACGACATCTACGATTACCGCAGCCCGGACGACACCCGCCGCAACCTGGAATTCCGTGGCGAGCTGCGTGGCAGTTTCGCCACCGGCGAGATCCGGCACGAACTGAGTATTGGCGCGGATCGGTTCGAGCGCACCGTGGACAAGCGCCGCAACGTCAACGAGTACGTCGGCACGGCCAACATCCATGATGCACAGGTGCCGCAGTTCGACCCGTCGCCGCTGATGCCGGGCCCGTCCGCGCGGCGCCTGGACAGTGCGCAGACGGCGGTGTTCGCGCTGGACCGGATGAGCTTCGGTGATTGGCAGTGGTTGGCCGGTGGCCGCTTCGTCCGGCTGGACGAGCGTGCCTACGACAAGCGCGGCAATCCCGAGCGGCACAGCCGCCTGTCGCGGTTCCTGCCGCAGACCGCGCTGGTCTGGAAGGCGACCGATGAGATCAACGCCTATGTCAGTTACGTGCGCGGCATCTCGCTCGGTCAGGAAGCGCCGTTCTGGACCTCCAACGAAGGCACGTTCTTGCCTGCGGTGCTGTCGCGACAGACCGAAGTGGGCGTCAAGTACGTGCCCAGCGATACCCTGACGCTGGGGGCGGCGCTGTTCCGCACCTCCCAGCCGTTCCAGTACGCCAAGCCGGACGGCAGCGATGCGGGCTACACCTTCGTCCAGGAGGGGCAGCAGACCCATACCGGGCTGGAACTCACCGCACAGGGGCAGCTGACCGCGCGCCTGTCGCTGGCCGCCAGTGCGAGCGTCCTGCGGGCCCGCGCGCGCGATGCGGGCACGGCGGATTACGAGGGGCACCAGCTGATCAACGTGCCGAAGACGCGCGCGACCGTGCATGCGGAGTACCAGCTGCCGTTCGTGACCGGCCTGGGGCTGACCGGCGGCTGGCGCTATGCCTCCTCCAACGTGGCCACCGCCGACGGCCGCGTCAGCGCACCGGCCTACAGCGTGTTCGACGCCGGGCTGCGCTTCAAACACCGCGTGGGTGAGCATCCGGTGACCTGGAACCTCTCGGTGGACAACCTGTTCAACCGTTTCTACTGGCGTGACACCGGCAGCAGCTCGGGCGACTACTACCTGTTCCCGGGCGCGCCCCGTCAGGCCCGGCTGTCGGTCACCTTCGCGCTATGAACCCGGCCATCCTGGAATGGTCGGCCGCCATCGTCAGCATGCTCGGCGTGTGGCTGATGACGCGACGGGTGACCCTTGCCTGGCCGGTCGGGCTGATCTCAGTCGCGCTGTATGCACTGGTCTTTGTCGAAGCCAGGCTGTACTCGGACACGCTGCTGCAGATCGTGTTCGGTGGCTTCCTGGTATACGGCTGGGTGCGCTGGCGTGGCCAGGTCGAGGACGATGGCCGGGTCGCGATCGTGCCATTGGCGCGGGTCGCCCTGTGGCGTGATCTGGCCATCGGCGTGGTGTTCGGCCTCGCCCTCGGCGCGGCGATGCATGTCTACACCAACGCAGCGCTGCCGTGGCTGGATGCGATGCTGGCCGCACTGAGCCTGGTCGCCCAGTGGTGGCAGGCACGGCGGCATACGGCCGCGTGGTGGCTGTGGATCCTGGTCGACGTCGTCTACGTTGGCATGTACATGGTCAAGTCACTGCACGTGACGGCCGTGCTGTATCTGGTCTTTGTCGGGTTGGCGGTGATGGGGCTGCGCGCGTGGACGGTGGCACGCAACGACGCGCTGCTCCACAACGCAGAAGGGCGGCGCGGTTAAGTCCGCGCCGCCCTTCGTTGCTTCAGGTCTGCGCTCGACCCGGCGCGGTCAGAACCGCGCCGTGGCCCCCACGAAGAACGTACGTGCGCCGCCATCGTAGTTGTTGCCTTCCTCGATGGTGGAGACATCGCCGAGGTTGAGCACGCCCGCGCGCACGGTCAGGTGCTCGTTGACGTCGTAGCCGGTGACCAGATCCCAGGTGGTGTACGCCTTGGCGAAGGTGGCGCTGGTGGAGGACACCAGCTGTTCGCCGATGTGCTGCGCGCTCAGGTTGAGCGACCAGGCATCGGTGACCTGCCAGTCCAGCGAGGTGTTGGCGGTCAGCTTGGGCACCACCAGCAGGCTCGCACCGGTGGTGCGGTTCTTCGACTCCAGCATGCGCGTGGCATTGGTGATCCAGTTCAGTCGCTCATGCAGGGGCACGGTGACGCTGGCTTCGACGCCGCGGGTGCGGGCCTTCTGGATGTTCTGCGCGACCGTCCACCAGAACCCGTTGACGAAGCTGGTGGTCTGGCCCGGAATCTCGCGCAGCGGAACCTGCTGGATCTTGTCATCGAAATCGGTCAGGAAGTAGGTGGCCGAGGCAGACCAGCCGTTCTTGTCGAAGCCCACGCCCAGCTCGTAGTTGGTGCTGGTTTCCGGTTCCAGGTTCGGATTGCCGGCCATGTAGCAGCCGGTGGTGCCATCGGCGCTGACCGAGCGATTGGTCCAGCCTTCGGCGGTCAGGGCAGTGCAGCCGTTGCCACCGGACTGCGTCGCCGCGCCGGCCGTGCCCTGCTTCAACGTCGGTGCACGGAAGCCCTGCGAGACACCACCACGCACGGTCCAGTCATCGGACGGGTGCCAGACGCCGTAAACGCGTGGGCTGAGGTTGTCGTCGTAGTTGTCGGTGTTGTCCCAGCGCAAGCCCACGGTCAGGATGAAACGCTCGTGCAGGGTGATGTGGTCTTCAGCGAACAGCGCCCAGGAATCGGCTTCACTGACCGGGCTGATCCGGCCCGTGCCGGTCCAGGTCACCGGCACCGTCCCGATGGTATCGCCGTTCTTGAGCTCCTCGCGCTTCCACTGGCCGCCCACGTTCAAGCTCTGCTCGAACCCCCAATGGAAGCTGCGGGTGAACGCGGTATCGAACACCGTCTCCTTGGAGTGGTTGCCGACAGCGCTGCCCTTGTCTTCGTAATCGTTCTGCACCAGCGTCGTCTTGGACGTGGCGGCATCGCCGTAGCGACCATCGTGCATGACCACATAGCCGGTCTGCACCAGCTTGGACAGGCCCCAGGCGCCGACGTCACCAGCGCCGCTGTTTCGCTGCTCGCCGCGCGAGGCTTCGAAGCCCACGGTGTGGTCATCGTTGATGCGCCAGTTGAGCAGGGCATTGGCGTTCTCGGCCTTGTTGCCCGGCGTCTGCCGCCGCCCGGTGTCCGATTCCCGATTGGTCACGTTGGCACCGACGCGCAGGCCCAGATTCTCGGTCAGCGGGCCACTGAACAGCGCGCCCATCTGGGTGGTGTCACCGCGGGTCGGGGAATCCGGCTTGCTGTAGTTGTAGGTGACCGAGCCACCCCATTCGTTGGCGATCTTGCGGGTGATGATGTTGATCACGCCGCCCATCGCGTCCGAGCCGTACAGCGAGGACATCGGCCCGCGGACCACCTCGATGCGCTCGATCATGTCCGGCGAGAGCCAGTTCAGATCCTGCGGACCCAGGTCATCGCGGTAGTTCACGCCGGAGGAATTGCCCTGGCGGCGGCCATCGATGAGGATCAACGTGTACTGCTCCGGCAGGCCGCGCAGGCGGATCTTGGACTGCGCACCGGACAGCGCATAGCCACCGGTCACGCCGGGAACGGTGCTCAGCAGCTGGCCGATGCTGCTGACCGGCTTGCGTTCGATCTCCTCGCGGGTGATCACGCTGATGCTGGCCGGGGCGTCCTTGATCCACTGCTGGGCGCCGGTGGCGGTGACCACGACCGTATCCATCTGGCGGGGCGAGGAGGCGGCGTCCGCCGAAGCATCGGCATGCGCCTGGGCGGTCAGCACCAGGCCAATGGCAACGGCCAGCGTGGCGGCGGGACGACGGGGAGAGGGGGAGGGGTGCGACATCGCGAAAATACTCCGTGGCTATGGGAGCCCGCTGGCGATGGCTGGGGACGTCCGTGTGGGGGTTTCAAGAAATCTTAACAATCGTATCACGAACCATTCGCATTTGAAATGTAGTGATACATCTCCACGGCATCGGATGTCGTTAGCGTTGCGCGCTGTCTATCACAGGAAAACCATCCCGGCCGAGCGAATCACTCCACCAGGGTCAATTGCCGGGCAAAGCTCGGCCGCAATGCCAGCTTGTGGGTAACGCTGGTGATCGTGCGGCGCGGATCGGTCGGATGCGGCCGGGAGGCGGTGCTGCTCCTGCCTTGGCGCCACAACCCGAACATCACGATCTCCGCCCCTACCGGGAAGGACTTCAGCCACGTGGCATCGGGGTGCCCGACGCTGACTTCGTAGAAATCCCGGCGGTCGGTCACGCCGGTGTGCTGATACTTCGGGGCACAATTGAGGAAGGTGACGCCATGGGGGTCACCGGGCTGCGGCGTACGATGTGACCGCACGGTTCCGAGCAGTGCCATCGGCAGCTCGCTCGAGGCGGCGCCAAGCCGCTCCCATGCCGCGTCGTAGCGCTCCTGCCGGTAGAGGAAATTCGTCCAGTCCACCCGCTTCTTGCCCAGGCGCAGGGTCAGCTGCGGGGCCAGCAGCGTGTCGTCCTCGCACATCGCCTGCAGCGTGAGCAGGTCGGAGAGGGTGCGCAGGTAACCGTCCAGCGGTGCGTCTGCCGGCAGCAGCGCCGGGCCCGAACTGCCGCGTTTCAGGGCGTGTTGGAGGATGAGCAGGCGAAGCTCGTGCGTCCCATCATCCAGGGTCGTCAGAAACTCGGGATCGGCTCCGGCGGCAAGCAGGGCCTGCAGATGGGCGGGCGCGTTGTAGCGACACCCGGGCAGATGCCCGGTGCCTTTGTTCAAGGCGAGGTAGGCGGGCAAATGGAGGGGCGGGGCGCGGTCCACGCCGGGCCTGCTGTGCTCGGGAACGAATCTCACCGGCACGTTGCACCCATCGCACAGCAGCGTTGGCAGGGTCTGTTGCGCGTCATGACGCTTCTGCAGGTCGCCCACCCGGTGCAGGGTGCCGTGCGTGCCCACTGCCTTGCGCATCTTGATTCCGCGACTCATCTGCAACCACTGCTTCGTTCAATGGCGACCATCATAGTCGCTTCGATCAGTGACCCTGCGTGGCGAAGCGCAGCCGGTTGTGGTCCGGGTCGATCACCATCATTTCGCGCCCGCCCCATGGCACATCTGCCGGCGGTCGGAAGACCGGCGCGCCGGCCGCAACGAACGCGGCATGCAATGCGTCCACGTCAGGCACATGAAAATACACGGCGCCCCCCGGCTCGCAATCGCCGGTGTGTTCGCTGAGGAACATCTGCTGGCCCTCACGGCTGATCTGCACGAACAGCGGCATGTCCGGTGCGAAGCGATGTTCCCAGTCGATCACGAACCCGAGCCGCTGGTAGAACGGCACGCTGATCGCGGCATCGGTCATGCGCAGTTGCGGAATGACGGTCTGGGGCATGCGTGCGGCCTCAGCCAGGATAGGACGGGAAGCGCTGATCGGGGTGGGTCTTCTTCCATTCGGTATGCGCGACCGTGCCTTCCCAGGACAGGAAAGCATTTGGCACGCGCCCGCGGCCCGACCAGGTGGCGCCGCTATGCGGCAACCAGAAACGGGGCGGCAGATCTTCCTTCGGGGCCTTGGCGACCTTGGGGGCCTTCTCGCGCCTGGCCGCAGGCGCGGTGTCCAACAGCGCCCGGATCCGGCGCTGCTGCTCGGGGCTGAAATCGGCATAGCTGGTGGTCAGCAGCACAGTGACCCGCTCATAGGCCTCTTTGGTCGCCGCCTTGAGCAGCGCCTGCTCGTCCAGTCCCGACCGCGCGACCGCCGCTGCCAGGCGGGTATTCATCGTTGCTGCGGAGGGGGCGGTGGAAGGCGTACGGGGCATGGGATTCCAGGGAGGAGGGGCTGACGGAGGGCACCATAACAAATGCGTACGTGAAGCGGCCGATGGCGTAACACGCCCTGCCCACGAAACCTGAACAGGGGGTTGGTTCATCCGTGGGTACGCAATGTTCCGGCAACCTTCGGCGACCAGATTCGATTAAACACCGTTCCCCAGGAGCAACCCACCATGATCACCTCGACCCTTTTCAGCTTCCGCGGCCTGGCCCTGGCAGTGGCGTTGACCGCTGGCGTGACCGCGGCAGGCAATGCGGATGCAATGTCGCGCAAGGACAAGAACACGCTGGTCGGCGCCGTCGTGGGCGGCGTAGCCGGGCACGTGCTGTCCAACGGTGATCCGCTGATGACCGCCGGCGGAGCAGTGGCCGGTGGTGCCATCGGCAACGTGACCACCAAGGACCGTCGCGACAACCGCAATGATCGCTACGACCGTGATCGTCGCTATGACCGTGGCCACCGGTACGAGCGCACCAGCCATCACGATCGCCGCCATGACCAGCGTCGCTGGAACCAGGACCGCCGCAACCACAATCGCGGCTGGCGCTGATCCCCAGGGTATCGCCCGGGCCCGGCGCGTCAAGCCTGCGTATCCAGCGCCTGGGCGCCCGCTGGGTGGCCGCGCAGCGCGCGCCATGAGATAGCGCGCCAGCGGCACGTCATGACATCGCGGGCTGGCGTGGGTTACCGTCCGGATCTGACGCAGCGCGGGTGCTGTCAGGGAGAGGCCGGAGATGAGGGCAGGGAAGTCCACAGCAGAACGGGCAGGGCAGCAGCGGCACCTTCCTCGGCGACACAGCGTTGCTGCCGCCGTTGCAGCCAGCGTCGCCGGTCTCTGGCTGATGCCATGCATGGCTGCAGCCCAGCGTCCGCCGGTGGGCGTGGAGGAGGCGCTGACCCGCATCGCCACCGTGGCGGACGCACCCGCCTCCACGCAGGCCGCACAGGCGCTGTGGCGCATGCCGCTGGACGCGCCGGTTATCGTGCATGACCGCGCCTCCGGGAGCAGTTGGCGCAGAGACTCCGCCACAGGGCCCGCGCTGCCTGTCGTACTGCGGAATGACCAGCCGCCCGCCAACACCTGCATCACGATCGATGGCGCCCCTGCCGTCCTGCTGCTTCTGCCGCTTCCCGGCGACCGGGACGGATTGGCGACGCTGTTCTGGCACGAGCAGTGGCACTGCGTGCAGGCGGCCCTCGGTCTGCCTGCCACCGAGGGCGACACCGCACACCTGGATGGGGAAGCCGGTCGCACGGCGTTGCGGCTGGAGATGCGCGCGCTGGCGCAGGCACTTTCCACGCGCGACGAGCACCAAGCGCGCCAGCACGCGGCAGCAGCGCTGGGCTACAGGGCTCTGCGTTCTGATGCCGCGGCACCGCCGACGCGCGCGCTGGAGGAAGAAGCCAAGGTAGAGCGCAATGAAGGCCTGGCCGAGTACTCGGGACGCGCGATCGCTGCGGCCACCCACGGTGGCGATGCGACAGCTGCCGCCGTAGATGCACTCGCCAAGGCGGATGCGTCGCAGAGTTTCGTGCGTTCGGCGGCGTACGTGACCGGGCCCGCGTACGGACTGCTGCTCGACCGTTGGTCGCCAGCGTGGCGCCGCGGGTTGTCTGCCGGCACGACGTTGCCTGCGCTGCTGGCGGATGCGCTGGGCGTCACATGGCGTGGGGCCGGCATCGCACAGAACGGTGCCGGCTATGGCGCCGATGAGGTGCGTACAGAGGAACGCGAGCGAGCAAAAGAGCGGGAGCGACGCAGTGCCGGCTATCGCGAGCGTTTCCTCGGCAACGATGCGATTCGTCTGCCCCTGCGCAACCCGTCGATCTCCTTCGATGCCCGCTCGCTGTTCCCGCTCGATGATGCCGGGACGGTCTATACGCCGCTGACGGTGCGGGATGAGTGGGGCGAGTTGACGGCAGTATCCGGGGGGCTTCTGTCCAGGGATTGGGCGTTGCTCAGCGTGAGCGGCGGCGTAGTGGACGGCGCGGGTTCCAGATGGACGGGACCAGGCTGGACGCTCGTACTCGGCGAAGGATGGCGCCTGGAGCGGGGCGGCGACGGGTGGGGTTTGACGAAGGGGTGGGGATCAGGCGTGGGCGATCCGGGCGACGCGGGTGAGTGACGTATCGGACAGCCAAACTCGTACGACCCTGCCGGCGAGGCAGGGCGTGCGCGTGCCGTTGGCAACGCCGGATTGCGTGACAGTCACGACGACCACGCGGTGTTGGCGGCTCTGCTGGAAAAGCCGGCAGGGGATGCGTGCGGAGCAGCGGCGTGGCCTTGCCTTTGCCATGTTGTCGCACCTGAAACGCGTTGCGATGGACGCGCAGGTCAACGGCGAGCCCTGATCGGAAGCGTTCAGTTTCTTCACGTTCCGTCTACGTCTTTCGGCTTCAACTGAACCCCGGTCATGGCTCTGGCGATGAGGCCGCTATCGTCCGAACACCCCATACGAAGGAGGCAGTGCAATGTTCCTGACAAAACAGCAACTGACAACGGCACGTACGCTGACAGTGGCGTTGATCGCGACTGTGGGCCTGAGTGCCTGCGCTACGTATAAAGACGAGTTCGCCACCATCAACTCCCGCCTGGATCAACTCGACACGAAGGTGCAGGGCGCCGCCCAGAGTGCCGAGTCGGCCAACCAGTCGGCGCAGCAGGCCAACCAGCGTCTGGATCAGATCGAAGGTCGCGTCCAGCAGCTCGAACAGGCGCCCCGCCGCAAGCCGCGCGGTTGATCGCTGCTGCACCGTTTGTGTGCAACGTCTGAATCGGCGACCGGTGGCCTGTGCAGGCCACTGGTCTCCGTTGGTCGTGCAATGTCCTTTGCAAGGAAGTGTCCCATCCGTACGCACTCATCTCCTGCCGTCCTGGCCCTTCGCGGGGCGCTGACCCTGGCGCTGGCGTTCGCGAGCATTGGCGTGGCCAATGCCGACGAGGCTGTCGCGAAACCGACCGCCGCCGTCGATGAACTTCCGCCGGGCCAGGAAGTCTCCAACACCGTGATTGACCTGGCCGGCTGGGTTGTCGCCACCAAGGACAGTCAGGGCTATCCGTTCGCCATCATGGACAAGGCCGCTGCGCAGATCCTGGTCTTCGACGGCGAAGGCAAACTTCGCGGCGCCGCCCCGGGGCTGTTCGGCTCGGCCACCGGCGACCATATCGCGCCCGGCATCGCCGGACTCGCCCTTCGCGAAATTCCAGGCCGGGATCGCACGACGCCCGCCGGGCGCTTCGTGGGGGGCTTTGGGCCGTCCATCGACGCGGGCCGCGTCCTGTGGGTCGACTACGATTCCGCCGTCTCCATCCACCCCACAGCGACAGGTGTCCCGAAAGAGCGACGGGCCGAGCGCCTGGCATCGGCGTCACCGGACGACAATCGCGTCACCCATGGCTGCATCAATGTCTCGCCGGCGTTCTACGCGCAGATCATTGAATCCACGTTCCAGCGGGGCGGGGTGTTTTACGTGCTGCCCGACAAGGCATCGATAGCCGAGACCTTCCCGGAGTTCGCGAAGAGTCGCGAGGCGACCCAGGGCGATGACGGAGCCCGCGCGGGTCCCGCCGGCAAGTAATGCGTCGTCACGGCGCATGGCGTTCAAAATGCGCCAGCAGCGCCGCCAGGTGCGGCGTGTCGACGACAGCGGCGACGTAGCCGTCGGGCCGGATCAGCAGCCAGTCGCCCGGTTGCACGCCATAGGCGTCGACGAAGTGCCCCTCCGCATCGCGCAGGTCGCCAGCCGGGCCGGTGACGTGGACGCGCAACCCCGCACGGGAGGGGGCGTTGGACCGATCACAGGCGTAGCCCAGCAACGTCCAATGCGTTCCGCGCAGCACCTCGAACAGGCGCACGCGCTGTCCACCCGCGCCCTGCAGCGGCGCATCCGGCGCCCGGTTGCCCGGCGCAATGCGTCCGCTGCGGGCCTCGGCAGGCAGCGTGAGTGACGATTCAGCATAGGCGAGATCGAGCTGCTGGACGCCGCGCCCACGGCGGTTGTCGCCGCGCTGGGCTTGGGCGAGCAGCGTCGTGGCAAGCCCGAGCATCGAGGCTGCAATGGGGCGGCGCTCTTGCTCGTAGGTATCCAGCAGGGCCTGCGGCGCACCCTTCAACACCGCCGCCAGTTTCCAACCGAGGTTGTAGGCGTCCTGCGCGCTGGTGTTCAGGCCCTGGCCGCCCGTGGGCGGATGCGTGTGGGCGGCGTCGCCGATGAGGAACACGCGGCCGTTGCGGTACCGGTCGGCCAATCGCGCGTTCATCCGGTACGCCGAGGCCCAACAGACATCGAGCACCGCGAGATCATTGCGGCCGGTACGCACGCGCACCATGTCCGCCAGCCCGTCGACGGAAAGGTCCACGTCACCGTCGAGCGGTACGGGGGCCTGCAGCTGGAACAGCGCCGTTCCCATCAGCGGGCACAGCGAGATCCGCCGCTGCGGGTCGTCTTCGTTGAAGTTGTGCCAGGCATCGCGCGGCAGACCGTGCAGCACGATGTCGGCCACCACCGCTCGCACGCCCAGTGTTTTGCCCGGGAAGCCGATGTCCAGTGCCTGGCGTACGAAACTCCGACCGCCGTCCGCGCCGACCAGGTAGCGCGTGCGCACGGTCTGCTCGCCCGTTGGCGTGGCAAGGCGGACGCTTACGCCGTTGGCGTCCTGTTCCAACCCGATCACTGCGTGCCCGAACTCGACCCGGTGGCCCAGCTCGGCGAGGCGATCGCGCATCACGGCCTCGGTCAGGAACTGCGGCACCATCAGCGGCCGCCGATAGGGTTCGGCCGGTGTTGCCGGGGCGGCCTCGATGACCGCGGCGTCCGTGCAGGTGCCATCGGCATGGTGCGACCGCGAGACTGGATAGAGGCCGCCGGCGGCGAACAGTCTGTCGACGATGCCCATGTCCTCGAAAATTTCCTGGCTGCGCGGCTGGATGCCCTTGCCACGTGAGCCATGGAAGGGCTGTTCCCGCTGCTCCACCAGGCGGAATGCCACGCCGCGGCGGGCCAGTTCGATGGCCAGGGTGAGGCCGGCGGCGCCGGCACCGCAGATCACTACATCAAGGGTGTCGCCCATCATTCCGCTCCAGGTGTGTGTAATATGCACTTACTAGGAGGGATGCTATGCCGGTGAAAAAGAAGGTGCAAGATACACATAATTCGGCCGAGCTAAGGTCGCTTCACCTCTCCATGGTCAGCCTCGCCAGCGTGATGAACCGGCCGCGCAACGATGAGCGGCTCATCCAGGAGGCCGGGGTGACGCTGGACCAGGCCCTGTTCCGCCTGCTGGTGGTGATCGAGCGGGTTGGGCCGATCGGGGTGGTTGAGCTGGCCGATCGGCTGGGCCGCGACTACACCACCATCAGCCGGCAGGTCGCGAAGCTGGCGGCGATGGAGCTGGTTACGCGTCGTGGCAACCCGCAGGACCGCCGTATCCGGGAGGCGACCATCGCGCCGAAGGGCAAGGAGATGACCGATCGGCTGGACGCCGCACGCGAGCGGATCGGCCGTGAGATCTTCGCCGCGTGGCCCGCGCAGGAGGTATCGGAGCTGGTCCGTTTGATGGCACAGTTCGCCAGCGCGCTGGAAGCCCGTGAGCGGGAGCCGTAACGACGCAGCGCAGACTTCAGGCCACCGCCCGTCGCTTGGACGCCCCTGTCAGATCCTCAAGGCATCACACGTGAAAGGATTCCTGCTTCTCGCCCTGCTCACGGTCGCGTCCTCGACCGCCCACGCCATCGTCATCCGCCACGACGTGGACGATGCGCGGTACCGCGTTCCCGCCACCGAGTTTCCCGCCCTCGTGGATATGCCCGGCGAAGGCCACGGTGCGCTGATCGCACCGCAGTGGGTGCTCACCGCCGCGCACACGCTGCCGATGCATGCCGACCTCAAGCAGGTGGTGATCAACGGAAGTGCCCGGGACGTCGAGCGCGTCGTCACCCATCCCGGCTATCGCACGCTGCCGCAGACGTTGATCGACCAGGCCATGGCCAGTGGCGAGGCGATGCTGATCGTGGTGTTTCTGGCCTCGGGCGATGATGTTGCCCTGATCAAGTTGAAGACGCCCGTCACCGACGTCGCGCCTGTTGTGCTTTACAGCGGCAGCGACGAGGCCGGCCAGATCGCGAAAATCCTGGGGAAGGGCGCGACGGGTACCGGTGCTACCGGGCACTCTCCCAATGGCCCCAACCGCACCGACCTTCGCCGCGCATTCAACCGGATCACCAGTGCCTACGACCGCTGGCTCTGCTATGTCTTCGATGCACCACCAGAACCGCTGCCGCTCGAGGGTGCGCTGGGCAACGGTGACAGCGGTGGCCCCGTGCTCGTCGAGCACGATGGCCAGTGGCTGCTGGCAGGGCAGGGGTCGTGGAAAGTCGTCCAGGGCAATGTGCTGACGGCCCGGCCCGGGCGCTATGGGCAGGTGACCTGCAATGTGCGCGTGAGTCACTACCGGGACTGGATTCAACGTGTGATGGCCGGGCAGCCTTAGATGGCGTTGGAAGAGGGTACCTGGCCGACCAGGTATCACCGCGTGGCGCAAGGTCAGCGGCGATGCCAGGGCTATGATCCAAGGAAGGACATCAGCAAAGGAGCACCACGCACATGGACGTTGTAGAACCGCTGGAGGTGCTTCGCACGTCCGTACGCCGCCTCACTCTGTTGACTATCGCCCTTGGACTGCTTGTTGCAGCCCTGGCGGTGGCAGTCATCGCATTGTCGATGGCGCCGCGCGGAACACTCACCGTTGATGAACTCCGTGCCCATCGCGTCGTTGTGCTGGATGACCAAGGCGTAATGCGTGTTGAGGTGGGCCAGGATGCAGTTGATGCCGGAAGGCGATCGCGCACGGCCGGTGTGTGGCTGTACGACGCCAAAGGCGATGAACGCGGTGGGATGGCAACCCACGAAGATGGCCTGGTAGCTCTTGCCTTCGATGCCCCGGTGGGGAAGGGCGAGGATCACCTGCGTGATCGCCTGAGCCTGCGCGTGAATGCCGACGGTGCTTCCCAGGTACTGCTTACGGAAAACCTGACCCGCGGCATTGTCGGTCTTCTGTCCGACGGTACAGGCAACGGCGGGGTGGAGACGTATCGCTGGGACATGGATGCCAAGCTCATCCACCGCCGTTACATCACGTTCGATCAGGACGAGCGGCAGCAGCGCCCGTTGGGTGAGCCGCTGGCGCAATAGGCCGTCATCGCTCATGCCCACGCAGCGCCGCGTGCTCGACCGGGATCGAGAGCTGCTGGCTCACCTCGGATCGAGCAGGCGCCGGGCGTCCCCCGGCGCCTGCGTCACGCTATGCGGTCAGCCCGCCTGACCCAACCGTACCTTCAGCTGATCGATCTCCGCCTTGCTGACGCCGATGGATTTCAAGTAGCCTTCGGCACCGCCGTACTGCTGATGCAGGTCACCAGGAACAGCTCCATGTTCTCCGGTGTGGTGCCCGACATGCCGGCCATCTTCCTGCCGATCTACGGGCGGAGCCCCTGCTCTGTACTGTGGAGTGATCCCAGCGATTTAACGCCACGGTACGGCCAGGTGCGCACACTGGTCCGGTCTGCACTGTCCCTCATGCACCGCAACCGGAGATCCCATGACCTTCAACGCCCTCCTTGCCACCAAGACCGGCGATGCCATCAGCGCCGGTGTCGTCCAGCTGACCGAGCAGGACCTGATGCCCGGCGACGTCACCGTGGCCGTGGAGTACTCCACGGTGAACTACAAGGATGCCCTCGCGCTGAGCGGTCGCTCACCGGTGATCCGTACCTTCCCGTTGATCCCCGGTATCGATCTGGCCGGTGTGGTCGAGACCTCCAGCCATCCCGGTTACACCGCTGGTGACCGTGTGCTGGTCAACGGTTGGGGGTTGAGCCAGACCCACCACGGCGGCTATGCGCAGAAGGCACGCGTGCCCGGCGAGTGGCTGGTGAAGATCCCCGAGGCGTTCACCAGCCGCGATGCGATGGCAATCGGTACGGCCGGCTACACCGCGATGCTGTCGGTGCTGGCGCTGGAGCATGGCGGTGTATCACCGGACCAGGGGGACATCCTGGTGACCGGTGCCAACGGCGGTGCCGGCTCCATCGCCATCGCGCTGCTGTCCACGCTTGGCTATCGAGTGGTGGCATCGACCGGCCGGCTGGAGGAGTCCGCGTATCTCAAGGCGCTGGGTGCGGCCGAGATCATCGATCGGGCGACCTTGTCCGCGCCAGGTGCACCGATCGCCAAGGAACGCTGGGCCGGTGCGATCGACGCGGTGGGCAGCCACACGTTGGCCAATGTGCTGGCGCAGACGCGCTATCGTGGCGTGGTGGCGGCCTTCGGATTGGCCCAAGGTGCGGATCTGCCGGGTTCGGTGCTGCCTTTCATCCTGCGCAACGTGACGCTCGCCGGCATCGACTCGGTCAACGCGCCTTACGCCGCGCGCGAGCAGGCCTGGACGCGCCTGGCTACCGATCTGGACCTGGGCAAGCTGGCGCGCACCACGCAGATGATCGGGCTGGCCGAGGTGCCGGCGCTGGCCGACCAGGTGCTGCAGGGGCGTGTACAGGGCCGCACTGTGGTCGACGTCAACGCGTGATCCTGTCGCGGCACTAAGCCGGGTGGGGGCCAGGCAGCTGCTTGACCAGCTGTTCGGCCATGGCCTTGTAGATCGGCACGCGGCACACCAGGCCGGAGACGCCGCGCGCGATCAGCACGGTGGCCAGAATGGGCAGCAGCATATCGCTGCTGTCGGTCAGCTCCAGCGAGATGACCGCCGAGGTCAACGGTGCCTGGGTGACGCCGGTCAGGTAGGCACACATCCCCAGCAGCACGAAGATGCGTTCATCGACCGAAGGCATGAGGGCGGCGAGGTTGTGGCCGAGCCCGGCGCCGACGGCCAGGGCGGGCGAGAACAGGCCGCCGGGAATACCGGCGACGTAGGAGACCAGATTGGCGACCAGCTTCATCAGGCCGAACTCGTGACCCACCGAGGGCGCTCCCTGCACCAGTCCCTTGGCCTGCTCGTAGCCGGTGCCGAAGGCCCCTGCGCCAAAGGCGGCGCCCAGCAGCACCAGGGCGAGCCCGCACAGCGCCGCCAGCAGGACCGGATGGCGCTGGCGCAGCGTGCCCAGCCAGCGTGGTCTGCCTTCCATGGTCAGCAGCACGGCTTTGGCGAACAGGCCGCCAAGCAGTCCCGCGACGGTGCCGCACAGCACGATCGCCAGCCAGGCCTGCCCCAGCGGCAACGTGGCAGTCACCTTGCCGAAGTACGTGTAGTTGCCGAGCAGGCCCAGCGACACCACGCCACCCACGATGACCGCGGTGAGCAGCGTGCCGGAGAAGCGGTGCTCGAAGCGGCCGCTGAGTTCTTCGATGGCAAACACGATGCCCGCCAGCGGGGTATTGAAGGCCGCCGCGATGCCGGCTGCGCCACCGGCGAGCAGAAAGTGGGACAGCTCTTTCGGATCGCGGAACCCGAACCATCGCCCGAACATGTACATCACGCTGGCACCGACGTGCACGGTAGGGCCCTCCCGGCCGACCGAGGCGCCCCCGAGCAACGACAGCGTGGTCAAGGCGAGTTTGCCGGCCGATACGCCCAGCGAGAGATTGTCACGCCGGAACGTGGGCGTCGGGATCTCCAGGGCCGCGATCACCTGCGGAATGCCGCTGCCGCGGGTGGGCTTGAGCGCACCACTGGTCAGCCACGCCAACAACGCGAACACCGTTGGGGTGAGCAGCAGCGCCCACCAGATCGACTGGGCGATGATCGACTGGAAGACCCGGAAGGCCGCATCGCTGGCCTTGGCAAACACGATCGCGACCAGGGCGACAGCCACGGCACCGCCCCACAGGGCCGCACGGCGCTTCCACGCATCCCTGGACAGGAGAGGGCGTTGAGGGTCTGGCGAGGTCATGGGGCGAATTATCCCACGGTGATTCGCCGGTCCTCTTCACCGAATCTGTCGGTTTGCGCTTTCAAGCGCGGGTGCCCGCGCAGGCACGCTGCGGGTTTACGTGCCGCGAGTGTCCGCGCGATCCTGTGGATCCGGGCGAATTTCAGCGGTGTCTGGCGTACCGATGAGGTGGCGCGCGTTGCGTGCATGAGTCGCTCGAGCTTCCATGCCCATTTCAAGGCGGTCACGGCGATGAGCCCGCTGGACTTCCGCCCGGTGGTTGCGCGATGACATCGGGAGGAGCTGCGGGACACCGTGGTGTGGCCGCACTCCCATGATGCCCGCGATGTAAGCGGAGGTGCCGCCGGTCAGACCGGGGCGAAACCGCGGGTGGTCTTCTTTTCGTTCTTTTCCGCCTTCTTTTCCTTGGCGGTCTTGGCAGGTTTCTTCTTCTGCTCTTTCTGTTTGTTCAGGCCTTTGGCCATGGCGACGCTCTCCAGGTGGGTTGCAACGGAGGCGAGCATGGCACATCCGGTGTCGGCCGGCGCATCGGCGTGCGATGGGTGCGCTGAAGTGAATCCGGGGTGCGCCCGTTCATGGCGCAGGGATATCCCGATAAACCGCCTCGCTGCTCAGCACCTTCAGTCCATCCGGACCACTGTGCAGCCGCCGCTGCTCACCGACCGCCTGCTGCGATTGCAGGCGATAGCCGCTCATGTCGGGGTCGGCCAGTAAACACTGTCCGGCGTCGAACGCGCGCCGAAGATGGCCTGGCCCACGCGCACCACGGTCGCGCCTTCTTCGATGGCGATCTCGACATCACCTGACATGCCCATGGAGAGCTCCTCCAGGCTGATGCCCGTCGGCAGGGTGGGGCGCAGCCGGTCGCGCAGTTCGCGCAGGCGCGCAAAGCACGGGCGCACCTGTTCCGGATCCGGGGAGAACACCGCCAGGGTCATCAACCCGCGCACATGCAGATTCGGAAACGCTGGCAACTGCTGCACGAAGTCGGCGACCTCGATCGGGTCCAGGCCGTACTTGCTGTCTTCGCCCGAGGTGTTGACCTGCACGAACACATCCAGCGTGCGCTGCTCCAGTTCCAGCCGCTGATCCAGCGCCTGTGCCACGCGCAGGCTGTCCAGCGCCTGGAACTCGCTGGCGAAGCGTGCGACGTCACGTGCCTTGTTGGTCTGCAGGTGGCCGATCACCGACCAGCGCAGGCCGGGCAGGTCGGCCATCGCCGCCGCCTTGCGCTGGGCTTCCTGCACCTTGTTCTCGCCCAGCTCATGGCAGCCGGCCTCCCACGCCAGGCGCAGGCGGGCCTCATCGACGGTCTTGCTGACCGGCAGCAGGCGCACGCCGGCCGGGTCGCGGCCGGCCAGTGCGCAGGCGCGGGCGATGCGTTCGCGGACCATCGCCAGGTTGTGGCGGATCTCGTCGACAGTGGTGGCCTGGGGCCAGGTGGGGGCAGCGATGGGCATGGGGAGCTCCGGAAGCGGGGACGGCTGCGGCGCGTCGGCGCGCCAGCAGGGCGGTCCCGTAACAACGGACAGGTTGTCATAGCGCTACCCGAAAATCACCGCCCGCCGATGTCAGGGCGCGGCGGCGGCGTTCGGGCTGACGTAGTGCGTCTGTTCGTCGTCGTTGAGGAAGATCAGTTCCGGTTTGCCCTGCCAGGAGGTCAGCATCGCGCCGGTGCTGTTCTGGTGTTTGACGACCAGGGTGGCGCCGCGATCCGGGTTGGCGGTGACCTTGAATACCTCGGTGGTGCCGGTGGCATCGTCCAAGGTGAGGATGGCCTCGTCGCCGACATCGGCGGTGCCGTAGCCGCCACGCTCGGAGCCATCGGCGCCCAGCAGGATCAGGCCTGACAGCGGTGACGCACGCGGCCCCTGGGTGATGCCCTTGGTGAGCGGATCGGGGACGGGGGCGCCGAGAATCACCCGCGCCTGGCCACTGGCATCGCGGATCACCACGCCACGGGCGGTGATGACACGCTCCTCGGACTGGCTCTGGTGCAGGCGCAGCGCGGTCCAACCGGAAACGATCAGGGCGAGGCTGGAAACGACCAGCGTGGTGACGGTCAGCGCGCGCGACATGGGGTTCTCCGGATCCTTGGAAGGCTGCGACCATACCGGATACGCCCTTCACGGCACCAGTCGGAAAAGTCTGGGATTACATTCAGAGCGTGAGGTTGGTCACGGGATGGCTCAGCGGAAATCGCGGCTGTGGGTACGCACCCCATCGATCAGCGTATCGATGTTGTGCATCTGGCGGACGATCAGGTGCTGCACGCCGTCCACGCGTTCCAGGCGCCCATCGATCTGCATCATCCGGGCTTCGACCAGCACGCGGTGCTGCCGGTCGGCGATCTTGCGCCAGACCACCGCGTTGACCATGCCGCATTCGTCTTCCAGGGTGAGGAAGGTGACCCCGCTGGCGGTCTGCGGGCGCTGGCGCATGCGCACCAGCCCGGCAAAGCGCACGCTGCGCCCGTGTGGCAGCGCGGCCAGTTCATCGGAACGGTGGCAACGGCGCTGACGCAGCTGGCTGCGGATGAAGGAGACCATGTGCCGGCCCAGCGTGGTGCCGGTGGTGTTGTAGTCGGCCTGCATGTCCTCGAAGGCGCTGGGCAGCGGCAGCGGCACGGCGGTTTCAGCGGGGGCGCGCGCGGTCTCGAACAGCGGCAGCGGCTTCTCCACGCCGGAGACTTCCCAGCGCGCGCGATGGCGATGGCCGCTCAAGCCCTTGAGTGCGCCGGCATCGGCCAGCAGGCCTTGATGGCGGCGGTCCAGCCGGGCGCGCTGGCTCAGGTCGGCGACGCTGTCGAAGGGGGCGCGGGTGCGTGCCTGCACCACGCCGGTGGCGACATCTTCGCTGAAGCCATCGATCAGGCGCAGCCCCAGCCGGATGCCGAACGGCCGGCCCGGCGAGGCGGGAGGCACCAGCGTGCAGTCCCATGTGCTGTAGCGCACATCCACCGGCAGCACCGGCACGCCATGGCGGCGCGCGTCCTGCAGGATCTGGTCCGGGGTGTAGAAGCCCAAGGGCTGGCTGTTGATCAGGCTGGCGGCAAACGCGGAAGGGTGGTGGCACTTGAGCCAGCAGCTGACATAGGTGATCAGCGCGAAGCTGGCCGCGTGGCTTTCCGGAAAGCCATAACTGCCGAAGCCCTTGATCTGGTCGAACAGGCGCTCGCCATAGTCGCGGCTGTAGCCGTTGGCGGCCATGCCGGCAAGCAGCTTGTCGCGGTGGGGTTCCAGCCCACCGTGGCGTTTCCACGCCGCCATCGAGCGGCGCAGTGCGTCGGCCTGCCCGGGGCTGAAGCCGGCGGCGGCGACGGCCAGCTGCATCACCTGTTCCTGGAACAGCGGCACGCCGAGGGTGCGCTTGAATACCTTCTCCAGGGCGGGCGGGTAGTCGATCTCTTCGATGCCTTCTTCCTTCAGCCGCTTCCGTCGATTCAGATACGGGTGAACCATGTCGCCCTGGATCGGGCCCGGGCGCACGATCGCCACTTCGATCACCAGATCGTAGAAACAGCGTGGCTGCATGCGCGGCAGCATCGCCATCTGCGCGCGCGACTCGATCTGGAACACGCCCAGGGTATCGGCGCGGCA
Organism: Stenotrophomonas sp. HMSC10F06; assembly: GCF_001807865.1. NCBI lineage: Bacteria > Pseudomonadati > Pseudomonadota > Gammaproteobacteria > Lysobacterales > Lysobacteraceae > Stenotrophomonas > Stenotrophomonas sp. HMSC10F06. The sequence continues at coordinate 35,711 of NZ_KV791258.1, read as the reverse complement.
GATCATGTCGTAGGTGGGCGCATCGCCCTGCGGAATCTTCGCCATGGTCATCCGCGGTCCGCCATGCGCTTCCAGCATCGCCAGGCATTTGCGCACGGCGGTGAGCATGCCCAGTGCCAGGCAGTCCACCTTCATCAGGCCGGTGACGTCCAGGTCGTCCTTGTCCCACTGGATCACGGTGCGGTTGTCCATGGCCGCGTTTTCCACCGGTACCATCGTGGACAAGGGGTGTTCGGAAATCACGAAACCGCCCGGGTGCTGGGACAGGTGGCGCGGGAAGTCGACCAGTTCACTGGTCAGCGCCACCACCCGCCGCATCAACGGCGTCTCCGGATCGAAGCCGCGCTCGCGCAATGCCTCGGGCAGCGGCTCGTGGCTGCTCCAGCGGTCCAGGCAGGCGGCCAGTTCGTTGACCTGGTCCGGCGGCAGGCCCAGCACCCGGGCCACATCGCGCACCGCGCTGCGACCCCGGTAGCTGATCGCCACCGCGGTCAATGCCGCACGCTCGCGGCCGTAGCGGTTGAATACGTACTGCAGCACTTCCTCGCGGCGTTCGTGTTCGAAGTCGATGTCGATATCCGGCGGCTCATCGCGTTCGGCGGAGATGAAGCGCTCGAACAGCAGCGCCATCTCGCTTGGGTCGATCTCGGTCACGCCGAGCACGTAACACACCGAAGAATTGGCGGCCGAGCCGCGGCCCTGACACAGGATCTGCTGGCTGCGCGCGAAGCGCACGATGTCGTGCACGGTCAGGAAGTAGGACTCGTACTGCTTGGTGTGGATCAGCGCCAGTTCGTGTTCGATCTGGTGGCGTTGCTGGGGCGTCTCGCCCGCTGGCCAACGCCATTGCATGCCTTCTTCCACCAGTACCCGCAGCCAGCTGGCCGGGTCGTGACCGGCCGGCACCAGTTCGCGCGGGTAGGTGTACTGCAGTTGCTTGAGATCGAAGTGGCAGCGCGCGGCGATGCGCAGCGTCTCGGCCAGCAGCTCGGGCGGGTACAGCGTGGCCAAGGCCTGGCGGGTGCGCAGGTGGCGCTCACCGTTGGGGAACAGGCGCCAGCCAGCCTCGCCGAGCGTGCAGTGGTGGCGGATCGCCGTGAGGGTGTCCTGCAGCGCGCGGCGGCGGCGCACATGCATGTGCACATCGCCGCTGGCCACCAGTGGAATGCCCAGGTCGCGGCCGAAACGACGCAGGCGCTGCAGGCGCGCGCAGTCGTCGGCCTCGCGGTGCAGTTCAACCGCCAGCCACAGGCGCTGCGGGAAACAGGCCTGCAGCCACTGCGCATCCTCGATGCCGGGGGCAGGGTCTGCCCACAGGCACAGCAGGCCGGCGTGCAGTTGTTCCATGTCGCTGCGCAGGCAGCGGTACTCGCCCTTGGGCGCGCGCCGGCGGCAGGTGGTGATCAGCTGGCACAGCGCGGCGTAGCTGCCCTGGTCGGTGCACAACAGCACCAGTTTCGGGCCATCTTCCAGCTGGAATTCGGCACCGGTGATCAGGGGCAGTGCGTGCTTCTGCGCCGCCTGCCAGGCGCGCACGATGCCGGCCAGCGAGCACTCATCGGTGATCGCCAGCGCGTGGTAGCCCTGGCCCTTGGCACGCGCGAACAACTCCTCGGCGATGGACGCACCGCGCTGGAAACTGAAGGCCGACAGGCAATGCAGTTCGGCGTACCCGGGCAGCGGCGGCGTACTCATGCGAACCAGCCGTGCAGCATGAACGGCCCGCTGCGTGCATCGGCGGCGGTGTAGGCCCAGCCGCGCTGGCCCTGAGTGGTTTCGACCACGTAATAGTCGCGGCGGATGTCGTCGGCATCCCACCAGCCCGATTCGATCCGCTCCGGCCCGGACAGGATGCGCAGGTGCGGATCCTGCAATGCCTGCGGCTGGGCCAGCAGCCAGCCCGGGCGCATCGGCAGCACCGGGGGCGGGGCCTTGGGCGCGCCTGTGGCATCACCGGTCGCGCGTTCAGGCCGATGGTCGGCGCGCAGTCCCAGGCCCTGCACGGCGTCATCGCCGAGCCGGGCGCGCAGGCGCTCACGCAGCTGTTCCCACGGCATGGCCTGCTGCGGGCGCGGGTCGAACAGATCGCGTGCGGCCGGCACGAACGGTGGCAGTTGCTCGGCCTGGAGGCGCAGGCCGCGGCTGCCGGCCGGCAACTGCAGATGATCCACCCGGTTGCGGGCCAGCTCGAACAGCATCGCCGGTTCGCGCTCGGGCGCGAGCAGGCCGATCGACAGGCGCGTGTCGGGATGGTTTTCGTGTTCGAACCACAGATCGAACTGCAGCACGCCGCCATCGCGTGAGCACAGGAACGCGGCCAGATCGGCGGTCAGACGCCGCAACGGAAACAGCATGGCCTGGGTGGACTCGACCTCGTATTCGAACTCGATGCGCGCATCGAAGCGGTCCGGTGGCTGGAAATAGCGCAGCGGCGGCGTGCTGATCCCGCGCAGCGCATCCAGATGTGCCAGTACCTGCGGTGGGAAGCGCCGGGCCAGGCTCTCGCGCGGCAGACCAAATGCCGCGCCCAGCGTACGCAGGCCCGAGCGCGACAGCACGGTGACTGCTTCGACCGGCAACCCACTGCGGTCGATCGGGACCTGTGCCAGCGCGGCATCCAACTGATGTGCATCCACGCCGAGCCGGGCATGCACGCGGGCCAGCACGCTGGCGGCATGCGGATTGGGTGCGGCCCCCAGCCGATGCCGGAAACCCAGTTCGGTCAGGCCACGGGTGAGCCGCTGCTCGACCTTCGGCCAATCACCGAACAGTGCGCGGCTGGCCCGGATTTCCAGCGCCATCGCATGCGGGAAATCCAGGCTGACCTGTGAGCTGATGCCGTACAGCCAGCTGGCCAGCAGGTGGCGGGTGGCCTGCTCGGCGCGTGGGTCGTACTCCACGGTGAGCACGTCGCGGGTCAGCACCTGGGCGGCCGAGAGCAGCATGCCGCGGCGCAGCCCGCGCTGCCGGGCCGAGGGGCTGACCGCGTGCAGCACGCGCCGCTGCGCCGGGCCGGTGACCAGCACCAGCGGCGCGTCCGGATCGGGTTGCTGGCGCAGGGCGGCATCCAGCGCCAGGTGCGGCAGCAGCAGGCAGGCCCAATCCACGGCGGCGGCTCAATGGGCCACGGCCAGCGGCAGCGGCTGTACCGGTGCCAGCCCGCCACGGCACTTGAGCACCCGCACCTGGCCATCGTCGAGCTGCAGGCGCAGCGCGGCCGGGGAGGGATTGCGCGCATGCCGGGCATCGCGGAAGGAAAAGCCCAGGCACTGGCCGGTTTCAGCGGCCACCTGCAGCCGGCGCAGCGCGCGGTCATCGGCCTGCTGCGGCCAGCACAGCACTGCCGCGCAGGCAGCCGAGCGCAGGCATTGTTCGGCCGCCCACAACGCATCGCGCGGGCTGGCCTGGACCACCTGCACCTGGCTCAGTGCCAGCCCGGCGCGTGCCCAGGCCGGGGCATGCGGCAGGTGCGGCGGGGCGATCAGCACCACGGTCTGCTGTTGCTGGCTCAACCGCGCCAGGGTCGGCCAGACCAGCGCCAGCTCACCGACCCCGGGCGAGGCCAGCAGCACTTCCGACAGGGCCGAGGGCGGCCAGCCACCACCGGGCAGGCGGGCATCCAGTGCCGGGTGGCCGGTCGGGTGCGGCGCTACCTCGGGGAACGCCGTACGTGGCTGCCCCCGCCAGACCCGGCGGGTTTCCAGCAGCCGGTCCAGGGCCAGCACGGCGCCCATCAGCGGGCCTCCCGGCAGGGCTGGAGCAGGCGGAAACGGGCGGGAAACAAGGGCATGGCGGCGAGTATCGGCAGCACGCGTGTCAAAGGCTGAGACCGACAATCCTACCCGCAATTAGTAAAAATGCTAACGAATTCGACGGCCGGATTCCGAAGCGGTTGAGGGTGATGAATGCTTCAGCGAGAGCCTCCGCGCGGCGTGGATCTACACGGGATGGGGGCTGGGCGCCCTCTCGATGCACACCGAGCGGGGTCTTAGCGCCCCTGCGGATCAGGCCGGTGGTGCACGTACTCGACCACGGTGCCGTCCGGATGCACGGCGTTGAAGGCTGCGCCGGTCGGCACGACCTGCAGCGGGAAGATGATCTCCGCCCCGGCCGCCACCAGCCGCTCGTAGTACGGCTGCACGTCATCCACCAGCAGCGTGCCGGTGGTGGAAGTGAACGGGGCCAGCTTGTCCGGCGCGCCTTCGATCAGCAGGAACGCCCCGACCATCGCCAGGCGCAGGCCGGCCTCGGGGAACGGAAAGCCCGCATCGGCCACCACCCCCTGCAACTGCTCGTAGAACGCCACCCGCGCTTCCAGTTGGCCTGGGCCGACGAACACCCGGATCAGCACCCGCGGGCTGCGTTGCCGGGAGGTGTCGTTGCGGTCGCGCCAGAGTTGATCGAAGTGGCGGTGTGGGGGCATGCGGTCGCTCCGGGACGTGAGCGGTCATTATCGATCCGCGATCCACCGGGAACCGGGCTGGGCTCATGACCACCGGTGATGGTGTGATAACCCCGCATCGCCCACCACGCCAGCAGTGCCAGCAGCGAGACGGCAGCGCCGGCCATGCACACCCCGGGCCAGCCGAAGGCGGCATACAGCGCACTGCCGGCCAACGCGCCCAGCCCGCTGCCTGCCGCGTAGAACAGCATGTAAGCGGCGATCACCTGTGCCTGCGCGTGCGGTGCGGCGGCCAGGATCCGGCTCTGATTGGTGACGTGCAGCGCCTGCACGGCCAGATCGAGCAGCAGCACGCCCAGCACCAGCCAGCCCAGGTGATGGGACATCGCCGCGATCGGCGCCCAGCTCAGCAGCATCAGCCACAGGGCCCCGGTGGTGACCCGCCCGGCATGGCCCCGGTCACTCCAGTGCCCGCTGCGGGCCGCGGCCAACGCACCGAGCACGCCGACCAGCGCGAAAGCGCCGATGGCGGTGTGGCTGAGGGCATAGGGTGGCGCGCTGAGTGGCAGGCTCATGCTGCTCCAGAACACCCCGAACACGGTGAACAGCAGCAGGCCCAGCACGCCGCGCTGGCGCAGCACCGGCTGCTGCCGCAGCAGCGCGAACAAGCCGGTCCGCGCGTCGTGTGCGGCCGACACAGGCAATCGCGGCAGCCGTGCCCACAACAGGGTGCCGGTCACGATCATCAGCACTGCCGAGAGCAGGTACACCGCGCGCCAACCGCCCAGATCGGCCACCGCCCCGGCCACCACCCGTGCCAGCAGCAACCCGACCACCACGCCTGCCTGTGCGGCGCCGACCACCCGGCCACGCTCGTGCTCGCCCGCCGCGGCGGCGGCGTAGGCAATCAGCCCCTGGGTCATCGCGGTGCCGAGCAGGCCCACCGCCAGCATCCCCAGCAGCAGGCTCCAGGCCTGCGTGGCCAGCGCGACGGCCAGCAGCGCCAGCACCAGGCCGCCGGTCTGGACCGCCATCAGGCGGCGGCGGTCCATGCGGTCACCCAGTGGCACCACCCAGAGCAGCGCCGCCACCGACCCCAGCTGGGTGGCGGCGATCACCGCGCCGATGCGGGACGTGCTGATCTGGAGATCGGCGGCCAAGGCATCCAGCAAGGGCTGGGCGTAATAGACATTGGCCACGCTCAAACCGGCGGCGCAGGCGAACAGCATCAGCAGGGCGGAGGGGAGCGGGGAGGTGGACGCACGCGAGGCGGAGGCAGGGAGCGGCATGATGTAGTCTCAAAAAAGAACCAGTTGATTTTGGAGTATGTGGTTCTAAAATGAAACCTCGAAAGGAGGCCGCACATGACAACCGATGCCACTACCCCCTGCCCGGTGGGGCGCGCGCTGGATCTGGTCGGCGACCGCTGGTCGCTGCTGATCGTGCGCGAGGCGTTCGATGGAGTAGGGCGCTTCAGTGATTTCCAGCGCCGCCTCGGGATGTCGCGCAGCATGCTCAGCCAGCGCCTGCAGGCCTTGCTGGAGGCCGATGTGCTGACGCAGCAGTCGCTGGAGGAGGGGCGCGGCTACCAGCAGTACGTGCTCACCGAACGCGGCCGCGCGCTGTTCCCGCTGGTGGTGGCGCTGCGGCAGTGGGGCGAGGCCTTCCTGTTCGCGCCGGGCGAGCCGCGCTCGGTGCTGCAGGCCGACAGCGATGGCCTGCCCTTGGCGCTGATGCAGCCGCGTGACCAGCATGGGCAGGTGGTGGCGGCTGCCGACACCCAGGTGATCAAGCCGCCGTCGCCCTGATTCGGGCCGGGTTTCGCTGTCTCAAATGTAAGCATCCTGTTGACAGGCATGAACACGCTCGGACACTCTTCCGGGGTGAGGTGCCGGCAAGGGCCTCCCGGGTGGTGCGGCTGTCACGACGGGCGGAGGGGCCTGGACGTAGCCGTCATCGCCTTGCGTTGTAAACGGTTCCGCGCCCCTGCGCGTGGTTCCCGCCGATATGGCGCTGCACCCTTCTGCGGCAAGACTCCCTGGATTTATTGCGCAAGCAAAGGTGTTTCGTCCGCTCATGAAAACGATTTCAAAGCCCCTGGCCCTGACGGCCGCCATCGCGCTCTCGCTGAGCGCTTCTGCCTGGGCCGCTGCCCCGGCCGCCACCACCGACGCGTTCACCGTATTGACCCTGGAACAGACCCCGGGTGAGCTGGATGCGGCCGTGGTCGCCGCACAGCTGGAACAGCTGCAGGTCGATGCCGTGACGGTGCGCAACGTGGAGCGCCGCGCCGACCGCGTGGATCCGCTGCAGGGTCTGGCCGATGCGCTGGGCTATCACTATCGTTTCGTGACCGCCGATCCGGCCGCCGCGCAGCAGACCGGCAGCGTCGTGCTGACCCGCCTGCCGATCGAGGCCGAGTCGGGCACCGAACAGCCGTCGCTGAATTACCTGCGCCTCAACGATGGCCGCCATGTGGTCGCGCTGTACACCAGTGCCGCCGATGCCGCCGCGCTGCCGCCGCTGGTCACCGGCTCGCGCCTGGGCGCACCGGCCGTGCTGCTGGGCGCGGTGAGTGCCGATGCGGCCACCACCGCCGGCTTCGATCCGTCGCGTGTCGCGCTGGAAGCCAACGAAAGCTACTTCAGCGATGGCTTCCAGTCGGCTACCTCGGCCGCCATCAAGCTGCGCACCCATGACGGAAAGAAGGGCACCACCGCGGCTACGCTGCTGACCCTGGGCTACACCGCGCCGGTCGGTGGCGATACGCCATGGATGGACACCGGCCTGAACGCCGATGCCCGTGCCAAGGCACTGGTCGCGCAGATGACCGTGGACGAGAAGTTCCAGATGCTGCACAGCTACTTCGGGCTGGGCAAGGACGGCGGCCCGCTGCCCGAAGGTGCGGTTGGTTCGGCCGGCTTCGTGCCGGGCGTGCCGCGCCTGGGCATTCCGGCGCAGCAGTCGGCCGATGCCGGCGTCGGCGTGACCAACCCGGGTGGCCTGCGCAAGGGTGACCATGCCACGGCGATGCCGTCGGGCCCGTCCACCGCATCGAGCTGGAACCCGGACATCGCCTTCGCCGGCGGTGCCACCATGGGTCGCGAAGCCTGGCAGCAGCGCTTCAATATCCTGCTGGCCGGCAGCGTCAACCTGCAGCGCGACCCGCGCAACGGCCGCAACTTCGAATACGCCGGTGAAGATCCGCTGCTGGCCGGCGTGCTGGTCGGCGAGTCGATCCGCGGCGTGCAGAGCCAGCACGTGATCTCCACGATGAAGCACTTCGCGCTGAACGACATGGAGACCTCGCGCAATTTCCACAGCGCCGAGATCGGCGAGCAGGCGATGCGCGAATCGGACCTGCTGGCGTTTGAAATCGCCATGGACATCGGCAAGCCGGGTTCGGCGATGTGCTCGTACAACCGCATCAACGGCACCTACGGCTGCGAACACGATTACCTCATGAACGAGGTGCTCAAGCAGGAATGGAAGTTCCCCGGTTTCGTGATGTCCGACTGGGGCGGCGTGCACAGCGGCTCCAAGGCGGCGCTGGCCGGCCTGGACCAGCAGTCGGCCGGTGAAGTGTTCGACAAGGCGGTCTACTTCGATGAGCCGCTGCGCCTGGCCGTGGCCGGTGGCGTCGTGCCGCAGGCGCGCCTGGACGACATGGTCGGCCGCATCCTGCGCACCATGTTCGCGCACGGCAACTTCGACCTGCCGCCGGTGCACGAGCCGATCGATGACGAGGCCGGCTTCCTGGCCGCGCAGCGCACCGTCGAAGAAGGCAGCGTGCTGCTGCGCAATGCCGATGACCTGCTGCCGCTGGGCAAGGACGTGCAGCGCATCGTCATCATCGGTGGGCATGCCGACAAGGGCGTGATCGGCGGTGGTGGTTCCTCGATGGTGGGCTGGACCGCCCGCGGCACCAATGCGGTGCCGGGCGTGATGCCGACCACCTGGCCGGGCCCGGTGATCTTCCACCCGTCCTCGCCGCTGGAAGCGCTGCGCGCCGAGCGTCCGGATGCCCGCATCGATTACGTGGATGGCCGCGATGTCGCGGCCGCCGCGCGCGCTGCCGCTGCGGCCGATGTCGCCATCGTGTTCGCCACCCAGTGGTCGGCCGAGTCGGTCGATCTGCCGCACATGCAGTTGCCGGACAACCAGGACGCGCTGATCGCCGGGGTGGCCAAGGCCAACCCGAAGACGGTGGTGGTGCTGGAAACCAATGGCCCGGTCGAGCTGCCGTGGCTGCAGCAGGTGCCGGCCATCCTGCAGGCCTGGTATCCGGGTATCCGCGGTGGTGAAGGCATCGCCGCGCTGCTGACCGGCAAGGTCAATCCGTCCGGCCGCCTCCCGGTGACCTGGCCGGTGGATGTCAGTCAGCTGCCGCGCCCGCACGTCAACGGCCTGGGCTTCAACCCGAAGAACAAGCCGGATGACACCATCGACTACGACATCGAAGGCGCCAACGTCGGTTACAAGTGGTTTGCCGCCAAGGGCCTGACCCCGCAGTACGCGTTCGGCTATGGCCTGTCCTACACCAGCTTCGGCTACGACAACCTGACGGTGGTGGTGGAAGGCCAGCGCGTGGTCGCCAGCGTGGATGTGCGCAACACCGGCAAGGTCGCCGGTGCGGATGTGCCGCAGCTGTACCTGCAGCTGCCGCAGGGCAGCACCACCCCGATCCGCCTGATCGGCTTCCAGAAGGTGACGCTGCAGCCGGGCGAAAGCCGCCGGATCCGCATCGAAGCCGAGCCGAAGACGCTGGCCAGCTTCGACACCGCCGACAAGCAGTGGAAGATCGCCGGTGGGCAGTACGAAGTGCAGCTCTCGCGCGCGGCCAATGCACCGGTGCAGCGCGTGCCGCTGGAGCTGGCCGGGCAGGTGGTCCGCTGAACTGACGGGCAGGGCACGACCGTGGGTCGTGCCTCCGGTCACCCCGGCAGGTGCTCGCGCAGGTGCGCCAGCAGCAGCCGGACCCGGCGCGAGGGCTGGGCGGTGTTGGGAAACACCGCATACACTCCCTGGCGCGGGAAGCAATGACGGCGCAGGATCGGCAGCAGCCGGCCCTGCGCCAGATCGTCATCGATCAACCACTGCGGCAACACGGTCGCGCCGGCCCCGGCCAGCGCGAACGCCCGCAGGGTGGAGGCGTTATCAACCGTGACCACCGCATGGGCGGGGTTGCAGGCAAACAGCTGGTCGCTGCCATCGGGCGCCACCAGTGGGAGGTCCGCCAGGCGCGGATAGCCCAGCCTTGGCAGCGTGCGGACCCAGTCCGGATCATCGCGCGCGGCCTCATCGGGCAGCGTGGCCAACAACGACGGTGAGGCGACCGCGCATAGCGCGTGTTCGTCCAGCAGGGTCGCGCGCAATTGCGAGTCCTGCAGGCGGCCCAGGCGGATCGCGAGATCGAACCGCTCGGGAATCAGGTCCGCCGGTGCCGGGGAGGTCGAAAGATGCAGGCGCAGCTCGGGATGCAGGGCACGGAACGACTCCAGCACCGGCACGACCCGGGCGATCGCATATTCCGGTGTGGTGGTCAGGCGCAGCGTACCGCGCAGCTGCAGCTGTTCGCTGCGTGCTTCCTCGATGGCGAGCTCGGCGGTGGCCAGCAGCGCCGTGCAGTGCTGGTAGAAACGCTCGCCGGCTTCGGTCAACGCCAGGCTGCGGGTATTGCGCACCAGCAGGGTTACACCGAGTTCCTGTTCCAGCCGCTTGAGGTTGAAGCTCACCACTGCGCGGCTCTGGCCCAGGCGTTGCGCGGCAGCGGTCAGGCTGCCGGCATCGACAATCGTCTTGAAGGTCTCGAAGCGGTCCAGACTGACCATGGCGGCACGCTGACTGTCAAAAATGGTTTGACAGTCTTGCATCCGCTTGCCCGTATATCCAGCCGGCCGCAACGCGCATGCTGCCGCCTCGCAATCGGAGCGCGTCATGACATACCGGGCCAGGGTGGAAACGCTGTACCTGCTGGGATTCTCGCTGGACCTGGTGAACATGTTCATCGGGACCGTCGCGTATCCGGCCATCGCCAACGACCTGCACGCGTCCGTGCCGCAGCTGGCGTGGATCGGCAATGCCTACATGCTCGGGCTGTCCCTGGTCATTCCGCTGGGCAGCTGGTTGGCGGCGCGCCTGGGCGAACGCCGGGTGCTGTGCCTCTCGCTGGCCCTGTTTACCGTGGGCGCCGTGCTGGCAGGCACCGCGCCGAGCATCGAGTGGCTGATCGCGTGGCGCCTGCTGCAGGGGCTGGGCGGTGGGCTGTTGATTCCGGTGGGGCAGGCGATGGCCTACCGCGAATGCCCGCCGGCCGACCGCGCGCGTCTGACCGCCCGCATCATGGCGGTGGCACTGCTGGTGCCGGCGCTGTCACCCACACTGGGCGGCCTGCTGGTGGAGTGGGGCTCATGGCGCGGCGTGTTGCTGGTCAGTGTGCCGCTGGCCATGGTGGCCTTGGCGCTGGCGGCGTGGTGGGTGCGTCCGCGTGAGCCGGTGGTCGTACCTGCGCTGGACGGTCGCGGGCTGCTGTTGGGCTCACTGGGCCTGAGCGTGTTGCTGGTTGCGCTGAGCCTGTTGGCAGAGCCGGGGCAGCGGATGCTCGGCGCGGGCCTGCTCGTGGTCGCCATCCTGGTGCTGGCGTTGTATGCCCGCAGTGCGCGCCGTACCGATCACCCGGTCCTGCAATGGTCGCTGCTGCGGCATGCATCGCTGCGGCTGGCGATGCTGGTCTATCTGCTGGTACCCGGGACCTTCATCGGCACCCAGCTGGTGGCCACGCTGCTGCTGTATCGCCAGGGCTACGGCGCCGCGGCCATCGGTGGCTTCATGCTGCCGTGGGCGATCGCCTCGGCCTGCGCCATCGCCACCACACAGCACTGGCTGCCCCGCATCGGGGCGCGCCCACTGTTGAGCGCCGGCATGGGATGCCAGGCGCTCGGGATCGTGCTGCTGATCGGCGTGCAGGCCACTCACCCATGGCTGCCGGTACTGGCCTTCGCGCTGATGGGGCTGGGCGGGAGCCTGTGCAGCAGCAGCGCGCAGACGCTCGCGTTCCAGAGGCTGGCGGACGCAGAGCTGCTGCCGGGTAGTGCGCTGTGGAATCTCAACCGCCAACTCAGCTTCTGTCTGGCCGCCGCGCTGTTGGCCTGTGTGCTGGCGGTGCTGTCCTCCGTGCTGCCAGCGCATGCGTTCCCGCTCACCCTGATGCTGGCGGCGGGCATGAGCCTGCTGCCGATGCTTCTGCTATGGCGCCTGCCGGCGTCTTCCCTTGCCTTGAGAGCCTCCCCATGAATGACACGCTTGCCTTCAACGAGATCCATGACCTGCATGTGCTGATCGAAGACTGGTTCACCGGCCGCTCGCCTGTGGCTGCGCTGGGCACACTGCTGGCCCGCTTCAGCGAGGACTTCAGCATGGTCGGGATCCGTGGCGTCCGCCTGGACAAGCCCGCGCTCGCCGACCTCTTCGCCTCCGCCCATGGCAGCCGGCCCGGGCTCCAGATCACGGTCGATGCAATGCAGTACCTGCCGCTCGCGCCCGCCGCCTGCGCGGTGCGCTATCGCGAGGATCAGATCGGCGCGGATGGCACCGGCCATCGACGTGAGGCCTTGGTGGTTCTCGTGAGCCGCCCGGACGGCACGCTGCGCTGGCAGGCTTTGCATGAAACGGTGGTTGGCAGCTGAATGCGGGCAAAGACACGGCGCCGGGCCGTTCGGCATCTACCGGGGCGCGCCGGGCAGCGCTAGGCTGCGGAGGTTGCCATCACTGCCGGGAGAGAGCCCATGCGTGTGCGTGTATTGCCAGTTGCGCTGTTGAGTCTGATGGTTGCGGCCAGTGTGTCGGCGCAGACCTCGCCGATGACCCCGGACATTCCAGCCAAGGGCTTCGTGACGCCCACGGCGCAGGACAACTACGACAAGCGCGTGGTGATGGTGCCGATGCGGGACGGGACGAAACTCTACACGGTGATCGTGGTGCCCAAGGGCGCCAGGAACGCGCCGATCCTGCTGACCCGCACGCCCTACGATGCGGCCAATCGTGCCAAGCGCATGGATTCGCCGAACATGCGTGACATCCTGCCGCAGGGCGATGAGGTGTTCGTCGATGGCGGCTACATCCGCGTGTTCCAGGACATCCGCGGCAAGTACGGCTCCGAGGGCGATTACGTGATGACCCGGCCGCTGCGTGGGCCGCTCAACCCCACGAAGGTGGACCATGCCACCGACGCATGGGACACCATCGATTGGCTGGTCAAGCACGTGCCCGAGAGCAACGGCAAGGTCGGCATGCTGGGCTCGTCCTATGAGGGCTTCACCGTGGTGATGGCGCTGACCAACCCGCACCCGGCGTTGAAGGTCGCCGCGCCGCAGAGCCCGATGATCGATGGCTGGATGGGCGATGACTGGCTCAACTACGGTGCGTTCCGCCAGGTCAATTTCGGCTACTTCACCGGCCAGTTGGCCAAGCGCGGCAAGGGCCCGGCGATTCCCAGCGTGGGCTACGACGATTACACCACCTTCCTGCGCGCCGGCTCGGCCGGTGACTACGCCAGGGCCAACGGGCTGGACCAGTTGCCGTGGTGGCACAAGCTGATCGAGCACCCCAGCTACGATGCGTTCTGGCAGGAACAGGCGCTGGACGCGCGCATGGCCAGGACCGAACTGAAGGTCCCCACGATGTGGCTGCAGGGCCTGTGGGACCAGGAAGACATGTGGGGCGCGGTGCACAGCTATGCGGCGATGGAGCCGCGTGACACTGGCAACACGCTGAACTATCTGGTGATGGGGCCTTGGCGGCACAGCCAGGTCAACTATGACGGCAGCAGCCTGGGCGCATTGAAGTTCGAGGGCGACACCGCGCTGCAGTTCCGCCGCGATGTACTCAAGCCGTTCTTCGATCAGTACCTGGTCGATGGCGCGCCCAAGGCGCAGACACCGCCGGTGTTGATCTACAACACCGGGGAGAACCACTGGGACAAGCTGCAGCAGTGGCCGCGCAGCGCGGCGCAGTCCCGGCCGCTGTACCTGCGCGCGGGCGGCAGGCTGTCCTTTGAAGCACCACAGGCGGGGGAGGCCACGTTCGAGGCATATGTATCCGATCCGGCCAAGCCGGTGCCGTTTGTACCGCGCCCGGTGCGGTTTGCTGACCGCGACATGTGGACGAGTTGGCTGGTGAAGGACCAGCGCTTCGTGGATGGTCGCCCGGACGTGCTGACCTTCGTCAGCGAGCCGTTGACCGAGCCGCTGCGGATCGGCGGCGCGCCGCAGGTCAATCTGCAGGCAGCCACGAGTGGCAGCGACAGCGACTGGGTGGTGAAACTGATCGATGTGTATCCGGACCAGACGCCGTCGACGCCGGAGATGGGCGGGTACGAGCTGTCGGTCTCGATGGCGATCTTCCGTGGCCGGTACCGCGAGAGCTTCAGCGACCCGAAGGCGATCGCGGGCAACCAGGTGCTGGATTACAAATTCGGTCTGCCGACCGCGAACCATGTGTTCCAGCCGGGCCACCGGGTGATGGTGCAGGTGCAGTCGAGTCTGTTCCCGCTGTACGACCGCAACCCGCAGACGTTCGTGCCGAACATCTACCTGGCCAAGCCGGCCGATTACCAGAAGGCGACGCAGCAGATCTGGCACGCGCCGCAGCAGGCCAGTTTCATTTCGTTGCCGGTGTATTGAAGGCTGGAAGGGAGCGCCGGCCATGGGCCGGCGCCTCCAGGATGCAGGTCATCCTTGCTCTGGTTGGCCGGACAGCGCATCCGGCGAACCCGCATTGACCCTCAACCGTCGAGGGTCGGGTAGTCGGTGTAGCCGTGTGCGCCACCGCCGTACAGCGTGTCCTTGTCCAGCTCGGACAGCGCCACGCCCAGACGGAAGCGCTCGACCAAATCGGGATTGGCGATGAAGGGACGACCGAAGGCGACCATGTCGGCATAGCCGGAGGCCACCGCCGCTTCGGCACGCGCCTGGTCGTAACCGTTGTTGGCGATCCATGCGCCCTTGAACTTGGCGCGCAGCGCGGCGTAGTCGAAGGCGATGTTGTCGCGCGGGCCGCCGGTCGCGCCTTCGATCACGTGGATGAAAGCGAGCGGGCCGATGGCATCCAGACGCTCCACGGCGCGTTCGAACAACGGCTGCGGGTTGGAGTCGGCAGCGTCGTTGGCTGGCGTCACCGGCGAGAGACGTACGCCGGTGCGTTCTGCACCGATTTCCGAAACGATCGCGCTGACCACTTCATCCAGCAGGCGGGTGCGGTTTTCGATGCTGCCACCGTATTCGTCGGTGCGCTGGTTGCTGCCATCACGCAGGAACTGGTCGATGAGATAGCCGTTGGCAGCATGCACTTCCACACCGTCGAAGCCGGCCGTGATGGCGTTGCGTGCGGCCTGGCGATAGTCCTGGATCAGGCCGGGAATCTCGTCCAGGCGCAGGGCGCGCGGCTCGGAGACATCTTCAAAGCCCTTGGCGGTGAACGTCTTCGCATCGGCGCGCAGGGCACTCGGCGCCACCGGTACCTCGCCCTCGGGCAGCAGGCTGGTGTGCGAGATGCGGCCGACGTGCCACAGCTGCAGCACGATCTTGCCACCGCGCGCGTGCACGGCGTCGGTGACCTTTTTCCAGGCATCGATCTGGTCCTGGCTGTAGATGCCGGGCGTATCCAGATAGCCCTGGCCCAACGGACTGATCTGGGTGGCTTCGGCGATGATCAGCCCGGCGCTGGCGCGCTGTTCGTAGTACTGGATGGCCAGAGGATTGGGAATGCGGTCCTTGATGGCGCGGTTGCGGGTCAGCGGTGCCATCGCGACGCGGTTGGCGACGTCGATGGCCCCCAGACGGGTGGGGGAGAACAACTGGCCGTCAGTGGAATCTGTCATGGGCTTACCTTGGGAGGGGGCGACCGCCAGCGGCGGATGAAAGAAAGGATGTGGTCGTACGACCCCGAGCATAGGGGCAGGTGCGTTGCAGCGATGGGAAGGATTGTTGCGGAGCACGCTGTGCACGTTCTGTAACGTTTTCGCGGCGTATGGTCGAGGCATGGGCAGGCAGTGCCCGCAGCCTTATTCCAACCCGAGGAACAACGCGATGATTGATTATCAGCTCAAGGGAAAGGTCGCCATCGTCACCGGCGGCGTCTCCGGCATCGGCCTGGCCGTGGCCGAACTGCTGGCCGATTCCGGCGCGGCGGTGGCGGTGTGGGATCTCAAGGCAGACGCCGTCGAGAAGACAGCCGAGGCGCTGCGCAGCAAAGGCGTGAAATCGATCGGCATCGCCTTGAACGTCACCGACGAGCACGCGGTGGAAGCAGCCGTGAAGCAGACCGTGCAGGAACTCGGTGGGCTGGACATCGCAGTGAACAACGCGGGTATCGGCGGGCCGTCGGCGGCCAGTGGCGATTACCCCGTGGATGGCTGGAGGAACGTCATCGACGTCAATCTCAACAGCGTATTCGTGTGCCAGCGGGCGCAGATCCAGGCGATGCGCAGCACGGGCAAGGGCGGCAGCATCATCAACATGGCCTCCATCCTGGGCCAGGTCGGTTTCAACAATTCGGCGGCCTATGTCGCGGCCAAGCATGGCGTGGTCGGTCTGACCCAGACGGCGGCGTGGGAACACGCGGCGGACAAGATCCGCATCAATGCGGTGGGCCCGGGCTTCATCGCCACCCCGTTGCTGGACAAGATGGACCCGAAGGTGAAGCAGGCGCTGGAAAGCAAGCACGCGCTGGGACGCCTCGGCAAGCCGGAAGAAGTCGCCGCACTGGTGGCCTGGCTGGCCAGCGCGGATGCGGGTTTTGCAACCGGCACTTACTACGCGATCGATGGCGGATATCTGGCCCAGTAAGACACGTGGTGGCAGGCTCAGCCGGGCCTGCCACTGGTTTCACGGTCCCCAGACGCCCCTGTCTGCGACGCTCCGTCCATTGCCGGATGAGAGACGCAGATGGGACTGGAACAAGATCTATCGATCCTGCTGCGGATTGCCGTAGCCATGCTGCTGGGCGCCACGCTCGGCATCGAACGCGAGATGGGCAAGCACGCCGCCGGACTGCGCACGCACATGCTGATCGCCGGTGCAGCCGCACTGATTGTCGGCTTGGGCGACAGCATTGCCGAACACTTCCAGGAGGAACGCTACCGTGACCTGCTGCAGGTCGATCCGGTGCGTCTGATCGAGGCGGTGGTGGCCTGTGTCGGCTTCGTTGCCGCCGGCACGATCCTGCGGGGCTCGCGCGATGACCAGGTCAGCGGCCTTACCACTGCCAGTTCACTGATCATGTCCGCCGCGATCGGTATCGCGGTTGGCATCGGCGAGTATGTGATCGCTGTCGGCGTGAGTGTGTTGTGCCTGATCGTGCTGGTGGTATTCAGCCGTATCGCCAGAAAACTGGAGTCGTCATGAGCAGCGAACGTCCCTTCGAGATCCAGCGCATCGACCACGTGGTGCTGCGCGTGCAGGATCTGCCCCGCGCCGTGCGCTTCTACTGTGACGTTCTGGGCTGCACGGTCGCCCGCGAACGGCCGTCGCTGGGCATGGTGCATCTGCATGCCGGTGAGTCGCTGATCGATCTGATCAGCGTGGACGGTCCGCTGGGAATCAAGGGCGGGGCGGCGCCCGGGCGGGAAGGGCGCAATGTCGAGCATGTCTGCCTGCGCGTGGAACCGTTCGATGCCGAGCAGGTGCGCGTGCATCTGCAGGGACTGCAGGTAGAGCTCAGTGGGCCGGCCGAGCGCAATTACGGTGCCGAGGGCGATGGCCTCTCGCTGCGCCTGCGCGATCCGGACGGCAACTCGGTGGAACTCAAAGGTCGTTCGAACGACTGCGGCTGCTGAGTGGTAGGACCAATATTCGGACGTAGACCTATGGTCTAATAGGCTCGTCTCGCGTTTGGCGTTTCAATGCGGGCTGTTCCAACAGGCATGTTGGTTATTGGTACTACCAATAACCACTGTTGGACGTTCTCGGCTCGCGCGGTGCTGACCGCGCGGACCCCTGTCCGTCTTGATGAGATCCGCCGATGCAGGCCTGGCAACAACTGTATGACCCCGCTGGCAACCTCTGGCTGTCCAGCCTGATCGCGCTGCTGCCGATCGCTTTCTTCTTTGTCGCCCTGGCCGTGTTGCGCATGAAGGGCTGGCTGGCCGGCACGATCACCGTGGTGATCGCGTTGGCGGTGGCCCTGCTGTTCTATCGGATGCCCCTGTCGCAGGCGCTGGCAGCAGCCGGTTATGGCTTCGTCTACGGCTTGTGGCCGATCGCCTGGATCATTCTGGGCGCGGTGTTCCTGTACAAGGTCTCGGTCAAGACCGGACAGTTCGACATCATCCGGGCGTCGATCCTGTCGGTCACCGAAGACCAGCGCCTGCAGATGCTGATGGTCGGCTTTGCGTTTGGCGCGTTCCTGGAAGGGGCGGCCGGCTTCGGAGCGCCGGTGGCGATCACCGCTGCGCTGCTGGTCGGGCTGGGCTTCAAGCCGCTGTATGCCGCCGGCCAGTGCCTGATCGTCAATACCGCGCCGGTGGCCTTCGGCGCGATGGGCATTCCGATCATCGTGGCCGGGCAGGTGACCGGGCTGGATGCATTCGAGATCGGGCAAATGGCCGGGCGCCAGCTGCCGTTCCTGACCGTCATCGTGCTGTTCTGGATCATGGCGATCATGGACGGCTGGCGCGGCATCAGGGAAACCTGGCCAGCGGTGCTGGTGGCCGGTGGGTCGTTCGCGATCGCCCAGTACCTGACCTCCAACTTCATCGGCCCGGAGCTGCCGGACATCACCGCCTCGCTGACGTCGCTGGTCTGCCTGACCCTGTTCCTGCGCAAGTGGACGCCGGTGCGCATCTTCCGCTTCGATACCGAGAGCAGCGCAGAAGCTGCCGCCCAGGCACTGGAGGCACCGCGCTATTCCACCGGCCAGATCGTCAAGGCATGGTCGCCGTTCCTGATCCTGACCGCGATGGTCACGATCTGGAGCATCAAGCCGTTCAAGGCGCTGTTCGCCACCGGGGGTGCGCTGGAGCACTGGGTGCTGAAGATTCCGGTACCGGCGCTGGATCAACTGGTGCTGAAAATGCCGCCGATCGTGCCGGTGCCGACCGGGTACGAGGCGATCTACAGGTTCGATGCGGTCTCGGCGACCGGCACGGCGATCATGCTGGGCGCGGTCATCGCGATCGTGCTGCTGAAGATGCGCCCGGCCGCGGCGCTGCGCACCTTCGCTGAAACCGCCAATGAACTCAAGGTCCCGATCTACTCCATCGGCATGGTGCTGGCCTTTGCCTTCATCGCCAACTACTCCGGGCTGTCGGCGACGCTGGCACTGGCCCTGGCGCACACCGGCAAGGCCTTCACCTTCTTCTCGCCGTTCCTCGGCTGGCTGGGCGTGTTCCTGACCGGGTCGGACACCTCGTCCAATGCGCTGTTCTCGGCGCTGCAGGCGACCACGGCCCAGCAGATCGGCGTGTCCGAAGTGCTGCTGGTCGCGGCCAACACCACCGGCGGGGTGACCGGCAAGATGATCTCGCCGCAGTCGATCGCGATTGCCTGCGCGGCGGTCGGGCTGGCCGGCAAGGAATCGGACCTGTTCCGCTTCACGGTCAAGCACAGCCTGATCTTCACCGTGATGGTCGGCATCATCACCACGGTGCAGGCGTACTGGCTGACCTGGATGATTCCCTGAGCCCATGCGCGGCAGTCCGGCCACCGGCATCGACCCCATCGCCCGCCCCGCGGGCGACAATGGCGGCATGAAGAACGAACGCCTGTCCGACAAGGTGGCCGCGCAGCTGCGCAGCCTGATCCGTGAGCACAACCTGCAGCCGGGTGACCGCCTGCCGGCCGAACGACCGCTGGCGGTGCAGCTGGGGGTCTCGCGCACGGCGCTGCGCGAGGCGATCGCGCAGCTGGCTAGCCAGGGCCTGCTGAACGCGCGGGTCGGCGGCGGCACCTACGTGAGCGAACCGGCGGCCCGTGCCCGGCAGGCCATCGATGAGCCGTTGATGCCGTACCTGCCGCTGTTCCAGGGCGACCCGGAATACCGCTTCGACGTGCTGGAGATCCGCCACGCGCTGGAAGGGGCAACTGCGTGGCACGCCGCCTTGCGCGCCACCGACGAAGACCGCGCGAAGATCCGCCAGGCCTTCGACACCATGATGGCTGCGCATGGCAAGGACGATCCGGCCGGCGAGGCACAGGCCGATGCGGCCTTCCACCTGGCCATCGCCGAGGCCTCGCACAACCTGGTGCTGCTGCAGGTGATGCGTGGCCTGTTCGAGCTGCTGCAGACCAACATCTCGCAGAGCCGCGAGAAGCTCTATACCTCCGCCCGCACCTTCGAGCCGCTGTCCGTCCAGCACCGCGAGATGATGGATGGCGTGCTCTCCGGCGACCCCGAACGCGCGCGTGCCGCCGCGCACGCGCACCTGGAATTCGTGCACACCTCCCTGCGCACGCTCGATGACAACGAGGCCCGGCGCGCACGTGCGTCACGGCTTCCTTCTTCCCACGGTTGACCCATGATCATTTCCGCCTCCACCGACTACCGCGCAGCGGCACAACGCCGCCTGCCGCCGTTCCTGTTCCACTACATCGATGGCGGCGCGTATGCCGAGCACACCCTGAAGCGGAACGTCGCGGACCTGTCGGAGATCGCGCTGCGCCAGCGCATCCTGCGCAACATGTCCGATCTGAGCCTGGAAATGGAGCTGTTCGGTGAGCGTCTGGCGATGCCGGTGGCGCTGGCGCCGGTCGGGCTGACCGGCATGTATGCGCGCCGCGGTGAAGTGCAGGCGGCGCGGGCGGCGGCGAGCCGGGGGATTCCGTTCACGCTGTCCACCGTGTCGGTCTGCCCGATCGAGGAAGTGGCCCCGGCCATCGATAGGCCGATGTGGTTCCAGCTGTATGTCCTCAAGGATCGCGGCTTCATGCGCAATGCGCTGGAGCGGGCCAAGGCAGCTGGCGTGACCACGCTGGTGTTCACGGTGGACATGCCCACGCCGGGCGCGCGCTACCGCGATGCGCACTCGGGCATGAGTGGCCCGAACGCGCCGGCGCGGCGCATGCTGCAGGCGGTGGCGCACCCGCGCTGGGCATGGGACGTGGGCCTGTTCGGCCGCCCGCACGATCTGGGCAACATCTCCACCTATCGGGGCAGCCCGACCGGCCTGGCCGATTACATCGGCTGGCTGGGCAACAACTTCGATCCGTCCATTTCCTGGAAAGACCTGGAGTGGATCCGCGAGTTCTGGAGTGGACCGATGGTGATCAAGGGCATTCTTGATCCGGACGATGCACGTGACGCCGTTCGCTTCGGGGCCGACGGCATCGTGGTCTCCAACCACGGCGGTCGCCAGCTGGACGGGGTGCTGTCCACCGCGCGGGCGTTGCCGGCGATCGCCGATGCAGTCAAGGGTGAGCTGAAGATCCTGGCCGATTCGGGCATCCGCAACGGCCTGGACGTAGTGCGCATGATCGCGCTCGGCGCCGACAGCGTGCTGCTCGGCCGCGCCTTCGTCTATGCGCTCGCCGCGCAGGGCGAGGCCGGCGTGGCCAATCTGCTGGACCTGATGGCCAAGGAAATGCGCGTGGCGATGACGCTCACCGGCGCCAGGACCATCGCCGACATCAGCCGCGATTCGCTGGTGGACGCCACGCGTCGCCTCGCGGCCGCACCATGAACGCGGCATCCCAGGGCACGGCAGCGCTGCTGGCGCAGCTGCGCGCGATCGTCGGGGACGCACACGTGCTGTGCGGCGACAAGCCGACCCGGCGCTTCCGCAAGGGCTACCGTTTCGGCGATGGCCCGGTGCTGGCGGTGGTCCGCCCGGGCACGCTGCTGGAACAGTGGCGCGCCCTGCAGGCCATCGTGGCGGCCAACGCGATCGTGATCATGCAGGCGGCCAACACCGGCCTCACCGGCGGTTCCACGCCGGATGGTGCCGACTATGACCGCCCGGTGGTCATCCTCAACACGCTGCGCCTGACCGGTGTGCAGCTGATCAACGAGGGCCGCCAGGTGGTCTGCCTGCCCGGGGCGACGCTGGACCGGCTGGAAAAGGAGCTGGCGCCGCTGGGCCGCGAACCGCACTCGGTGATCGGCTCGTCGTGCATCGGTGCCTCGGTGCTGGGCGGGGTCTGCAACAACTCCGGCGGCTCGCTGGTGCGACGCGGCCCGGCCTATACCGAACTGGCGTTGTTCGCCCAGGTCGATTCCAACGGCAAGCTGCAGCTGGTCAATCATCTCGGCATCGCGCTGGGCGATACCGCCGAGCAGATCCTGGAGCGGCTGCAGGGCGGCGACTACGCGCCCGCCGACGTGGACAATGGCAACGACCGCGCCGCCTCCGACCCGCGCTATGCCGAGCAGGTGCGCCAGGTCGATGCAGCCACGCCGGCCCGCTACAACGCCGATCCCTCGCGCCACTACGAAGCCTCCGGCTCGGCCGGCAAGCTGGCGGTGTTCGCGGTGCGGCTGGATACGTTTGCGCGCGAGCCCGGCGAGGTGTTCTACATCGGCAGCAATGCGATGGAGGATCTGACCGCGATCCGCCGCCATCTGCTGACCGCGTTCGAGCGCCTGCCGATCTCGGGCGAGTACCTGCACCGCGAGGCGTACGACATCGGCGAACGGTACGGCAAGGACACCTTCCTGCTCATCGATCGCTTCGGCACGGCCAGGGTGCCGGCGGCGTTCGCGCTGAAAAGCCGCGTCGATGGATGGTTCGAAAGCCTTGGCCTGCGCGGGGTCACCGACCGCGTGATCCAGTGGGCGATGCGCTGCCTGCCGGGCCATCTGCCCGCGCGCATGGGCCAGTTCCGTGACCGCTACGAGCACCACCTGCTGCTCAAGGTGTCAGCGGTGGATGCCGCCGCCGCCGAAACCTTCCTGCGCACTCACTTCGCTGACAGCGAGGGCGACTTCTTCCAGTGCACGGCCGAGGAGGGGCGCAAGGCGTTCCTGCACCGCTTTGCGGTGGCCGGCGCGGCCGTGCGTTATCGCGAGGTGCACCGGCGCGAGGTCGAGGACATTGTGGCCCTGGACGTGGCACTACGGCGCGATGACCGCGCGTGGGTGGAACACCTGCCGGCCGAACTCGACGCACGCTTGGCCGGCAAACTGTATTACGGGCATTTCCTGTGCCATGTGTTCCATCAGGACTACATCGTGCGCAAGGGCGAGGATCCGCTGGCCATCGAGCACGCGATGTGGGCGCTGTTGGACGCGCGTGGTGCGGAGTATCCGGCCGAACACAACGTGGGCCATCTGTACCCGGCCAAGCCGGCCTTGGCGGCGTTCTACCAGCAACTGGATCCGAGCAATACGTTCAACCCGGGCATCGGCCAGACCGCGAAGACGCGCGGATGGAGCAGCTGCGACTG
This sequence comes from Stenotrophomonas sp. HMSC10F06, assembly GCF_001807865.1. Lineage (NCBI taxonomy): Bacteria > Pseudomonadati > Pseudomonadota > Gammaproteobacteria > Lysobacterales > Lysobacteraceae > Stenotrophomonas > Stenotrophomonas sp. HMSC10F06. The sequence continues at coordinate 12,935 of NZ_KV791258.1, read as the reverse complement.
CACCCCCCACGGGTAGAGCCACCCCATGGGTGGCTGTGCCGGCGTATCGCAGGTTTCAGGGCAGCCACCCATGGGGTGGCTCTACCCGCAACGCTTCATTCGCAGCGGACGGCGGTAATCACGTTGTCCTTGTCGATGAACACCCGCAGCCGATCCTGGCGCAGGTCACGGGTGGTGATCGTGGCCGGGCCGATCGGGTTGATCAGGCCGGCGCCGCTCTGCACCAGCAGCTTGCGCATGTTCGCCTCGTCGGCCGGCTGGCCGATGGCCCAGCCCAGGGCATCGGCCTTGCACAGGCCTGGACCCTTGATCTCCGGGCCCGGCGTGCTCACGCACGCGGCCAGCGAGAGGGTGCCGGCGAGCGTGATCGCGGCGAGGGGGTAACGGAAAAGGGATGCCATCGGGTCGCTCCTGCGGGGTCAGGCGCCGACCATACCACTGCGGTGTGCACCGGCGCGTGGTTGGCACCCCGCGACCGTTGGGCGCAGCCCACGCGGCTGATGGGGCAGGGCGCAACGGCCACCGGCGCTACACTGGCGGCCTCTCAGATCGGCCATGCCGGGAGTCGCAGGTGCTGCACGTGTTCATGCTGGGTGGGCGACATGCCCGCGCCCGGATCGAGGTCCACGACGTGGCCTTCGCCAACGTCGATGCCATTGAAGAGGCCTACCCGCAGCTGCGCCAGGACTGGTTCGGTGAGCGGAAAGGGCTGCATCTCGATGGCTGGCTCGCGGTGGATGGGGTGGAGGCGTACCGGGTGCGCTTCGGCGACGCGGCCCCGGCCGTTGGCGCGCCGCGCCTGTACTTCCTCAATCTCGGCGGGTATGCCGCCGGTGCGCTGGGCGAGGCGCATGATTACCGGCTGCTGGTCGCCACGGATGCCGAGGCGGCCAAGCGCGAGGCCAAGGCCCTGCGCGATGCCAGCTGGTTCAAGCCGCATACCGATGCCCTGCTGGAGGTGGATGACTGCATCGCCATCGACCAGGTCGGTGGCCGCCACGTGCAGCTTGAGCGCGGTGAGCATCGCGGGATCACCCTGGTCAGTGACTACATCGTGATCGGCTGAGCGGCGCCGATTGCCCGCGGGCCCGCTGCTGGCGCATAGTGTCGCGGTCTTGTGAGGTCCGGCGATGTCGTCGCGACAGGTCAACCAACGGAAGTAGCGCATGCACAGCAGGAAGATCACGGCCGCATTGATCGTGACACTGGGAATGACGATGGCCGGCAACGCCGTGGCGGCCGAGCCGGACGCACCGGTATTCGGTGGCTGGCGCAACCTGCATTCGGCCAGTGGCGCCGAACCGGTTCTGAGGAACCAGCCGTTTGCGATCCTGCCGCGCGAGGTTGCCAAGGGCGAGCGCTTTGCGATCCTGGACCGCGAAAACAAGCAGGCGGTCTGCTGCCTGGTGGTAGACAGTGACCGTCTCGATGCGATTGCGCTGGAAACCAGCTACCGGCTGCCCGGGGTGTGGATCGCCGATCTGCTCGGCAACGAGGACTACAACCGCCGCCACGGCGACCCGCATGTGTTTGCGATGAAGCGCGAGGGCGAGCTGGTCGACCATGTCTTCTCGCAGGAAGGCGGCGGTTACAGTGACCTCGGCGGCCTGCTGCTGCCGGCCGGTGCCGCGCTGGATGCCAGCGGCGGCAGCGTCAAGTTCGGTACCACCACCTACCGCCTGCAGGTGCAGTCACAGCGCTTCGCCGATGACAATGGCGCGCTGGATCGCTACACCCTGCAGCCGCCGGCACCGGCCGCACCGGTGGTGGTCGAGGTGCCGTACAGCACCTACTGACACGGAAGCGACAGAAACGGCGCGGTACAATCGCGCCCGCCCATCGGCACGGCCGGCTGGGCCCGCATTCCTGTCCGAGCTTGTCCGTGATCGCCCGATTGTCCTTGCCCTGTGCGGTGCTGCTGTTGGCAGCCTGCGCCACGCCGCCCCGGCCGCCGGCCAGACCGCCTGCCAATCCAGACGCCCTGTGGGGCATCATCCAGCGCGACTGCGCCGGCGAGGCCGCCCCTCGCGGCAGCTGTTTGGCCGTTTCTCCCCAGGCGCAGCGGCGCGATGTGCTGCTCAAGGATTCGCACGGCCACTACCAGTTCCTGGTGCTGCCGTTGGACCGCATTTCGGGCATTGAAAGCCCGGCGCTACTGCGTGCCGGTGCCCCCAACTACTTCGCCGCCGCGTGGAACGCGCGCAGCCACACCGAGCAGGCACTCGGAATGGCACTGCCGCGCGATGTGGCCAGCCTGGCCCTGAATTCGCCCCATGGACGCTCCCAGCACCAACTGCACATCCACGTGGATTGCCTGCGCGCGGATGTCCTGGCCCAGCTGCGCCGGCTGCAGCCGGTCATCGGCGCCAGCTGGCAGCCGCTGCCGGAGCCGTTGCGCGGGCATGCCTATCTCGCCCGCCAGTTGCCCGGTGCCGAGCTCACCGCGAACCCGGTGCGTCTGCTGGCCGCCCATCTGGCCGATCCGGCCGATATCGGGAACTGGTCGCTGGTGGTCGCCGGGCAGACGGGCCCCTCCGGTGCGCCCGGTTTCGTGTTGCTGGCCACCCGGTTGGACCTTGCGGCGGGCAACAAGGCCAGCGGTGAGGAACTGCAGGATCACGCCTGCGCCGTATTGACCGGTGCCGCCGGCCCGCTGGACGGTGTGCTGTGAGGCGGTGCAGGGCAGGGCGCGCAGCATCGGCTTGCGCATGGCCGGGTAAAAACGTCGCACCTGCGCACCGTGTTGGATCCGGCCTGCTCCTGGCGGCGTGAATCTCGCTTCCCGGGCGGCGCCTGTATCGCCGATCAGAGGCAGTGCTGGACTACCGTGGAATCACCGGACGATCGCGGGGCGCGGGGAATCCGGCGCGATTGAAATAAAAACCACGGACGTGGCACGTTATAGTGGCCGTTCAATGCGGTTCCCGCTTTCGCGCCCGGGCTGACTGGCGCGACGTATCCGACTTAATCCATGACTGCTGAAACCACGACTCCGCCCGCCGCTGCGCCGTCCCAGGCCACCGGTCCGCTGTTCTACCAGGCGCCCGTTCCGCTGCGCTCGGATCTGCACGCCGCCTGGCGCCTGGTGCCGGACACCGCGCATTTTGCCGGGGAAACCAACGCGATCCCCGCCGTGATCGGCGAATTCGGCTCGCTGGCCCAGCATTACCCGATCATTTTCACCGGCAAGGACGCGATGCCGCTGGTCGCCGTCGGCCTGGCACAGCGCAACCTGTTCGTCACCGATGGCGTGTGGGACGAGCAGAGCTACGTGCCGGCCTACGTGCGCCGCTATCCGTTCGTGTTCATGCAGGCCGGTGATCAGGACGAGTATGTGCTCGCGCTGGATTCGGCCGCCAGGCAGGTCAACCAGGGCCAGAGCGAAGACGGCGTGCCGCTGTTCCAGGACGGCAAGGCCACCGAGATCGTCGACAACGCCATGCGCTTCTGCGGGGATTACACCCGCGAGCATGACCAGACCCGCCGCTTCACTGCCGCCCTGATCGAAAACGAACTGCTGATCGACCGCAACATCGACGTCACCCTCGCTGACGGCCGGCAGATGTCGGTCAACGGTTTCCAGGTCGTGGATGTGGAAAAGTTCGCCGCGTTGCCGGACGCCACCGTCGTGGCCTGGCATCGCAGTGGCTGGCTGGCGCTGGTGCACCACCACCTGAGCTCGCTGGCACGTTTCAGCGCGCTGGTGAACCGCCAGAGCGCGCTGCCTGCCGACGCCTGAGTCCGGGCGCACGGCGTGTCACGGAAACGGCGGCCGCAGGGCCGCCGTTTTTCATTGCTTAGGCAAAATATCGATAAGCATATCGCGGGCGATCATTTCCTCCTTTTCCGCCTGTTCAGCAGAATCACGGCCCCTCCCTCACTACGCTCCGGCACGGGCCTGACCCCGCCGGCACGTACGTCTTTACCGGAAATCTGCATGTCTGTGCTGTATCGCCCGCTGCGTCGGCGGGCCCTGGTTGTGTCGTTGTTGCCTTTGCTTGGTGCGGTATCGCTGGTCCACGCGGCCGATGCACCCACCCAGCTGGAGGCCGTCACCGTCACCGGCTCGCGCATCCCCCGCGCCAGCGTGGAAGGTCCATCCCCGGTCACCGTGATCACCCAGGAGCAGATCGAGGCACAGGGCTACCGCAGCGCGTTCGAGGCGCTCAGCGCGCTGACCGAGAACACCGGCAACGTGCAGGGCGAGGATTTCGGCAACACCTTCACCCCGGCTGCCAACACCATCAACCTGCGCGGCCTTGGCCCCAACCGTACCCTGGTGCTGGTCAACGGCCGCCGGCAGTCGGACTACCCGCTGGCCTACGAAGGCTCGGTCAACGTGGTCAACCTGGCCAACATCCCCAGCGCGCTGATCGACCGGATCGAAGTGCTGGCCGGGGGCGCCTCGGCGGTGTACGGCTCCGATGCGATCGCCGGCGTGGTCAACATCATCCTGAAGAAAACCTATGACGGCGTCGGGATCAATGTCCGCGCCGGCACCACCGAACAGGGTGGCGGCGACAACCAGCGCCTGCAGGCGGTCGGTGGCGGTTCGGGTGAGAACTGGGACGCGATCTTCGGCCTGGAGATCGCCAACCGCAAAGCGATCTACGGTTCGCAGCGCGACTTCATGGATTCGCTCACCGACGATCCGCGCGGCGTGGCGCCGCTCGCGACGGCCGTGGCGTATCGCCGCAACGCCTCCACCAACAACTACATTGATCCCGGTGCCGATGGCTGCGATGCCGCCAGCACGTTGTATGGCGGCAGTGTCTTCCGCGCGCATAATCCGCGCCAGGGCTGGTACTGCGGCAGCAATGAAGCCGCACCCACGTTCTGGACCGTGCAGACCGAGAAGCGCAACATCGATGCGTACAGCGCGGTGACCTGGCGCTTGAATGACCGTCAGGAACTGTTCGCCGATGCGGCGATCGGCACTGCGCGCATTTACAACAACACCCGCGCACCGAGCTGGACCTCCTCGCGCAATTACTTCTACAACCAGAACAGCGGTCAGCTGGAAAGCTGGTACCGGCGTTTCGCGCCCGAAGAGATCGGCGGCGTGCAGCGCAATGCCAACCGCTTCCTGGAGCAGTCGTGGTCGTTCAACGTCGGCGCCCGTGGCAGCATCGGCGGCTCGGACTGGGATTACGAAGCGGCCTACAGCCGCTCGCGCTACGAGAACAGGACGCAGCGCCCGGGCCTGCTGGTCGGCATCAATGCGTACCTGCTGGGCCCACAACTGGGCACCCGCGATGGCGTTGACGTGTATGCCCCGGATCCGTCGCGCCTGTACCAGCCGCTGACCCCGGGCGAGTACGAGGGGCTGTCGGACCGCTACGAGAGCCGCAACGCTGCGTGGCTGCAGACCGCCAGCGTCAGCGTCAACGGCCAGCTGTTCGATCTGCCCGGCGGCCGTGCAGCGCTGGCCGCCGTGGTCGAAGCCGGCAGCCAGGGCTACCGCAACCGCCCGGACCCGGCCTTGGGACAGGGCGTGTTCTGGAACCTCAACGCCGGCATTCCGGCCGGTGGCGAGCGTGACCGCTATGCCGCCGGGGTGGAGCTGCAGCTGCCCTTGCTGGAGCGCCTGACCGCGACCGTGGCCGGTCGCTACGACCAGTACCGTGCTGCCGGCGATCATCTGGGCAAGGCCACCTGGAGCACCGGCCTGGAGTTCCGTCCGTTCGATACGCTGCTGCTGCGCGCGAGTGCAGCAACCAGCTTCCGTGCGCCGGACATGAACTACGTGTTCGCCACCGAAACGCGCGGTTACAACCCCGGCATGACCGATTATTGGCGCTGCCGCAGTGCCGGCCAGGCATACGACGACTGCGATTTCAGCGGCCTGGCGATCGATTACACCAGTGGTGCCAATCCGCAGCTGCAGCCGGAAACCGCCAAGTCCTACGGTCTGGGCTTCGTGTGGTCGCCGTCGGCCAATCTGGACTTCACGGCCGATTACTACGACATCCGCATCGACGATGAGGTCACCAACCTGGATGCCACCCGCATCCTCAAGGATGAAGCCGATTGCCGCCTCGGCCAGACCGTGGGTGGCGACGCACGCGATATCGGCTCGGCACAATGCCAGGACGCGCTGCGTCGCGTGATCCGCAACCCGGCCGACGCGGCAGTGCAGCCAAACCAGGTCGTGCGCGTGCTGATCAACCCGATCAACGCCGCCTCCGAAACCGTGCGCGGCATCGACCTGAAGTCGACCCTGCGCTGGGACGCGGGCCGCTATGGTCGTTTCTCCGCCCGCGTGGCGTACTCGCTGGTGATCGATCACAGGTACCGCCAGTTCGCCGGCGATGACGTGCAGGACCAGCGCAACTCGTTGGATTCCTACCAGTGGCGCAGCAAGGTCAACGGCAGCGTGACCTGGGCGATCAACGACTGGACCGCCACCCTGTACGGCATGCGTTACGGCTCGTTGCCGAAGACCGACGGCAGTGGTCGCATCGCGCCGTACATGACCTACAACGCCAGCCTGTATCGCAAGCTCAACGACAACGCCACGCTCGGCCTGATCGTCAACAACCTGCGCGACAGCCGCCCGCCGGCGGACAAGAACGGCGGCGGCTGGCCGTTCTATCCGGTCGGCAACTACGACCCCTACGGCCGCCAGCTGTGGCTGGAGTTCGATTACCGCTTCCTGTAATTCCCTCGCGGGCCCGGCAATGGCAATGCCGGGCCCGCTGCGTTTGGGTCTACAGCGCATGCGACGATATACTGCGCGCCGCCGAGTGTTCCGGCGGTTGCAGGAAGCACGCATGACCCACCCGATTCATTACCGTCGCGCCGTGCCGGGCGATGCCGCTGCCTGCATCGATCTGCGTGGGCGCACCCGCGAAAATGCGTTTTCCGCGGCCGAGCTTGCCGGACTCGGCATCACCGAAGACAGCTGGGCGGCCGGTATCCGTGACGATGTACTGCCGGGGCATATCGCGCTGGAAGGCGAGCACATGGTCGGCTACTGCTTCGGCGATCGCGACGGCGGCGAGATCGTGGTGCTGGCAATGCTGCCGTCCCATGAAGGGCAGGGCATCGGTCGGCGGCTGCTGGATATGTCCATCGCCGATCTAGTCGAGGCCGGCCATTCGCGGCTGATCCTGGGGTGTGCGGCGGATCCTGCGGTGCGCTCGCATGGCTTCTATCGCTACCTGGGCTGGCGGCCGACCGGCGAGATCGACGCCTTGGGTGACGAAGTGCTGGAACTGCACGTGGGCGCCAGGCCATAGCACTTGGGTAGGGCATGGCAGTGATGGCGTGTCAGGGGCATGCGCATCGCCCGCTCACTGTGCAGCCGGTCACGGCTCGGTGATCCGCCTCTGAAACATGCTGGGCGCATCTGGACAGAGCGATGCGATGCCTGCGTGGTGGCTGACCCTGATGATGAGCGCCACAGCGGTGGATCTGCCGCCGCGACAGGTGCATACCTGCCTGGTCGACGGCGCGCGTCATTATCAGTCCACCCCGTGCGAGGGACGCACCGAGCGCATCCGCGAGATGCCGCCGCCCGCCGATACCTGGGCCAATGAGATCCATATCGAATCCGTGCGGCAGGAACTACAGGCCAAGCGGCGTGCTGAGGCTGCAGCCGTGCGACAGAAGCGTCTGCCGCGACGCAGTGTCCGCCCGACGCCCGCGATCCGGGGGGCGGTCATCTCCGTGCATGCCGATCCCGCCCGTTGCGCCGCCGCGCGACGCCAGCGCGAGACGACCTACCGGAAAGCGGGCGGCCGGCCGAGCCTGGCGCTCAGCCGGCGAATGGATGACCTGGTGCACGATGCGTGCCGGTAGTCAGCCGGCACGCACGCTCAGGGCTGCGCCATCAGATACCGCGCGACCGCATCGAAGGCGGGCAGGGTGGTCGGGTCGTTGGCGCTGTTGGCTGCGACCGGATGCGAGCCGAACCGCGCGATCACCACCCGTGCGGTGGGGTCGATGTACAGCGCTTGGCCATGCACGCCGCGCGCCATGTAGGCGCCATGGTCGTTGTGGGAGATCCACCACATGCCGCGATAGCTCCAGCCCGGCAGCTGCGCGTAACCGGCCTTGGCAAAGGCCTGTTTGCTGCCGCCGGCCCGGATACGGGCGATCGCGGCGGCGGGCACGATGGGCTGGCCGTCGACCTTGCCGTCGTCGAGCAGCAGCTGGCCGACGCGGGCCAGATCCCGCAGGCCGGCATTGAAGCCGCCGCCCGCAAACGGCGTGCCGGTGGAATCAACGGTGTAGTACGCGTCCTGCTCGGCGCCCAGGCGTTGCCAGATGCGCGACTGCAGCAACTGTGCAACCGACTTCCCCGTGCGCCGGGCGATGATCCAGCCCAGCGCATCCGTGTTGATCGTCTTGTAGCCGAAGGCCTCGCCGTGGCGGCCCTGCTTCTGCACGGTCTTCAGGTAATCGTAATAGCTGCGCGGCCCGGTGTAGCCGGGGGCCGGGGGCAGGGTGCTGCCCGCGGCGGAAAATGCCCAGACCTCGGCGTTGGGGTCGGCGTAGTCTTCGCTGTAGCGCAGTGCCGTGGTCATCTCCAGCACCTGCCTGACCGTGGCATCGCCGAACGCACTGTCCTTCAGCTCGGGAACAATCGCGCTGACGCGCTGGGTTTCATCGATCACCCCCTCGGCGACCAGCATCTCGCCGAGCAGACCGGTCATCGATTTGCTGACGGACATCGCACCGTGCTGGCCGTGCTCGTCCAGGCAGCCGCTGTAACGTTCGTAGACCACCACCCCGTCGTGCAGCACCACGATGCCGTCGGTGTAGTTGGCCGACAGTGACTGTGCCCAGGTTATCTGACGGTGGGTGCCGGTGGGCGTGAACGACAGCGCGTCGATCGCGGCATCCAGCCGGCGCGGCAGGTCACGGGCCGCGCCGGGGCCCCGGCTGACGCCCACGGTGGGCATCAACTGGCGGAAATGGCAGGCCGTCCAGCGCAGCTTGGGGAAACTGAAATAGTCGTCATCCGTGTAACGGATACGCTTGTCTTCCGGCGGCGGCGCGCCCTGCATCCAGCCGAGCAGCCTGGGATCGGACGCTTCGGCCGACAGCGGCGGCGAGGTGGGCGAGGCCGGAGCGGCAGTGGCGGCGCCCGGCAGGGCGAGCACCGCGACCAGGGCTGCGGCTAGCCGGGCGCGGGATGACGCCAGGGCGGCGCGCACGCGGGTCAGGGCGATGTGGGGGCGCGGAACGGGCATGGGGCACTCCTTGCTGATGCGCAGGACGTCTGTGCGACCAAGGGTACTGCACCGGAATGAAAGACGGCGCCATCGGCGCCGTCCGTGACGTGCCCTGCCGGGGCAGGGCGCGCGATGCTGTTACGGGTTGCCGGGGTTGCCCTGCGGCGCCGGTGCCGGCGTGGCCGACTCGGCTGACGGCAGCGACAGCGCCGGGTTCAGCTGCTGGGCCTGCAGCATCTGGATGCGCTGGTTGAGCGCGTCCAGTTCGCTGTGGCTGCTGCGCAGGTCGGTGCTCAGGCTGACCGCCTGCTGCTTGGCCTGTTCCAGCGAGGCGCTGACCTGCAGCGACTGCTGGCGCTGGAGATCGGCTTCCTGCTGCAGGCTGCGCAGCCGCTCTTCGTTGTAGGCGACCAGGTTTTCGGTATAGCGCTTGCCGGCCTGCAGGCGGGTGGTATCGATATACACCTGGGCCAGCTGTTCGGTCTGTTCGACGAAGGTGCGGTAGACCTTCTCGGCGTTGTCGACCGAATCGGTCTTGATCACGCGCCAGAAGTCCTTCTCGTGGAACAGCGCCACGTAGTAATTCAGCGTGCTGGTATTGAACAGCAGGCTGGCACCGTAACTGCCGTTATAGGTGGTGCGCAGCTCGGTGAGCTGCTTGGAGTCGACCAGCTGGCGCAGTTCGTCCACGGTATTGCGGACCACCGGCGCCGGGCGAACGGCGGTCTCCACGGCCGGCTCGGCACGCGGTGCGCGCGCGGCCAGGGCCTGCGGAATGACGCTCAACGACAGCAGCAACACAATCCCACCGGTCAGCGCGTGCGCGACGATGGAACCAACCCCTTTTCTCTCTCGCATATTCAGGCCATCCACGAGTGGATTATCAGTGAAGTAAAGTCCCCGCCGGAGTCTAGCACGCACAATCGCGTGGCCTGCACTTTGCCGCAGCGTCAATAAACCAACTGTGCCGGGGTGCACTGGATGGACTGCATGTGCACGTCGGTCCGCCCCAGCTCCAGCCCGAGCACCTGGGCCAGCGTCTGCGAGAGCAGGGTGCTGACGCCGTTGAGCAGCGGCTTGAGGGTTTCCAGCACCGGGGTCAGCGCCAGGCACAGCAGGCCGCTGCAGCGGACCTGGTCAGTGCCCGGGTCGGTGACTCCGGTTCCGCCGGCGAGGTCCTCCAGGCCGCCCGGCCGGGTCTGCAGGTAAGAGGCCAGATTGGATTTGACGCAGTTGTTGTAGTTGAGCAGGGTACTGAGCAGGCTGTTGCAGCGGTTGATCACCAGCCCACCGAGCAGGGAGCCGAGCAGGCCACTGAGCCCGCCCATTCCCTTTCCGGTAACGGTGGCGTTGTAGCCGTCCCAGACCGAGCCGGTTTCAAAACAGGTGCCAAGATTCAGCGCGCCACACGCGTGCGGTACGCCGCCCACGACGTCCCAGTCGCCGAGGGCGCCGATGCCGCGTGCCGGGTCACCGAGTCGCAGCAGGGCAATGGTCTTCTCGGCGTCGTAGAAGACGTTGCCCGGATTGGCGGCCTTCAGATACTGATCCGCCAAACGATTGGCGGTGGCGGCATCGGTGCTGCCCTGCTTGCCCGGGGTGACCACGTTGCTCAGCACGCGCAGCAGTTCGCTCACCAGGCCGGAGATGGCTGTGCCGACCTGGGCCTGGTTGAAGTAAGTGGAGGCGGTCTCTCCGGCCGCCAGGGTGACGCTCTCATCGCGGGTCAGCGCATTGAGGGAAATCTTGTCGGTGACCAGCGGTGCGCCCAGCAGGGTCAGCAACTGCTCGTTCTGCAGCCCGGCATCGCACACATTGCGCTGCGAAAATTCGTTGGCGGCAGCCACGCGGCCGACGCAGGCGCGCAGCAGCGAGGACTGCACCCGCACCGTGGCGGTTGGCGGGGTCGCGCCGCAGTTGAGCGCGTCCAGTGTGCCCATCGCGTTGGTCACATCGGCATAGATCGGCAGGTTGAGGCGGATCCCCAGCCCGCTGAGCACGGGCCCGAGCAGCGCCAGCCCGCCGGTGTCGATGTTGATCTTCAGCCGCACCTGCGCGTTGTAGGCACGGGTGCCGACGCCGCCGATCGCGATCGAGGGCGGCTCGATGATCGCCGCGCGGGTCTGCACCAGGCCCAGGATGTTGAGGTTGTTGACCGCCACGCCGTTGCCGCCGCTGGCGATGCTGATGCTGGTGGTGATCAGGTCCAACGCGCTGATGTCGGCCTGCAGCGCTGGCGAAGCGGGGCCTTCGGGCGCGACGATGCGTGCGAACAACCCCCCGGTGGTGTCGGTGCTGCCGAGCTGCACGTTGAGCTGGTTCAGATCGACCTTTGCCGCGAGCGCATTGCGCAGTGCCGTCAGATCCACATGGGCGACACCGCTGTTGGTCAGCACCGTGGCCGTCGCATCGAGCAGCTGGCCAAGCGAGACCCGGTTGGCGGCCAGCAGGGCGTTGAACTCGGCGATGCCGATGTTGGCCTGGACCGGAATGCCCAGCGCCTGCAGCAGGCCGCCCGGGGTGACCTTCGCCTGGGCCAGGCCGTCATAGCCAAGCAGGGTGGTGCGGTCCAGGTTGACGCCCACCAGGTTGAGCACGTTGCCCAGCGGCGTATTGCCATTGACCCGCAGCAACTGCGAGCCCACCGAGAACACCGCGATCGGCGGCGCACGCGTGGCCACCGCCTGCGCACGGATCGTGGGCAGGCGCGTGTTCTGGCCGAAGAACGGCACCACCGAACGGGTGGCGACCACTTTGACCGCATTGAGCGGGTTGGCCGCGTCGGGCGTCACGCTGAAATGATCCCCCGCGCCGCGTGCAGGATTCCAGTTGCCGCAGTGGATCACCAAGGCGCCGGAAAAGCCGTTGTCCCGCTCTGCATTGCTGCGGGCAGCCCCGTTGTCCTTGAGGTCCGCGCGGCACAGGTCCAGGCGCTGCGCGCCGGCGACGGCGGCCAGGTCGACCACCTTCTGCGCATCGCGCTTGGCCCAGTACAGATAGCCCACTTCCACCAGGCCGAGCATCCCGACCAGACCGAGCAGGACCAGCATCATGGTGACCGACATCCCGCCGCGCAGCCGCCGCCGGAACGGCCGGGGCGCACGAACGCTGGACTGGTGCATGGCATCAACCTCCCTCGTTGGAACCGCCTACGTCCTTTTTCACACTGGTCTTGAGGAACTCAGGAATCTCGTGCTCGAAGCTCTTGAGGTAGCGCGCATAGCTGGCCGCGGCCTGGTCACCCAGGATCGGCAGGCGCGCCCCCGCGTGGGTTCCCTGGGCCTGCATCCGCAGCAGATCACGGGTGGTCTGGCCTATCTCGCTGCGCGGCGCGGGTGCGGGAGGCATGTAGCGCCCGGGCGCGGCGTCGGTGTAAGCCGGCGCGCGATCGACGTAGGTCGGCACCGGTGCCGGGGTCTCTGGCGCCGGCAGCGTCGTAGTGGCGACCGGCGGGGCCTGCTGTCCGCCAAGCATCTGCCCGGTGAGCGGTGCCTGCTGCGCCATCGCGGGCAGCGCTACCACCATCAGCAGCCACGGCAGGCCAACGTGCAGGAACGTAATGGGCAGGCGACGCAACTGGTTCATGGCGTGGTCTCGCTGGCAGGAGTGGGCGTGCTGAAGCGCTCGAGCATCGACGGCGCCAGGCGCGCATCGGCACGCGTGCGGTGATCGGTATCGATGGCGACCCTGCGCTGCGCCGGGCGCCCGGCAGCGGCGCGTGGTGCAGGCGTGGCGCCGCTGCCGGGCGCGGCG
>NZ_KV791257.1:0-47272 GCF_001807865.1 Stenotrophomonas sp. HMSC10F06 | reverse complement strand
ACCGCGCCGCGAGGCGCGCGCGACCCGCGGCCGCAGCGCGCGGCCCCCGGCCATGCCGCGCAGCGGCGCCCACAGATCCGTGGTCAGGTACCCCGACCATGCCAGGCCCCACAAGGCGTCGTGCAGCTGCGCGGCGGTGATCTCCATGGGCGGGCTGCCGGCCCGCCCCCCGTGCGTGCCCACCGCGGTGACCAGCTGACGCGCGAAGTACGCGCCACCGTCGGCCAGCACCTGCAGCAGCGCATCCTGCAGCGGCGACAGCGCGGTTGCCACTGCAGGCGCGGGCAGCGTTTCTGCCGCGAATTCCTGCAGGTGCAGCGAGACCAGGCCGTCCTCCTCGCCGAGCCGCCCGTGCCCGGCCCACACCACGGTACCCGTGGCGAGCAGCGAATCGAGCATCGCCGGCGCGTAATCGACCACGCGCGCGGGCAGGATCTGCTGTTCCCACACCGACGCCGGCAGCGCCACGCCCGCCAGCAGTTCCACCACGCGCAGCACGCCGTCGATGCCTTCCAGCGCACCCGGCCCGCGGTGAGCGATGCCACGTGCAGCCTGTTCGGCATCGCTCAGCAGCCCATGCCTCTCCAGCAACAACAGGGCATAGGCGTCGCGCGCGACCGGCCGGGTCGCCTCGCGCGCCGCCTGCAGCGAGCGCACCCGCAACCGACGGAACACCGCCTCACCCACCCATTCGTGACGGGCCAGCGGCGCCGGCTCGGCGGCCGCGCCGACGGCCTCGGCATCGCGACGCGCCACACCGAAACGACCCTTGAGCAGCTTGCCCTGCGCTTCCAGCTGCGTGAGTGCCGCATCGGCCACGGCCACGCCCAATCCAAACGCGGCCGCCACCTCGGCCGTGGTGAACGGCGCATGGGTGCGCGCATATCGGCCCAGCAGCTCGCCCAGCGGGTCCGATGAGGCCTGCAGGAAGGGCTCGGGGATGCCGCGCGGGAGGGTGACCCCCAGCGCATCGCGCAGCCGCGCGGCATCTTCGATGGCCGCCCAGTGCAGGCGGCCGGCGATCTGGACCTGGATCGCACGCCGCTCAGCGGCGAGATCGTGCAGATGCCCGGCAGGTTCGTCATCGACCCGCCGCAGCGCCATCGCTTCATCGGTGAGCGGGCCCAGTTCCCGCAGCAGATCGGCCGCCCCTTCCTTGCCGCGCGCACGGCGGTCGGGCGCCAGGCGCTGCAACTCGTTGCCCACCTGCTCCACCACGGCCGCATCCAGCAGTTCGCCCAGATCGACCTGGCCGAGCAGATCGCCCAACAGGCCGCTGTCCAGTGACAGCACCGACGCACGGCGCTCGGCCAGCGGCACATCGGTGCCGTACATGAACTCGGCGACATAGCCGAACAGCAGGTTCGCCGCGAATGGCGACGGTACCTCGGTGGTGACATCGGCGATCGCCACGCGGCCGTCGGTGAGCCGCTGCATCAGCACGCCCAGCGCATCGAGATCGTAGACGTCCTGCAGGCACTCACGCGCGGTCTCGATCAGGATCGGGAACTCGGGATGGCCCTGCGCGATGGCCAGCAGTTCACCGGCGCGCAGGCGCTGCTGCCACAGCGGCGAGCGACGACCCGGCGTGCGCCGCGGCAGCAACAGCGCGCGTGCGGCACATTCGCGGAAGCGCGCAGCGAACAGGGCCGAGCCGACCACGGCGCGCGTGACGTCGCTGCGCAGACGCTCGGGCTCGAACAGGAACAGCTCCGCGCCCGGCAGGCGCCCCTGTGCGTCGGGCAGCCGCGCGATGATGCCGTCGTCGCTGGCGACCACTGCTGGATCCACGCCCCAGCGTTCGCGGATGCGCGCGGCCACCGCCAGCGCCCACGGATCGTGTACGCGCCGCCCATACGGCGAATGCAGCATCAGCCGCCAGTCACCGGCCTCATCGCGGCAGCGCTCCAGTACGAGCGTGCGATCGGTGGGCAGCACGCCGGTGGCCTCACGCTGTTCGGCCAGCAGGCCGGCGATGTTGGTGATCGCGTTGTCGGCCAATCCGCAGGCCTGCAGCCGCTCGCGCAGCCCGGCCGGCAGGCCCGCTTCCGCGGCACCGGCATCCAGCGCACCGATGAAGGCACCCACCGCCTCGCCCAGTTCGGCCGGGCGGCCCACGCCCTCACCGCGCCAGAACGGCAAGCGCGCCGAACGCCCCGGCGCGGGGGTCACCACGACCTGGTCATGGGTGATCTGCTCGATCCGCCACGAGGTGGCGCCCAAGGTGATCACATCGTTGACCCGTGATTCGTGGACCATCTCCTCATCGAGCTCACCGACCCGGCGCGACCCGGCACGCTCTTCGCCTTCCGGAAGCACGACACCGAACATGCCGCGGTCGGGGATGGTGCCCCCGCTGGTGACCGCCAGCTGTTTCGCGCCCGGCCGCGCGCTCAGTGCACCGGTGTCGCGGTTCCAGACCAGCCGCGGGCGGAAGCCGGCAAAATCATCGGAGGGATAACGTCCGGCCAGCATGTCCAGGGTGGCATCGAACGCGCTGCGCGGCAGCGAACGGTACGGCGCAGCGCGGCGTACGCGCGCATACCAGGCCTCCACGTCCAGTGTTTCCATCGCCGCGGCGGCCACTGTCTGCTGGGCCAGTACGTCCAGCGGGTTGCGCGGCGGATCGATCGCTTCGATCTCACCGGCCAGCATCCGCTCCACTGCCACGGACGCATCGATCAGGTCGCGCCGCGTGCGCGGGTAGACCAGGCCGGTGGAGATGCCCCCGACCTGATGGCTGGCCCGCCCCACCCGCTGCAGCGCGCTGGCGACCGAAGGCGGCGCGGCGACCTGGATCACCAGGTCGACCAGCCCCATGTCGATGCCCAGCTCCAGGCTGGAGGTCGCCACGACACAGCGCAGCTCGCCGGACTTGAGCGCCTGTTCGATCTCGCGGCGCTGTTCCTTGGAGACCGAACCATGGTGCGACCGGGCGATCAGCGCCTCCGCTCCGGCGGCCCGCCCGGCGGTGCCGCCGTTGAACGACCCGTAGTGCTCGGGGGCAGCCGCCGCCATCGAGGCACGCGCCGGGAGCTGGCCACGGGCGACACGGTCGGCATGCAGTTCATTCAACCGGGCAGTCAGCTTTTCGGCCACGCCCCGTGAGTTGGCGAACACAATCGTCGAACGTCGCGCCAGCACCTGGTCCAGGATGCTGGCCTCCACATGCGGCCAGATCGAGCCGGCCCGGCCGGCGGACGCGGGTGCATCGGCGACAGCGGGATGCGGCGGAATGTCGCCCATATCCTCGACCGGCACCACGATCCGGACCTCCAGCGCCCGCTGCGACGGCGGATGGACCACGGTGACCGGACGGTCGCCGCCGAGGAACCGCGCGACCTCCTCCACCGGGCGCACCGTGGCCGAGAGCCCGATGCGCTGCGCGGGCACCTGCAGCAGGGCATCCAGCCGCCCCAGGCTCAACGCCAGGTGGGTGCCGCGCTTGCTGCCGGCCACCGCGTGGATCTCATCGATGATCACGGTATGCACGTCGCGCAACGTCTCGCGCGCCTGTGAGGTGAGCATCAGGAACAGCGATTCGGGCGTGGTGATCAGGATGTCGGGCGGACGCCGCAGCAGTCGCGCCCGCTCTGCCGGGGTGGTGTCGCCGGTCCGGATCGCGACGGACAGGGTGACCGCCGGATCGCCACGCCGCGCACGTTCGGCGCTGACGCCCTGCAGGGGTATCTGCAGGTTGCGCTGGACATCGGCGCCGAGGGCCTTGATCGGCGAGAGATACAGCACACGGGTGCCGCGCTTCTTCGGCACCGACGCCTCCGGCTGCGCATCGCCCGGCTGCTCATCGCTGGGAGGCTCACCGCTGCGGAACAGCTGGTCGATCGCCTGCAGGAACGCGGCGAGGGTCTTGCCCGAGCCGGTCGGCGCGATGACCAGCGTGTGCTGGCCGGCGCTGATAGCCGCCCAGGCATGGTCCTGCACGGGCGTGGGCGCAGCGAAGGCTGCCGTGAACCAATCGCGCGTGGCCGGAGTGAAGGTGGCCAGTGCGCCGGGGGCGGGGTCGTTCGAGGTGGGCATGGATCCGGATGTCGTGGGACGCTCGCCCAGCGACGGCCGCGAGCGCAATGGAACCAGACTAGGGTATGCCGCGTCGGGCATCCGTCAATCGGCGCGGGACCGACGCGTCTCCGCCTGGCTCCACCCGCCCCTGAGCCCCCGCCACTCGTCCCTTCATCACCCACATCCGGCCCCAGGCCAAGGCCCGCGGGCCTCTGCGGGAACACACTCGCTGGCATCGACCACGCTGCCGCCGCAGGAACGACCCTCATGAAACGACGCGATTGCCTCAAAGCCGGGCTGACCCTCCCGCTGCTGCCGATGCTGCTCAAGGCCGGCCCTGCCTTCGCAGCGATGCGTTCGAGGGTCCGGCCGGGCGCTGCGGGGTGGCCCGCTGCCGCCGAGTGGGACCGATTGTCGCGTGCGGTCGGCGGTCGGCTGTCGGTGCCGCAGTCCCCCTTCCTCGCTGACGCCGCCACCCGGGCCGCCGCGCTGGAACAGCTGCAGAATCCATTCTTCCTCGGCGATGCGCCCGCGCTCACCCAGACCAGTGGTTACTTCGGCGCGTGGCGGTCAGTGCCCAGCGCGAAGATGGTGGCCGCCGCCAACAGCGCCGAGGTGGCCGCGGCGGTGAACTTCGCCCGCACCCACCGCCTGCGCCTGGTTGTCAAAGGAGGTGGGCACAGCTATCACGGCACCTCCTGCGCGCCGGATTCGCTGCTGGTCTGGACCCGCGCGATGAACCAGGTCGAGCTGCACGATGCCTTCCTCGCCCACAACGCCCGCCCGGGCACGGCGCCGCAGCCGGCAGTCAGCGTCGGCGCCGGGGCGATGTGGATCGATGCCTACGATGCGGTCACCACCCGCGGCGGGCGCTATGTCCAGGGCGGCGGCTGCACCTCGGTGGGCGTGACAGGCCTGGTCACCGGCGGCGGCTTCGGCAGTTTCTCCAAGGCGCATGGCACGGCCGCGGCCAGCCTGCTCGAAGCCGAGATCGTCACCGCCGACGGGCAGATCCGCACCGTCAACGCCGACAACGAGCCGGACCTGTTCTGGGCCTTGAAGGGGGGCTGCGCGGCGAGTTTCGGGATCGTCACCCGGATGACGCTGCGCACCCATGACCTGCCCGATACCTTCGGCGGCGTCTCCTGCCAGATCCAGGCCAGCGACGACGCCAGCTGGCGGGCACTGGCGGCAGAGATGCTCCGCTTCTACCGCGACACGCTCTGCAACCCGCACTGGGGTGAGCAGTTCACCTTCAAGGACACGCGGCGGCTGTCGATCTCGATGGTGTTCCAGGGCCTGTCGCGCGACGCCGCCGAAGCGACCTGGACGCCGTTCCTGGACTGGATCCGCGCCCGGCCGGCCTACACCATCACCGAACCCTTGCAGGCACTGGCGATGCCGGCCAGAGACTTCTGGGACGCGGACTTCTTCCGCCAGCACGCCCCTGCCCTCATCGCCGAGGACACCCGCGAAGGCGCCTCCTCCCGGCACATGCTGTGGAAGGGCGACCAGGGCCAGGTCGGCTGGTTCCTGCATGGCTACGCATCGGCCTGGCTGCCGTCGGGATTGTTGGACGATGCGCAGCGCGAGCAGGCGGCCGCCGCGATCTGTGCGGCCGCCGATCACATGGATGTCGGCCTGCATTGCAACAAGGGCCTGTTCGGTGCGCCGGCGGCGGCGCTGGCCGCCAGCCGCGACACGGCCACCCATCCGGCCGTGCTGGACGCCTTCGCGCTGGCGATCATCGGTAATGCCAGCGGGCCGGTGTATCCGGGCCTGGGGCGCACGGTGGATGAGCCCCGGGCACGCCGGGGCGCCTTGAACGTGGCGCGCGCCTACCGGGCCCTGAGCGTGGTGGCGCCCTCGGCCCCGGCCTATGTCTCGGAGAGCGACTACTTCCAGCAGGACTGGCAGCAGGCGTTCTGGGGGCCGAACTACCCACGGCTGCAGGCCGCCAAGCGCCGCTACGATCCGCAGGGCCTGTTCGTGATCCATCACGGCGTGGGCAGCGAGGACTGGAGCGCGGACGGCTTCGAGCGCATCGGCGGCTGACGGCGCGTCGGGCAACGTCTACGCCGCCGCTCCACCCTGGGCCTTGCCCAGCTGGGCGAGCACGCTGCGCAACGCCTGCTGCGCACGCCGGTTCTCCGCCGGCGTGCCGAGGGTGATCCGTACCCAGGTGTCATACGGGGCGAACACCCGGGCGATGCGCACGCCCTGTTGCAGCAGCCCGGCGGCGACGACTGCATGGGGGTGCCCGGTATCGACGAACACGAAATTGCCGGCCGCTTCAGTCGAGCGCAGGCGCAGCCCGCTCAGGACCTGCTGCCAGTGCTGCCGCTCCGCCGCCACGCTGCGCCGGACCTGGGCCACGTGGGCGGGATCGGCGAGTGCCGCCGATGCAGCGGCCAGCGACAACTGGTTCTGCGCGTGCGCGCCGCCGACGCCGCGCTGGCGCAGTGCCTCGGCGAGCGCCACAGGCACCAGCGCATACCCGACCTGCAGCCCGGCCAGCGCATGGATCTTGCCCAGCGTGCGGAACACCACCACGTTCTGGCCCTGCCGCAGCAGCCGCACCGCGCTCAACGTGGCGGCATCCTCGCGGTAGTCGAGGTACGCCTCGTCGACGATCACCAGCGTGCGCGCCTGCGCGGCGCTCACGAAACGATCGAACTCGGCCCCGGGGCTCAGCGTGCCGGACGGGTTGTGCGGATTGACCACGAACAGCGCGCGGGTATCCGGCGCGACCGCCGCCAGCAATGCGGGCAGATCATTTTCCAGCTGCGCGTTCAACGGCACTTCCACGGCCCGGCCGCCAAAGGGCCTGGCCGCATCCACCAGAGCGCCATATCCGGGCACGCTGTAGATGAAACCGCCCGCGCCCTGGCTCAGCGCAAGATGCTGGCCCAATGCTTCGAGCACTTCACCGACGATGACCTGTTCGGGCGCGACCCCTTCCAGCGTGGCGATCTGGCCCTGCAACGCCTGCAGCTGCGCGGCGCTGACATACCGCGGCGCCTCCGCCAGCGCACGCTGTAGCGCGGGCCCGACCCGAGGTGACGGGCCGTAGCTGCTCTCATTGAGATCCAGCCGCAGCAGGTCCGTGGTGCGGCCGGCGGCCGTCACGGCGGCCGGCGCGGGCGGCGCAGCGGATCCAGCGGCCGGCGCCAGCGCGACCGCTGCGGCACTGGTGAGCCCGGCACGCAGCCAGTGGCGGCGCTGCGGGTCGGCAGGCAGGTGGCCTGCAGTCGTAGAACGGGTCATTGGAAACGGGCCTCCAGGCGTGCGTAGTAGTAGGTGCCACTCCAACCGAACGGCGACAGCTCGCTGTACGGGAACACGCCAAAGGTATCCGCGCCGGAGACCTGCGGGGTGGTCGCGATGTTGCGCGTCGGATAGGTGTTGAACAGATTGTTCGCGCCCAGCACGACAGTGACCGTGTCGGTGGCGCGGAAGGCGATGTCCAGATCGGTGACCCAGCGCGCCTCCAGTTTCTGGATCACGTCGACATTGCCAGCACTACCCGCTTCGGTCGGCAGCGTACGGAACCGGGTCGAACCCTGCGCAAAGGCGGCGACATTGGCCGCGCTCTGGTTGGTTGCCGCCACCCCTTCGATCTCACCGTAGCGGTGCGTGCCCAGGTGGATGCCCCAGCGGCCGACATCCCAGCCCAGCGCGACGGTCAGATTGTCGCGCGGCTGGCCTTTCTCCACGCGGGTGCGCTCGGTGACATCGAACAACGGCGTGCGCACGCCGAGCGCGGTGAGCTGCGCCGGGGTCGAGGCGACATGGGTCAGCTTGGTCTTGTTGCGGTTGTAGGCGACGGTCGCGGTGAGCCTGCCATAGTCCGCCAGCTCCCAGCGGTAGCGCGCCGAGGCGTCCACGCCGGTGGTACGGGTATCGGCGGCGTTGCTGAAGTAGCGCACGCTGGTCACGCCCGGCGAGCCCAGCGCGGCCAGGTAGTCACGGATCGCGCTCGACCCGGCCGCATCAACGAAGTTGCTGGAGAGGAAGATCCGGTCGTCGATGTCGATCCGGTACACATCCACCGATGCGCTCAGCCCACCGATGCCCCAGGTGAGGCCCGCCGTGACATTGGTCGCCTGCTCCGGCTCCAGCGAGCGCGCCCCCAGGGCACGCGCTTCCACCGTATCCACCGGTGCGGTGCGCACCAGCACATACTCGGGCACCCCGGTCACCGCGTTGTTGAGCGTGCGGCTGCTGGTCGAACTGAAGTACTGCTGGGCCAAGGCCGGCGCATGGAAGCCGGTGCTGACCGAGGCCCGCACCGCCACCCCGCCGTCGAGCTGGTAGCGCAGGGCCAGCTTGCCATTGGTGGTGCTGCCGAAATCGCTGTAGTCCTCCCAGCGCCCGGCCAGCGAGACCAGGAAGCGATCGGTCACATCGGTTTCCGCTTCGGCGTAGGCCGAGACGTTGTGACGGTGATGGTTGCCGGCGTCCGCCGGCTGGATGCCCGCGAAGCCCTGCGAGCCGATCGTCGGCACCGCGCCGGCCGAGGGGCCATCAAGCACCCGCGCCGGCCCCCAAACGTATGAGTTCAGCTCACCGGGTGAAATGCCGTAGGTATCGCGGCGGAACTCTGCCCCGAGCGCCAGCCGCAGCGGTGCATGCCAGCCCAGCTCGATGCTGTTGTTGGCATCCAGATTGGTGGTCCACTGCGAGGCCTCCAGCGCACCGTTGTAGAACGCGGTGGGGCTGGCCGCACCCAGCGTGGCGTTGAGCGTGTTGCGGGTGCGGTAGACCAGCTTGTTGCGGCCGTAGACGCTGCTCAGGTCCCAGTGCCAGTCGCCGAGCAGACCTTTGATGCCTGCGCCGAGCGAGGCGTTGGTGCTCTGGGTATCGACCCACGGCAGGAACCCGTCCGGGTAGATCGCGCGCACGTTCTCGACCTGGCCGGCGCGGCGCAGGGAGGCGTTGGAACTGCCCTCGCTTACTCCGTAGCCGCCAAAGGCATACGCCTCCAATCCTTCAGCCCAGGCGAGCGGCTTGCGCAGGTTGCCGAACACGGTCTTTTCCACGGTGTCGGCCGAGTCGGCGAAGCGCCACAGGGCATCGCGGTCGATGGTGGCTTCGCGTGGGTCGGCCACGGCACCCGCCGCCGCGCCCCCGATCGGTGCCAGGCCGGTGCCGGAGCCGAAGGTGCCCGACGGCGCCACCGGCGCACCGTTGCGACCGATCCCGAAGTACTGCTGACGTGTATCGGGCAGGGCGCGGTTGGCGGCCTTGCGATCACGATAGTCCCAGGTGAGGTGCAGACCGCCGCCGTCGGCAAAGGCCACGCCGGTGTCCAGGGCGACGGCGGTGGTGCCACCGCCGCCATCGCGGGTGGTGCCGCGGCTGACCCGCCCTTCGAAGCCGGCATCCTCGCGCAGCACGATGTTGATCACCCCGGCAATGGCATCGGAACCGTACTGGGCTGACGCGCCATCACGCAGCACTTCGATCCGCTCGATCGCACTCACCGGGATCGCATTGAGATCGGTCGAGACCGCGCCTTTGCCCACCGTCCCGCCGGTATTCACCCATGCACTGGCATGCCGCCGCTTGCCGTTGACCAGCACCAGGGTCTGATCCGGCGACAGCCCGCGCAGCGTTGCCGACCGGATATGCGTGTTGCCGTCCGGTGTGGTCGGGTGCGGGAAGTTGAACGAGGGCAACAGCGACTGCAGGATCTGGCTGATATCGGTATAGCCGCTGCTGCGGATGTCCTGCGCGCCCAGCACATCGATCGGCACCGGCGATTCGAGCACGGTGCGGGCCTGGGTGCGGTTACCCAGGACGGTGAGCTGGTCGAGCTGGGTGACCGCGGGCGCACTTGCCGCGGTTTGAGCATGCACCGGAACGGCGGTGAACAGGCTGGCAAGCACGGCGACGGACAAGCGGCGACGTCGCAGTGCGGTGGTGCGAGGATTCATGACAACTCCGAAGAGATCGGGCATCACGCCCGAGGAAGACGATGGAACAGCGCAGGCGATACGTCAGCGGCGACATCGCCGTGGCAAATTCGAAGCAGGCAAGACACGTCCCCAGGTGACCCTGCCGGACATGTTGCAAACTTGTTGCAGAGCGTCAATCGGTGCGGACACGTGCATTCGCGCCGGGCTGCTCAGGTGGGTAACGAGCGCGGGGCAAGTCACTGATTTCATTCGGCGCGGCCAACGGCGTCGCACCGAGGTCCTTACTTCCGGGCATATCCAGATAGCCAACCGTGCGCGACCGGCAGTGCCTGTACCCTGCCCGCATCTGCCCGCCTGCGCAGACATGACAATCCGCAGGTGCAGCCGCACCCGTGCAGGCGTAGCCTGCCCGCAGCCTGCCGCCAACGGAGATCGCCCCGTGATTACGACCTCGCCTGCCCGCCGTGTTCCTGTCCTGCTCGCACTGGCCATCGCCGGCGCACTGCTGCTGCCGCGAGCCGACGCACATGCGCAGGCCCCGTCCACGGCGAGCACACCGGCCACCCCCTCGTTCAATGCCCTGCTCGATGCGCAGACGATGGCCGCGATCAACGCCGATCCGGAACTGCGCACGATGCTCGGCATCAGCGACGATGCAGGCGGTGATCTGTCCGGCCAGCTGACCGACGTCTCGCTGGCCCGGCGCGCAATCAACCGCCGCTTTCTTGTCGACAACCTGGCGCAGATCCGTGCCTGGAAAGGTGCACCGCTGGATCCGCAGCAACGCCTCAGCGACGGCCTGGCGCGCTGGTTCTACCAGGCCCAGATCGATCTGATGGCCGTGCCATGGGCCGCGGCCTGGTTGCCGGTCGGCGGCAGCACCTACGCGATCGACCAGTTGTTCAGCCTGCCGGTCAACCTGCCGCAGTTCATGGACAACCAGCATGCGGTGACCGACGACACCAGCGCCCGCCGCTACATTGAACGGCTCCAGGCGATGGGCACCAAGCTGGACCAGGTCCGCGCCAACGTCGACATGCAGGCCCAACAGGGCGTGGTGCCGCCGGCGGTTGCGCTGGAAGGGGCGGCCAACCAGTACCGTGCCCTGCTGAAACCGGCGCCGCAGGACAGCCTGTGGGTGCAGTCGTTGCAGCGCAAGCTGGACAAGGTCCCGTCCATCCCGGCGGCCCGGCGCGCTGAACTGATCGCGCAGGCCACCGCTGCGGTGCGAGACGCGGTGAACCCGGGGTATCAACGCCTGCTCGACAACGTGCAGGCCACGCTGGCGACCCATCCCGGCAACAACGGTGTGTGGGCACTGCCCGAGGGCAAGGCCTACTACGATGCCGCGCTGCGCTGGTATACCAGCACCGACCTGGATGCCGATGCGATCCACCAGATCGGCCTGCGCGAAGTGGCGCGGCTGGACACGGCGATGGATGACCGCCTGAAGCAGCTGGGCCTGCGCGAGGGCAGCGTGGCCGCCCGCATCGAACAGCTACGCAAGGACCCGCGCTACCTGTATGAGGACAGCGACGCCGGCCGCAGGCAGCTGATCGGCGACATCGAACAGCGCCTGCGTGATCTTGATCCGATCCTGCCGACCTACTTCGGCCATCTGCCGACGCAGGAGCTGCTGGTTCAACCGGTACCCGCGCACATGCAGGCCACTTCGCCCGGCGGCTACTATTACCCACCGGCGATGGACGGCTCGCGGCCGGGCACCTTCTTCATCAACCTGGGCGATATCACCTCCAATACGCGCTGGAGCATTCCCACCCTCACCTATCACGAGGGCTCGCCGGGGCATCATTTCCAGATCTCGATCGGCCAGACCCTGACCGCGCTGCCGATGCTCCGCCGCAGTCTCAATCCCAGCGCCTTCAGCGAAGGCTGGGCACTGTATGCCGAACAGCTGATGGCCGAGACCGGCGTGTACCGCGACGACCCCGCCGGTGATCTGGGCCGCCTGCAGGCCGAGATGTTCCGGTCGGTGCGGCTGGTGGTCGACACCGGCCTGCATCGCAAACGATGGACCCCCGAGCAGGCCATCGCCTACATGCAGGACAAGACCGGCATGACCCCGGCGGATGTGCGCATCGAGGTCTACCGCTACCTGGTGCAGCCCGGTCAGGCCGCCTCCTACAAGATGGGCCAACTGCGGCTGCTGGAACTGCGCGAGCAGGCACGCCGGGAGCTGGGCGACCGCTTCGACATCCGTGCGTTCCACGACCTGATCCTGGGCAACGGCGCCATGCCGATGACGGTGGTCAGCCAGGCCGTGGACGCCTGGATCGCCGCCGGCGGACCGGCCTCCACCCGGACACCATGACGCCCCTGCACAGGTGCCGGCCGCTGGCCGGTGCCTGCGTATAAATACCTAGCGTCTTACCGTGTAACTCCGGTTGTCCGCCGCGTGGGCGGTGCGCAGAGTGTCAGCAGGGTCGGCCCGCCGCGCGCCCCACTGACGACACTCTGGAGACTGTCATGCCGCGCACCTCATCGAGCCTGCTGTTGGCGCTGGTCCTGGCCGGCCCCCTGCTGCTGCTTCCTCCTCCGCTGGCGGCGCAGCCCGCGGCGGCCAGCGTTGATGCCCAGGCCGTACAGGCACTCACCCGCATGGGCGCAGCCCTGCGCGCGCTGCCGCACTTCACCCTCAATGCCACTACCAGCACCGAGTACGTGCTCGATGATGGCCAGAAGATCGCCCTGCCGGGCACCGTCGCGTATCGCGTGCTGGGACCGGACCACTTCTTCGTGGATATACAGAGCGAGGACCAGCACCGCCAGCTGTTCTACGACGGCAAAGCGCTGACGATCTACTCGCCGCGACTCAAGTACTACGCCACGCTGGATGGCCTGAACAAGAGCAGCCAGGCGCTGTTGACCGAATCGGCGACGACGTATGGCATCGAGTTGCCGCTGGCGGATCTGTTCCTGTGGGGCACGCCGGCGTTTCCGACCGATCAGCTGCAGTCCGCGCTGCGCATCGGCAGCGCCCGCATCGGTGGCGAGGCAACCCAGCACTACGCCTTCCGGCAACCCGGGGTGGATTGGCAGGTCTGGATTTCCGACGCGACCCACCTGCCCCGCCAGCTGGCGATCACCAGCCATAGCGACCCCGCGTTGCCGACCTACCAGGCGACGTTGAACTGGGATACGCGGCGCGCGGTGACCGCCAGGGAGTTGGCGTTCGATCCCAAGGGCGCGACGAAGATCGTGTTCGTACCGGTCGCGCTGGCCGTACAGACCACTGACGGGGAGAACTGAGCATGGACCGTTCCGCTTGCCTGCGCGCCACGCTGGCCCCGGCCCTGATGACCCTGATGCTCGGCGCCGCGCTGCTGCCTGCCGACGCCGACGCGCGCCCCGGGCTGCGCGGCTTTGCCCATCCCTCGATCGCCCATGCCGGCGGCTTCGGCGGCGGCGGTCTGCCTCATGGAGGCGGCGGGTTCGCGCCGCGCCCGCCGGGGCCTGGCCCCGCCCCGCATCCCGGTCCGGGCCCGCGCCCGGAGCCCGGCCCGCATCCTGGCCCAGGTCCCGGTCCCCACCCTGCTCCGGGGCCGGGTCCCGGCCCGGGACCTCATCCTCCAGGTCCTGGACCAGGCCCAGGCCCTGGACCTGGACCCGGTCCTGGCCCCGGGCCGCATCCGCCCGGGCCACCCCCTCCGCCGCCCCCGCCGCCGTACTGGGACCATCCGTTCTGGGACGCCGCCGCGTTCACCGCAGGCGTGGCCGTCACGTCGGCCGTGATCGGCTCGGTGGTGTACTCCTTGCCGGTGGACTGCAGCACGGTCGTCGTCAATGGCATCGGCTACCAGCAGTGCGACAACGCCTGGTATCAGCCGCGCTATGCGGGCACGACGGTGCAGTACATCGTCGTGGATGCGCCGCGATGAGGTGTCGGCGGCATCGGGCCTGGCTGGCGCTGCTCGCCCTGCTGGGTGCCGCGCCCCTCGCCGCGCAGCAGGCGCCGGCCGGATCGGCGTCCTCCGACGACATCGCACGCAAGCTGGCCGATCCCGGTGCGGCGCTGATCTCCGTGCCGTTCCAGTACAACTACCAAGGCTCGGTCGGGCCTGGCGGCGACGCGCACAACCAGCAGTTGAAGATCCAGCCGGTGATTCCGTTCGTCGGCGACAGCGGCAAGTTCATCCTGCGCCCTATCCTGCCGCTGAGCTGGAACCAGTTTCCGCAGGACAAACACGGCACCGGCGATCTGTTCGTGCAGGGGTATTACATCCCCAAGACCGCGGCGGAAGCGCATGGCACCGAATTCGGCTACGGCTTCGCCGCGCTGCTGGACACCGCTTCGCACGACAGTCTGGGCACGGGCAAGTACTCGCTCGGCCCGGCCTTCATCCTGGTCCACAAGACCAAGGCGTGGACCGTCGGCGCACTGGCCAACCATGTCTGGTCCGTTGCCGGCGATGACGACCGCGAGGATGTCAGCAGCACCAGCGTGCAGCCGTTCGTGACCCGCAACCTGCCCGATGGCTGGTCACTCAGTGTCACCTCGGAAACCAATTACAACTGGAAGGCGGCCAGCGGCGATGCCTGGACGGTACCGCTGGGTGCCACCGTCTCCAAAGTGCTCAGGCTCGGGCATACCCCGATCAGCATCGGTGTCGGCGGCTTCTACAACGTGGACCGGCCGCAGTACGCCAGTCGCTGGACCGGCCGGTTGATCGTGACGCTGGTCTTTCCCGAATGAGGCTGCTTCCCATGAACCGTTCTCTTCTTGTCGGCACCGCCCTGATCCTGCTGGGCGTGGCCCCCCTCGGCTGCAGCACCTCCACGCCCGCACGCAGTGACGCACCGCCCTCCACCGAAAAGATCGAGGCGCAGAACCAGGCGCGTACCGCCACCGCCGCGGTGCTCTCGCGGTTGTATGCCGCGCAGCCCGGTGCACGCCAGGCCGTGGAGCAATCGGCGGGTTACGCGGTCTTCCGCAGCTTCGGGGTCAAGGTATTGATTGCCGGCGGCGGCGGCGGGCATGGTGTGGCCATCGACAACCGCAGCGGCCGCGAGACCTTCATGCGCATGGTCGAGGTCCAGGCGGGCCTGGGCTTTGGCGCCAAGACCTTCGACCTGGTCTGGGTCTTCAAGACGCCCGAGGCGTACCAGGACTTCATCACCCGCGGCATCGAGATCGGCGGCCAGGCAACGTTGGCAGCGAAGGTGGACAAGGCCGGCGGTGGACTCACCGGCGCGGTGCAGATTTCCGAGAACGTCTGGGTGTACCAGATGACCGAAAGCGGCCTGGCGGCGGAGCTGACCGTCAAGGGCACCCGCTACTACCCCGACAAGACATTGAACTGAGCCGGCAGGCCAAGGAGTTCCCATGCATGGCCATCCGCTGGTCTGGATCGTCAGCCTGTTCGTGCTGCCCCTGGTGGCGGCGCTGGTGCTGAGCCTGTTCGTCCGCCACCGCGGCATCAGTGCCAATGCGGTGCTGGCCTGGTTCGTGATCGTGTGCTGGTGCGGGGCGCTCGGGGTAATTCTCTCGCAGGTGTGGTGACCCGCGCTGCCGGCCAGCGGCCGGCACTACCCAGACAGGCGAGCACCCCACGGTAGTGCCGGCCGCTGGCCGGCATCACAGCGATTGCCCCAGCTCGATGAAGAGCACGTTCTCGCCGCCTTCGCGGAATCCCATGCCGAAGATCAGCGGGCCGACCCACGAATCGAAGCCGAGGAATACGCTGCCGTTCCAGATGCCGTCGCTCAGTGACATGTCGCTGCGCCGCTGCCAGGCATTGCCGTACTCCACCGTGCCCCCGACCTGCGCCGAGCGGCCCAACAGCTTGCCCAGCTCATAGGTATAGCCGGCGAACCCGAGCGCATAGTCCTGGCCAGTCAACTGGTTGTGCTGGAACCCGGCCAGCCGCCAGCGCCCACCGAGGCGGTAGAGGTTCTGCACCGGCGCCGTGCCCGACGCGGTCACGTGATAGCGCAGCCCCAGCTGCAGCGCATGCTTGCCAAACGATCTGGCGGCCACGGCATCCAGATCGATCTGGCCGAAGCGGGCATCTGCGCCGAGGCTCGGGCTGGACTGGTACGTCCCCGCCGTGACGAGATAGCCATCGCGCGGGAAGTACACGCTGTCGATATCGTCCAGGGTCGCCTGCGCGATCCACGCGCCCTCGTCGAAGTTCACCCGCGGAATGGTGGGGTCGCCCACTTCCACCTCCGCATTGCCGGTATACCGCTGCACGCCGACCGACAGCGCCAGCACATTGGACACATTGCGGAACACGGCCAGCGTCGCACCGGTACGACGCACGCGATAGCGCGCGATCTTGTCGCCGGCATCGTCGTAGAGATTGAAGCTGCGGGTCTGGAACCCGCCGCCCGCCTGGAAGGCGTAACGATCGTGCAGATCGAACGGATGATAGTACTGGCCGGTCAGACCCGGCTCGCTGCCGATCTGCAGGGCGATACGCGCTTCGGCACCGTAGGGCGACAGCGGCGAGAACAGCAGGCCGGCGCGCAGGTTGCTTTCGTGGTTGCCTTCCAGATCGTTGCTCAGGCTGAGCCCGGCTTCCAGGTACACCGGTCCGTTGGGCTTGGCATACGCGGACACCACCACGCCGGTGCGTCCGTCACGCTCCTTGACCTCATAGTTGATGCTGGCCAGCGTTCCCATGCCGTAGGCGCGCAGTACACCGGCCTGCATCGCCTCGATATCCAGCGGCGCGCCGACGTGGACCGGGAGATAGGACAGCAGCAGCGCATCGGCATAGCCGGTGTGGTTGTCGACCTCGACAAAGTCGATGGTGGCCGGTGCCACCGGATGCGTGCGACCGGCACGCTGGGCGGCCAGTCGGGTGTACTCCTGCGGCGCCTGCGCGAACGCTTGCAGCGCCGGCGCGGCCTGGTCGGCGGCGAGCTGGCCGATCCGCAACGCCTCGCGCGCCTTGTCGAAATCGCCGGTGGCCACCTTGCCGGTCAGATCGGGCGAGATCAGCAGATCCTGCGCGCCCAGACTGTCCAGTTGTGCCTGCGCGCTGCGGGTGGTCAGGAAGCCGCTCAGCTGGCTGATCACATCCACCAGGCTGGCGTCGCGATCCAGCGCGCTCAAGGGCGTGCCGACGTCCACCGCGATGACCCGGTCGGCCCCCATCGCGCGCACCACGTCGATCGGCACCTGGTTGGACAGGCCGCCATCAAGCAGCACGTGCCCGTCGATCACCACCGGCCGGAAGATGCCCGGCAAGGACATGCTCGCGCGCATCGCCATCGGCAGGCTGCCTTCGGCCAGCACCACCGGCATGCCGGTATTGATATCGGTGGCGACCGCCCGGAACGGGATCGGCAGGTCATCGAAGCGGCCATTGACCCGGCCGCCGCCGGTGGCGCGCTCGAACAGGGCGATCAGCTTTTCGCCCTCGGAGACCCCCCCGGCCAGTGCCACCGCCTTGCCCTCGCCGCCGAGCCCGATGCCGATCGGTGCCAGCTGTGCGTAATCGTCGGCCTTGCGCCGCAGCGAGCGCTCACGGCGTGGCAGGGTGTCGGTGAACAGGCTCAGCCATTCGGTGCTCAGCACCAGCTGCTCGATCTGCTCGGGCGTGGAGCCGGACGCGTACAAGGCACCGACCAGCGCGCCAGCACTGGTACCGGCGATGCAGTCCACCGGAATATGCAGCGCCTCCAGCTGCTTGAGGATGCGCACGTGTGCGATACCGCGTGCGCCGCCGCCGCCCAGCGCCAGCCCGATCCGTGGCCGGGTGTCACCCGGGCCGCGCACGCCGCAGTGGTCTGCCTGGCCTGCGGGCGCGGCAGCGACCACCGGTTCGGCAGCCTGCAGCGGCGACAGGGCGCCACTGGCGCACAGCCACGCCACTGCGAGCGCCGAGGCGCGCGACGCCGGGTGCCCGGGGCGTTTCAGCGCCACGCGCTGCCGACCTGGATGTAGAACGTGTCGTCTTCCGGGCCCCACGCATAGTCCACGCCGACATGCATGCCCAGCTGGCGGGCGATCAGATAGCGCACGCCGGCGCCTTTCGACACCTGGCTGGCGCCGTCGCTGAAACTGTTGTGCCGGCCCCAGGTGCGCCCCGCACCAACGAAGCCGATCAGCGCCCAGCGCTGGGTCATGTTCCAGCGCAGCTCACTCTCCAGCACCGCAGCCCGCGTGTCCTGGTAACGCGCCGAGCCGATGCCGCGCAGGTCGATGTAGGGCAGTCGATAGAACGGAATGTCACCGTTGGCCCAGCGGGCATCCGCGCGCGCGCCGAGCACGAAATGCCTGCCCATCGGCCAGTAACTGTAGGCATGCCCGCGATAGCTCTGGAAACTGGCATCGCTGCCGATCCCCGGCAGATACGCGTTGCCTTCGATCATGCCAAGCCAGCCGCTGGAAGGGGTGAACGGGTTGTCGCGCGAATCGTACTCCAGCGACAGGCCCAGCCCGGAGCTGCGCTTGGACAGTTCGTGTGGCTGGAAACGATCGCGGTCGGAGGCGACATCGAAGCCGATATCCAGATCCATGTAGATCCAGGCCAGGCCGACATAGAGATTGCGGTCACCCAGGCGCCGGAAGCCCTGCTGGAAGGACATCAGGCCGTCCATGTTGTAGTCGATCTTCTGCGCGGGCAGCACCGTGCCGGGCGTATAGAAGCCCAGGTTGAACGACGCTTTGGCCACGCCGCCGCGGTAGCGCCAACGGTCATCGTCGAAGTGCAGCGAGGCGCCCACGCCATACGCTTCGCTGCCGTTGGAGGTGCGCATGGCCCCACCGCCGTAGATGTCCGGCGTAACCATCTTCGGGGCACCGTCCTCGCCCGTCGCCCCCGAGGACGGTGGGCGGTGGAAGAACGCCAGCGCCACGCCACCGCCGTTGCCGACGGCCGGATCGGTGACGATGATCGGAACCGGCAGAAAGCCGCGGTGCTCCAGCAACCAGCGCGACATGTCGAACCGGCCGTCTTCGGCGTCACGGAACAGGGACGCCCGTGGCGCCGGAGCGGCCGCGGGCGCCGGCGCAGGCGATGGAGCGGCGGGCTGCTGGGCAATCGCGGCGCAGGGCGTGAGCACGCCCAACAGCGAGAGCAGGCGTACGGCATGGCCGATCGACACGGGGGCACCTCGGGGATGGGAAGCCAAGTGCGCGGGCCCGTGCCGGTGGGAGGGAACAGCCCGGCGCGGGCCCACGCGGTTGAACGCATCTCAGGCCGTGCCGCAGTGATCAGCGTGCGGCGGTCGTGCCCGGCGGGAACGCAGCAAACAGCTTGTCCAGGCCGGCTTCCACCGCCGCGTTGACCTTGTCCGGCGAGGTCGGCACGGTGCCGCTGGCGGTGCCGCGCCAGACCGCCTGCTTGGTCTTGGCGTCGAACATATCCACGACCAGCGTGCCGACGTCATAGGTGTGCACCGTGGTGGTGGCATTACCCATGGCCATCCCGCCACCCCAGCCGCCGCCACGCCAGCCCCAGCCGCCCATGCCCGTCCCGGAGTAGAACGTATCCAGGGTCTGCTTCTGGCCGGTGGCGATATGCGCCGCCAGGGCGATGTCGCCGTTGGGCGCTTCGCGCAGGCCCTTGGCCTGCAGGCGCGCGTTGATGCCGTCGATGATGCGTTGCTGCACCAACGGCGAGCTCGCCTGGGGTTTCATCGCCCAGGTGTAGGTCTTGTAGGAGGCGAAACTGGCTGACGGATCGAAGTCGGTCTTGACGGTCGGAGTGGATGCACAGGCGACCAGAGAAGTCGCCAGGACGGCGATGGCAAAGGCTTTCATGACGCGAGTCTCCAAAGGCGGGATGGAAAGACGCGCTGCGGTCGCAGCCGTCCTGGGGCGGGCCGTGGTGGCCAGTGGTTCCAGCCCCACGGTAGTGCACTGCCGGCCACGCGTAATGCGCATAACTACGGTAGAGAGGCGGGAAAAACTACCGAGTCAACGCGGCGGATTGATCACCACGTATTGCACGGTGGTCCCGGCATAGCGCGGCTCATACCAGACATTGCCGCACTGCTGGTAGGCCATGCCGTTGATCACCGTGGTCACGCAGCTGGGCGGAACCGAATTGACGATCGAACCGATCACCGCCGAGGTCACGGCCACGCCCGCCGTCACCGCTGCAGCGGTGGCGAAGGGATGATCGTCCCAGTGGTTCCAGTGGTCGTCGTGGTAGTTCACATCCACATTGACGTTGCGGTTCACGTTGCGATTGACGGTGCGGTTGCTGTCGATGTTGCGGTTGATGTTGGCCCCGCGGTTCACGTTGCCGCCCTGCGGGCGCTGCACCGGGCGGTTGATGCTGGTATGCGCACTGGCGCGCGCGCCACCGCCATGGAAGCCGCTGCGCTGCGCGCTCGCCGATGCGGACACGGCCAGCAACACCACCAGCAGCATGCCCGCCGCCAGGGAGGAGGCCACGAAAAAGCGGTTGATCACGATACGCATGTCAGTTCTCCTGCCCAGCATCGGTGACGACCACCGCGACCGGCACCAGCTTGATGCGGGCCGCATCGGCCGGCGGCGTGAACTGGAAGGCGGTCGCGGGCACGGCGCTGCGCGTGTCCCAGCGCAGGTGGGCGCGATACTGCGGCAGCGCCGGATCATCCAGTGAGGTGATCACCAGCTTCTTCGGCAATGCGGTGGCCTTGCTGACCCACAGCTGCCAGTCCACGCCATCCTGCTTGAACGCGTACTGCTCGATCGCCTCGCCGTCCACCGTGCCACCGCCGATGTGCAGCGCGCCACGGATGGCGGTTTTGGGCGCCTTGTCGGTGCCCCACAGGAACATGTCGGCCAGCGGCATGTCGATGCCATAGCGGGCGGCGGCATCGTCCACCAGTTCGCCCAGCGTACTGGTCAGTCCGTCCACCTGGGCGTAGTACTTCAGGCGCGGCGAATACAGCGACAACGCCTTGCCGTCGTAGAACAGCTGGCGCAGCTGGCGATCGCTGCGCAGCTCCAGGAACAGCTGGTTCGGGGCGCGCACCTTGTAGGTCACCACACCATCCAGCTCCACCTTCTGGCCGTCCTCCAGCACGATCTCGGTGCTGGCATCGGAGGTCAGCGAGAACTGCTTGAGCGCACGCAGCGCAGCGCCCATGCGGTCCAGAGCGGCCAACGCCTCGGGATCGCGCTCGGGCGCGTCGGCCGGTGCAGCCGGGGGGGAGACGGGAGTGGCAACACGGGTGGCGCCGTGCGCGACGGGCGCCAGCGCCGCCAGCATCAGGCAGGCCGACCACGCAACCGGGGGAATGGCAGAGGACATGACCGTTACTCCATGGCACGGTAAACAGGTGGCCGCCGTCAGGCGACCGGGATCAGAAGCCGCCGCTGATCGACAGACTCCACGGGTCGCCTTCGAAGCGGTTCTTGACGCTGAATTCGCCGACATAGCGGAACGACACATCCACATGCTCGCCGCCGGACCATTTCTTGCCGTAGGTCAGCACCGGGCCGATACCAAACGAGCGGCCTTTGAAGCCCCCCAGGCGGTCGGCGGTGTCGCCCTTGTCGTCCTGCAACTGCTGGATCCAGCCACCGGCCGCCCCGAACCCCCAGCCACTGGCGGTGCGCTTGACCAGCAGCGCATCGGCCCGTGCGACCACGCCGTTCTTGTAGTCGGTATCGTCGTTGCGGGTGTACCAGTCGGTGGCGCCCAGCACACTGAATTCCAGCGTGCCCTTCTGGAACAGGTGCGTGTAGCCCACGCTGGGCGAGAACGTCCAGATGTTCATGCCTGGATTGGCCAGCCGGTTCGGGTCGTACTTGGCGGTGGGCGCATATACGTATACGCCGAAGGAAAGGTGCTGCACCTCGCTGATGTGGAACCCGGCGATCACCGGGGCGAAGTACACGTCGAACAGATTGGAGGCATGGTCCTTGGTCTGGAAACGGTTGCCCAGTGGGCCTGCCAGGTTGGCGGTGACCTCGGCATCGATGTACGGCACGGTCAGCATCGAGGCGAAATTCCAACGCCCGGCCTGGGTCGGCCATACGTACACCACGGTGGCAGCGGTCAGGTTCACGTCGGCCTCCAGGCCCAACGAGATCTGCCCGGCGATGGGCGCGGGGCGGTCGCCGCTGATCTTGCCGTTGTAGCGGATGTAGCTCAGCGACCACTGCATGCCCGGCTCGGGCGGGATGACGCCGGCGTAGGAGGTGATCTGCATGCCGGTGATCGAGCGACCCAGCGCGCCTTCAGTGGCTGCGACGGGAGCGCTGCCCAGCGCCAGCAGTCCGCCCAGGCACAGGGCCAGCGGGCCGCGCGGCCGGGGCCGGGGCGTGGTGGGTGCAGGGGTGTTCATGGCATCGGCCTCCGGGGCGGAAGGGGAATCGCAGTGCGCGGGATCAGGACGGGTCCGGCGTGGGCCGCGGTGCGTGCTGCCGCTCGCGCACCTCCTCGATGTCGCGCTCCAGGAAATAGTTCAGGAAGGTCCGGATCACCGCGATCACGGCCAGTTGACCAATCGCATCCCAGTCGGTGTAGATCGAGGATTCGATGATGTCCGCCGCCAGCTGCATGGTCAGCCCGGCCACCAGCCAGCGGCCATACGCCAGCCACACCGCGCGCCGCTCCACGTTGGTCGGGTGGCCGCGCAGCGCCAGCCGCAGCGCCTGCACGAACACCACCGCCGTGGCCAGCGCGATCAGCACCAGTGCCATCGCATCGATGATGACCACGACCGGCTCGGTGACGGCAATCAGCCATGCCTTCAGAGGCGTCATGCGGGATGCTCCGGTATCGCACCTGGCGGTGGCAGAGGCGGCTCATCCCCGCTCCACGCAACGAAAGCCAAGGTGACAGGTGGAGGTGTCGATCGGCTGCGCCATCCGGGCCGCCGGCCGGTAGCGCCGGCAGTAGTTGGGCGCACACAGGTGCGAGCCGCCCTTCATGACCCGGCGCGGGATCGCACTGCGGTCGCGCGGGTCGTGGCTGCCTTCGCGCGCGCCGCCACGGGGGTTGTCGATCGCGCAGCACGGCCTGCTCTGCAGCTGGTCGTGCTGCTGGTACCAGTCGCGGGTCCATTCCCAGACGTTGCCGATCATGTCGTACAGCCCGTATCCGTTGGGCGGATAGCTGCCGACCGGTGACGTCCAGCGGTGGCCGTCCTCATCCAGGCTCTGCCAGGGAAATTCGCCCTGCCAGGTATTGGCCTGGTGGCGGCCGCCGGGAATGAGGGTGTCGCCCCAGGCGAACTCACCCCTCTCCTGGCCGCCACGCGCTGCGAATTCCCACTCGGCCTCGGTCGGCAGGTCCTTCTCCATCCACCGGGCATAGGCCAGCGCATCGGCGAAGGTGACGTGGACCACCGGGTGATCCTCCAGGCCTTGCAGGCTGGACAGCGGACCCCGCGGATGCCGCCAGTCTGCCCCGGGAATGTAGTGCCACCAGTTGTGTGTGTTGCCCATGTCCACCGGGTGCGGAGGCTGCACGAACACCACCGAGGCCGGCTGCAGCAGCGCCGGGTCCGCACCGGGATAGTCGCGCGGATCGGCTGACTGCTCGGCTGCGGTGACGTGGCCAGTGGCCTGGATGAAGCGGGCGAACTCCCGGTTGGTCACCGGGTAGCGATCGATCCGGAACCGCCCTACCCGCGCCTTGTGCGCCGGGCGTTCTTCAGGATAGTGATCGTTGGAGCCCATGCTGAAGACCCCGCCAGCCAGCTCGATCATGCTATCGGCCACGACGCTCATGCGAACGGCGCCACGTTGAAGGTCATGCTGACGATCGCCAGCAGGCCAAGCAGCCACAGCAGGCCGGCGGTGATCAGGGTCAGCGAGATCGGGTAGTGACTCTCCCCGTGGATCAGGCCTTCGCGGATCATCTCCTCGCGCTCGGCACGCAGGCCCTGCATGTAGCGGATGTGGTAGAGGATGCCGAGGGTCAGCAGCACCATGCCGAGGCCGACCAGCGCGATGCCGAAGTTGCGTGGCGCATGCGGACGCAGGCCGACGCCGGGCACCTCCAGCATGTGGCCGAAGAACTGATAGATGGTGAAACCGAAGCCGATCAGCGACAGCGCCGTGCGGATGATCGACATCAGCGTGCGCTCCGCGCTCATGCGCGTGCGCTGGAATGACATCCCGGTGCGCCGCGAGGAGAGCTCCATCGAGGTGGCATCGGCACCCCCCAGCAGCGTTTTGGCCTGCTCGATGGTGAGCGCACGCTCGGTCAGCTGCTCGCGAGGGTCCTGGGCACTCATCGGCTGGTCGTCTCGTGAGGGGGTCATTTGCGGTGCAGGAAGTAGCTGGCGATGCGGGTAATCGGTCCGCGCAGGATCAGATACGGCAGGAAGCCGAGCACGACCGCGATGACGAAGGCTTCCACCGGATACTTGAACGCGCCGAACATGCGGAACTGGTAGATCACATCCATGCCGACCCCCAGCAGAAGAATGCGGGCGGTTGCGGTGACCCCTTCGCGCCAGGCGACCAGCCGGTCACCAGCAGAGCTGTGCGCCATCAGCCAGGCATAGGGCGCCTTGCCCGCCTTGGCATCCTTGATGCCATCGATCAACGCCGCGATCAGCGCCATCGTCGGCTGCAGGAAGAAGCGGAAGGTCATGGGGCCATCCGCGCGATCGATCATGTCGGTCCAGAAGCGCGTCAGAATATCGATCACCAGGAGCATGGGCGGGATCCTTGCGTCAGGCCTCCAGCTTGGGCGCCGCCCGGTAGCCACACAATCGAGTTGTTACTGCAACCTCTCCAGTATTTTTACTGCGTCCAACGCGTGGAAAGGCAGCGCTATGCTCAGCGATATCGCGTCCGCTGCCCGCTGCAGCCGCGCCTTCTCTTTCTTCGCCACGGGCCCCCCATGCACTTGGACCAGCACCACTACTCCCTGATGCGCGGCGGACTGGTGCATCGGCTGCTGCAGGCCGCCGGCATGCTGCGCGGCACCGCCCGCCTCTCGCTGTGGATGGCCGCGGCATTGGTGGTGATCTCGCTGGCGCCGTTGGTGGTGCTGACCGCGCGCGCGGGCACCCTGTGGACGCTCCCCCCGGGCATGCCGTTGCTGGGGGACTACGCCACCCTCGCCCGCGTGCTGCTGGCGATGCCTCTGCTGGTGATTGCCGCACCGCGCTCGGACACCTTGCTGCGCAATGCGTTTCGCCAACTGACCCGCGCCGGCCTGGTGCCACCGCAGCGACAGGGCAGATTGACCGCGCTGCTGGCGAAGGTGCGCCGCTGGCGCGATGGCTGGCTGCCTGAAGCGCTCTGTGTGGTGATCGCATGGCTGCCGCTGTTGTTCGGCACGGACAGCGTGAGCCTGCTGCCGGGCGTCGCCGACTGGCGCCTGGAGCACGGTGCATTGACGGCCGCCGGACGCTGGTACGAATGGGTCGCCGTGCCGCTGTTCCGGCTGGTGGCGTTGCTCTGGCTATGGCGCTTCGTGCTGTGGACCGGCCTGCTCTGGCGCCTGCCGCGTGTAGGGCTGGCACTGCACGCAGAGCACCCGGATGGCGCTGGCGGTCTGGCCTTCCTGGGCATGGCGCAGGAACGCTTCGCGGTGCTCGCCCTGACCGGCGGCATCCTGGTCGCCGGTGCGTGTGTCAATCATGTTCACTATCTGGGCGAGAGTCTGTATGACCTGCGCCACCTGCTGGCCGGCTATGTCATCGGTGCCACGCTCCTGCTGGTGGCGCCGCTGCTGGTCATGATGCCGAGCATGATGCGGGCCAAGCGCCATGCGCTGTACCGCTTCGATGCGCTGGGCAACCGCGCCGCGGCGCTGTTCGACCAGCGCTGGCGATCAGGGTCACGACAGGAGGCCGACACGGACTCCCTGCTGGACCATGGTGATGCATCCGCGTTCGCTGATTTCAGCGGCGTCTACAAGGGCCTGGCCAGCATGTCGGTGCTGCCGTTGAACCGCTGGAATCTGCTCTGGATCGCCCTGCACGCCGTCGTGCCTCTGCTGCCGCTGGTGCTGCTGGCAATGTCGGTGGATGAGCTGGCCCGCAAGCTGCTCGGCATCCTGGTCTGACGGCCCTCGCCATTAGCGGGATCAGCCCTTGCGCAGGCCGCGCAGCGAGCGCGACACGAACGATTCACCCTTCAGGGCGGCCGCCACCGCCGGCAGCAGGTCATCGCCTGCGTCGGATTTGAGCACATAACTGCACGCACCCAGGGCCATCGCCTGCGACACCATCTGGGGCTCGGCATGCACCGTGATGAACACCACGCCCAGCACGGGGCGTTGCAGGCGCAGCCGACGTGCGGCTTCCAATCCATTCATTTCCGGCATCGCGATATCGGTGACCACCACATCCGGCAACATGCTCTGCGCCGCCTGCACCAGCGAGGCGCCATCCTGGACCAGGCCAATCACCTGGAACTGCTGGGACAGCAAGCCACGCAGCTGCCGCCCCATCGCGCATCCATCTTCGGCCAGCAACACACGGACAGCATTCATCGCACTCGCCCGCTCGATGCCTGCCACGATGGTGTGGCCGGACACGGTTCGGTAACAAGGGAAAAACAACCGGTGGCGGGCAAGTAAATCTACTTGCCCATCCGCAGGCGGGCGGCCTAGTGACGGATCAGACCTTCCAACTCGGCCTTGCGCACCAGTTCCAGCGTGCCGTGCACGCCCAGCTCCTGCATGATCGCGTACTTGTGCGATTCGATCGTCCGCACCGATACCCCAAGCTCGTAAGCGATCTGCTTGGAGCGCAGGCCGCGCGCCACGTATTCCAGGATGCGCAGCTGCTTGTCGGTCAGTACATACTGGCTGCGACCCGATGCCACGATCGCGTTGG
The DNA here is from genome assembly GCF_001807865.1 of Stenotrophomonas sp. HMSC10F06. NCBI lineage: Bacteria > Pseudomonadati > Pseudomonadota > Gammaproteobacteria > Lysobacterales > Lysobacteraceae > Stenotrophomonas > Stenotrophomonas sp. HMSC10F06. Next base: position 20,609 of record NZ_KV791257.1, on the reverse strand, counting down.
CCGCCAGTGTCGGGGTCACATAGGTCTGGCCGTCCATCACCCCATTGATCGCGCGGACCAGTTCATCGCCGGCCGCGCTTTTGAGGATGTAGCCCCGCGCACCGGCCCGGATGGCCTCGGCCGCCATGCTCGATTCGTCGTGCATGGTGAGGAACACGAAGGGCGTCAGGCAGCCCTCGCTGCGGGCCTGACGCATCACGTCGATGCCGCTGATACCGGGCATGCTGATGTCAGAGACCACCACGTCCGGCGATTCGCGGCGTAGCGAGTCCAGCAGTTCCTCGCCGGAGGACACCAGTACGATCGATTCGAAACAGTCCATCAGCAATCTCTCGATACCCTGCGCCACCAGCATGTGGTCATCGGCGACGACCACCTTGCGGAACGGTACGGACATCGACTGCGCGCACGAAACGCCCATTGCATTGTCTCCATTGGTTTCAATCTTCCCCTGATTGACCTGCAGGTGCGGCCGCCATCGCCCACTACGCCGGGCGTACTGTCATCCCGTTCTGTCGTCCCGGTGCATCTGCAGCCAGCCGAACATGCGAGCCTCGCCGTGATGGGATCGTGATGCGATGCACGCCATCACGGCGCTCGACCCGCAGCGTGTTCAGGCCGGCATTCAGCGTCTCAGCGTGTCTCGTGGACATTCCCCGAAGACATTCCGGTACGTCACCGAGAAGCGTCTGAGATGCCCGAAGCCCAACCGCAGGGCGATGTCCGTCACGCTGTCGTGCGCGTCAGCCTGCAGCAATGCGCTGCGCGCGCGGTTCAAGCGGGCCAGCTGGTGCCAATGGCAGGGCCCATGTCCGTAGGCATCACGAAACAGACGTTCGAGTTGGCGTTCGCCCACGCCCAGCGCGAGCGACAGGGCGGCACTGTCGAAGGGCCGGTCCAGATGGGCTTTCAGATAGTCCTCGGCCCGCTGCACCACGGCGGCGCGGTGGCGTTCGATCCAGCTGCCATCGGCACGTCGTTGCGGCCCGGCATCGGCGGCACTGACGGCATCCACGAACACGCCCAGCAGCACCGCCGACTGCGCCGCCAGCTGCTCCGGCGTGATCAGGCCCTGCCAACGGGCGGCCGTGTCCAGTGCGGAAAAGACGCCGTAACGCAGTGCCTGCGCGTGCGCAGGGGTGGCCGGTCGGCTGCACCAGCCACGGCGTGGCAGGCGCAGTTCGCGGCCTACCCGCGCCACGGCCTCGCGCTGCAGGACCTCGCGTGGAATCAGCAGCACGGCCCACTGCCAGCCCCCGGGCTGCGGACGCACATTAAGCTCGCTGTCCTCGGCGAACACCATCACCTGGCCCGCGGGCACCCAGCGTCCGTTGGCCCACATCGGCTGCTGGCAGGACACGGCCATCGCCAGTGCGATCAATCCTTCGCCGAAACTGCCGCTGGCGAAAATCGGCAGCGTATAGGCGCCACTGTCCAGGCTGAACTCCGGAAAGACCAGCCGCTGCAGGCACGCGCGAAAGTGTCCGGCGGCGAGCAGACGCTGTTCGAAGCGGGTGTCGCGCACTACCCCCAGCAACGCATCGGCGTCGAAGCCATCGACGACGAAGCGGCTGTACGGGGCCATCGGTTCGTCCATGCCAGTTCCTCGAACAGGTCGGAAATCGGATAGCGCGACGGAGCACAAGCTGTTTACATCGGCGCGATTGTGGGGCGGAAACGACATCGCTACAAGCGGTGACACGCTGACCCGCAAGCGTGAAACGCATCACATTAAGACCTGTCCGGGGGAGGCGTTGCGCGCCTCGGGGACGGGCCTCGATCCGAAGCTTCCTCACGCACCCACCGAGGTCCACGTGCGCGTCAACGCGTCTGTTACGCACATCGCTCCTGTCGACAGCACCCGTGCAGCAGCATCGGACGATTCGGTCAGCCCCACCACCTCCACACACCCATCACCCGCGCTTCGCATCGCATTCACGCACGTCCTGCCGCTGCTGGTCGGCTGCCTGCTCGGCCAGTTGTTGCCAACGCTGGCGCAGATGCCCGGGTTTCGCCTGCACGTGCTGTGGATTCCAGGACCGCTCTTGATGGGCTGGTTGCTGTTCACCCCGCGCCCGCAGTGGCGCACCTGCCTGCTGGCGGCCGCGGCCGGTACCGTGCTGGCGTCCGTGCTGGTGCCGTTCGTCGGGCTGAGTGGGCTGGTGGCCAGTGCCGGTGAACTCGTCCTCGTGGCCGCCGCGGCCTGGCTGCTGCTGCGCTGGCGCGGCACGGGTTCGCCGCTGGAGGGATATCGCGATATCGCGTTGTTCGTCGTGCTCGGGGGCATCGCGCTTCCCGTATGCGTGGCGTGGTGGCAGATGCTCGTCTTTCCCGATGCACCCCGCGGGCTGGCACCGGGCGTGCTGCTCACACGGCTGCTCTGCAGCAGCGTGAGCTACCTGCTGATCGTGCCGGCGGTGGTCAACATCGCGCGGGTGCTGCAGACACCGGAACGTCGGGCCGGCTGGCGTTGGCGTACCGTCGCCGTCGCCGTGCTGCTGCTGGGCGTGCTCGGCGTGATCTGGGGCATGGACTGGCCCGAAGGGGTCATGACCCCGCTGCTGGTGCTGGCCCCCATTCCGCTGCTGATCTGGGCGTTGATCGTGTTCGGGGTCAGCGGCGCGGCGGTGTGCATGCTGGTCGTGGCGGTGCTGGCGATGCAGTTGAGCATGGCCGGTATAGGACCGTTTGCCTTCTGGACACCCGAGCGCAACCTGATCACCGCCCAGGTGTGGACCTTGGGCACCAGCTGCGCCCTGCTGTTCCTTGGCGCGCTGTCCGAACAGAAGCTGTCCAATCACCTGAAGCTGCAGCAGGCCTATCGTCGACTGGGGGAGGTGACCGGGCGGATGCTGGTGGTGCAGGAAGAAGAGCGCACACGCATCGCGCGCGACCTGCATGACGACGTCAACCAGTCGCTGGCGGCGATCTCGATCTGCCTGAGTACGCTGCGCAACCAGATTCCCGACGCCGAACGCCACAGCGTGGTCGAGCTCCAGGACCAGCTGTTGACGGTGTCCAATGACATCCGGTCGATCTCCCACGAACTGCATCCGAGCATCCTGCGTTTCACCGGCCTGGCCAGTGCCCTCGATGCGTTCTGCATCAAGCGCAATGCACGTGGCGCGCTGCGCGTGCGATGCCGGATCGAAAACCCGCCCCGGCTCGGTGACGACCGCGAGCTGAGTCTGTTCCGGATCGTGCAGGAAGCGGTGAACAACGTGGACAAACACGCGCATGCCAGTACCGCCCATGTGCTGGTGACGGTGCGCGGCGAGCAACTGCTGCTGCGGGTCGACGACGATGGCATCGGCATGCCGGTAGCGGGCAGCACGCCGGCGGCGCCGGGGCTGGGCATGATCAGCATGGAAGAGCGCGCACGGCTGCTGGGTGGCAGCCTGCAGATCGGTTCCAGCCCGCTGGGCGGCACCCGTGTCGAAGTGCGCTTTCCGTTGGGTGATGCGGCGACCGGGCTGCCGCCGGTGCGCGTGGTCGCGCACCCGTAAAGATACTGAGGCCGGACGCGTAGAAAGGCGGTTGTACGTGCCGCATCGGCCGGACACAGTGAACCGACACTTGCCCGTGGAGCGCCCCATGCACTGGAATGCCCTGCCCTCCCGCTGCCGCCATGGCGCGGCCCTGCTCGCGCTGACCTGCGCATTGACGGCGTGCACGTCGTCTCCGCCCCGGTCGACCGCGGCACCGCCGACCGCTGCACCCGCCGCCGTGCCTGCCCCCGCCCCGGTGCCGGAGCTGCGCCCCGGCATTCCGGCCGGCTACCTCGGGCGCGCACTGCCGGACAGTCTGGCCCTGTTGCCGGCGCCCCCGGCCAAGGGCTCGGCGGCATTCGCCAACGATCAGGCCGTCCATCGGGCGGCGCAGCAGCTGCGAGGCACGCCCCGGTACGCGCTGGCGACCACGGATTCGGACCTGCACTTCCCGCAGGTGGCCAACACGTTCTCTTGCGCGCTCGGGGTGCCGATCAGCCAGCAGACATCGCCGGCGCTGTACCTGCTGCTGCAGCGCACGCTGGTCGATGCCGGGCTGGCCACCTACGCCGCCAAGGACCATTACAAGCGCACACGCCCCTTCGTGTTCTACAAGGAAGGCACCTGTGCGCCCGCCGATGAGGCCTCCCTGCGGAACGACGGCTCCTATCCGTCCGGGCATACCGCCATCAGCTGGAGCTGGGCCCTGCTGCTGACCGAGCTGAGCCCGGACCGCGCCGACGCCCTGCTCGCACGTGGCCGCGCGTTCGGTGAAAACCGCCTGATCTGCAACGCGCACTGGCAGAGCGACGTGCTCGAAGGGCGTGCGGTCGCTGCCGGCGCGGTGGCGGCCCTGCATGCCAATGCTGATTTCAACCGCGACATGACGCTGGCGCGGGCGGAGATCCAGTCGCTGCGCAGCAACAGTGTGCAGCCCAGCAACTGCGAGGCGGAGAAAACAGCGCTGGCCATCCCGATTCCCGGGGTCCTCTAGCGCACGGCCGTGCGTGACCCGCCGACCCGTGCCATCCTGCGCCGATCTCCCCCGAAGGCGCAGCGCATGGCACAAGTCCAGATTGTTTCCGATGGCGTGAACTACGTCATCAGATCCGCAGTAGCGAACAGGGCCGCTGAACCTCGCACCCGGGCGCCGCCATCGCACCGTGCAGACACCATCCTCACCTGCGCCTGACAGTTGAAAAATAGTGTGCTCCGCGTGCATCCGCCCCGCCACTCCCGCCGTAGCTAAGGGTGCGTCATACCGGCGCATCCATTTGGGAGTTTGGTCATGAAGATCCAGTTCGCAGGCCTTGTACTGATCGGCTGTCTCGCCGCCGCCGCTTCCCCGCTCGTCTTCGCGCAGGCCCCTGCCCCCATGATGGGTGCGCAGCACAGCAATCCGAAGGTGGGCGGCGCGGCGATGTATGCCAACAAGGACATCATCGACAACGCCGTCAATTCCAAGGATCACACCACGCTGGTCGCGGCGGTCAAAGCGGCTGGCTTGGTCGATACGCTGAAGGGCCCCGGCCCGTTCACCGTGTTCGCGCCGACCAATGCGGCCTTCTCCGCGCTGCCCAAGGGCACCGTGGAGGGACTGCTGAAGCCGGAAAAGAAGGCCGACCTGACCAGGATCCTGACCTACCACGTCGTCCCCGGCGCGGTCACCAGCACCGATCTGATGGCCAAGATCAAGCAGGGCGGTGGCAAGGCGAGCCTGACGACGGTGGAAGGTGAAGCGCTGACCGCCCGTGTCGCCGGCAAGGGCATCACCCTGACGGACAGCAAGGGCCAGGTCGCGCAGGTGACCATTGCCGATGTGAAGCAGAGCAACGGCGTGATCCATGTGATCGATAAGGTCCTGATGCCGTAGCCGGAAAAGGCGGCTGCAGATCGCCTGCAGCCGCCCCGGAGCGGGAGGAAGATGACCTGGCGCGCCGTCTTCAGGACGATGACGGGGGAGACATCACGCTGTGCGGACGACGCGCCAGGTCAAGACGGTCCCTCGCCGGCGCATGCGTGCGCCGGCCGGGTATGCACACGGGGAAAGAGGACGCGGTCCGCCGGCGCTCAGCGCGGCAGTGCCTTGCCGGACAGTTCGACGCGTCGGTTCGGCGCCAGGCAGACGATCAGCGCGTTGCGCTGCGCCTGATCGCACTGCACCAGCGGGTCGGCCTTGCCCCGCCCTTCGGCGACGATGGCCGCCGCCGGTACGCCGCCGGCCACCAGCGCGTCGCGCACGGCCTCGGCACGCCGTTGCGACAGCACCAGGTTGTAGCGGTCGCTGCCGATCCGGTCGGTGTAGCCGATCACCTGGATGGTCTGCACCCGGCTGGCATCCCGGACCTGATGCAGCAGGGCGTCCACGTTCCGGCGCCCCTCGGGGGTGAGCACGGCGCTGTCGAAGGCAAACATCGCGTCGGCTGCCAGCCGCAGCGGCTCGCTCGGCATCGGCGCGGGTGCGGGGGGCGTCGGGGGGCGCGGCGGATCAAGCACGGCCGCACAGGCCTGCGGCTTCCAGTGCGCCGCCTGGGCGATCCCCTTTCCATCGAAGTCGACCTTGAACTGGCAGGTGAAATAGTCCCCGCCCGGGCTGCTGCGGAAGTTGAACAGGTAGTTCCATTCGCGCACGCCCCACATGCCCTCGCCGAAATGCGGGGTGCCCAGCAGGGCGTACAGTTGGCGCTTGCTCATGCCACGGGCGAACAGGCGCAGAGTGTCGACATCCACGAACAGGCCCTCCTTCAACGTGGCTTTGCGGGGATCCGGGAAGTTCGCCGCATCGGTGTCGGCGGTGTCGGCGGTCGCGGTGGACGGTGTGGTGCGTTGTTCGCCGTGGCTGGCGCAGGCGCCCAGCAGCAGCGCCGCCAGGCTCAGGCCCAGTGACCGCAACAGCGGCACCTGGGTGGTGGATGTGGACTGCATGGACATGGTGTTCCCCCTGTATGCGTTGAATGCGGACCGCAGGTCCGGTGCCGGCAGCGCGCCGGCACCGGAGGCGGTCACCACTGGATGCCGGCACCTACCGCGACACCACCATCGCCGCGGCTGTTGGTCGAACCGCTGAACTTGTAGATCCAGCGCCCGCCTTCGGAGACCCCCGAGATGCCCACCGCCACGCCGGATTCACCGTTGAAGCTGCCGGCGGCGAGCGAGGCCATGCTGCGGCCGGCCTCATAGGGCTGCGGCAGGGCGGCCACCGCCATCGCCGAGGCGACACCGGCCGAGGCACGGTTGTCGGTCTTCTGCAGGTTGCGGTCGAACGAGTCCATGCGCTCGTCGGTGTAGGCCTTGGACCAGTCCAGGGTCTGGGCCATGCCGCTGCGCAGCTGGTCCACGTTGACGGCATCGGTCCCGGCGGTACCCGGGGCGACGTTGCGCACCGTGGTCGGCCCGGTAGCCGTGCTGCCCAGGGTCACGCTGTTGAGGTTGGTGGTGCCGTTGACGTTGGTGTCGTAACGGATCGTGCCCTGCTGGGAGGCCTGCAGCTGGCGGACGTTGACCGCGTCGGTGACGTCGCTGCCATCAGCCACGTTGGCGATCTGCCGCTCCGCACCACTGCTGCCTACCGAGACCGTGTTGGCCCGATTGGCCACCGAACCGGCGCCCAGCGCGACGCTGTTGCTGCCCTGTGCGCTGGCTCCGTTGCCCAGCGCCGTGGCGTTGTTGCCCGCGGCGGCAGCCCCGGCACCGCCGGCCACCGCGTTGTCGCCGGTCGCGGCCGGCGCGGCGAGGTTCTGCGTGTTGTTGACCTGGAACATCCCGGAGGTGCCGTTGTTGATGTTGTTGATCTGCGTGTCGGTGTAGGCCTTGGACTCGGTGATCGCGTAGTTCACGCCGTTCTGCAGCTGGCCGACATTGACCGCGTCATAGCGCTCCGACCCATCGGCCACGTGGGTGACCTTGCGCTCGGCACCGGTGCTGCCGACGGCCACCTCGCCCACCGAGTTGCTGGCACCGGCCTGGCCGTAGGCACCGGTGTACCCGGCCTGTGCGCCCACACTGGCCACCGAGCCGGCGCCGAGGGCGACGCTGTTGTCCGCGCTGGCGCTGGCGCCATCGCCGATCGCCGCGCTGCCGCTGCCCGCCGCACTCGCCAGCGGCCCGATCGCGATGCTGTCGGCACCGCCCGCGGTGGCCGCGCCCTTGGTCGAGTTGACCTGCACGTACTGGCTGTTGCCGCCCGGCTGGATCTGGTCGATGCGGGTATTGAGGTTGGTCAGCGAGGTATCCACCGCCGAGAAGGCCACGGTGACGTCGCTGTAGTCGTTGGCGATGACGCTGCCATCGGTGGCGATCGAGGAGATGCGGAAGGTCGGCGCGGTCCAGATGCCGGTGTTGCCATCGAAGTTGGTGGTGCCGCCGAAATACCCGACCAGGGCAGCGTTGGTCTGGAACAGCTGGTTGCCGTTGACCGCATCCAGGCTGCCGGCCAGCACACGTCCGGCGGCCAGGTTGGTCAGTGCCACCGCCGCGCCGCTGGCATCGCCGGCCAGGGTGATGGTGTTGGTCGCGTTGCCATTGGCATCGGCGTCGTACTTCACGGCCAGGCGGTCCACGGTGTCGGTCTGGTCGGCGACGTTGGCCAGCGAGGTGCTGACCGCATCGAAGGCGCTGCCGACGTTGTCATAGGTGCCCGCGGTGACATGGCCATCGCTGGCCACGTTGTTGATGGTGTAGCTCGGCGCGGTGACCATGCCGTTGGCATCCAGCGCAGCGCCGCCACCGAGGTGGGTGGCCACGGCCTGGTTGGCAGCGAACAGCTGCGCGCCGTTGATCGCTTCGCTGCTGCTGGCGGTGACACTGCCAGCGGCCAGGTTGCTGAGCGTGGTAGCACCGCCACCGTTGCCCAGTGTGGCACTGGCGTAGTTCACGCTGCCATCGGGATTGAGGTCGTAGCGCAGCGCGCCCTGTTCGGACGCCTCCAGCTGGCCCAGGTTGACTGCATCGGTGGCCTCGGTGCCCGCGGCCACGTTCGCCACCTGGCGTTCTGCACCGACCGCACCGACGGACACCGTGTTCTCGCGGTCGGCCAGTGCACCGGCACCCACCGCGACGCTGTTGGCGGCCGTGGCCGAGGCACCCGTGCCGACCGCGATGCTGTCCAGGCCCGCGGCGGCGGCTTCTGCCCCGGTCGAGTTGATCTTCAGATAGCGGCTGCCAACACCGTTGCGGATATCGGTGATCTGCGTGTTGAGGTTGACCAGCGAACCATCCACCGCGGAGAAGGCATCGCTGGCGTTGTCGTACACCCCCTGCGCGACTGCCCCGCCGGTGGAGATCGTGGAGATCTGGAAGCTCGGTGCGGTCCACGCGCCGGTGACCGGATCGTAGGCAGTGACGCCGCCGAAGTAGTCGACAATCGCACTGTTGGTGTCGAACAGCTGGGCGCCGTTGATGGCCTCGGTGCTGGTTGCGTTGACCGCGCCGTTGGCGAGGTTGGCGATCGTGGTGGTGCCGGTGCCGCCGCCGAGGGTGACCCGGCGGAAGTCGGCGCCGCCCGCGCCATCGTCGTCATAGGTCACCGCGAGCGTGCCGACCGCATCGATCTGCGAGATCGCGCCCTGCAGCTGGGCCACGTTGACCGCGTCGGTGGCGGCGCTGCCGGCAGCCACGTTGCTGATCTGACGCTCACCACCGGCGAAGCCGACCGAAACTTCACCGGCCGACACCTGCTGCCCGTTCAACCCGTAAGCACTGTAGCCGGCCTGCGCGCCGCGGTTGGCGGCCGATCGGTACCCCAGCGCCACGCTGTTGGCCTGGTTGGAGGTGGCTTCCGCACCGAGGATGGTCTGGCCGTTGGCGGTGCCCGTCGCACTATCGCCGACGACCACGGAATGGCCCATGCGCGCGGCGTAGTCGGCGGTCGGGACGCCGGTGGGGTCGGTCGGATCGTTGAGCCCGGCGCCGGGGAACGCGATGCTGGCGTCCTGCCGCGGCAGCTCATGACGTGCGTTGGCGCCGATCACCACTTCCTTGGAGCCGTTGGCAAACGCCCCATCGCCGACCAGCACCTGGTAATCCTGCGCGGCATTGACCGCCCAGCAGTCCACGCTGGCCACCAGCAGGTTGAGGCACTTGTTCGACCATGCCGGCGACCCGTCCGGCAACACCAGGCCGAGCAGGCCGTTGGGATCGCCGTTGTTGATGTTGTAGATGTAGCTGTCGGAAGTGACGCCGCCGATCAGGGTCAGGTGCGAGCTGCCACCGGTGCTGGCGTTTCCCAGTCCATCGAGCAGCGTGCCGACCGGGCTCAGGTTGACCACCGGCAGGCCCAGCACGTTGGTGACCGAGTAGGTCTGCATCACGTTGGCGCTGCTGACTGCCAGGTTGCCATTGCGCACGTAGCCGTCGCCGCCCAGCAACCCCTGCGCGGTGGGTCCGACCAGCTGCGAGAGCGAGCCGACCAGGCCACCGGTACCGATGATCAGCCCGGCGTTCGGATCGGCCGGCGCCGGTCCCTTCGGGCTGCCCGGCGGAAGCGCCGTCGGTGCCGGGAACACGGTACCCAGTATCGGCGTGGTGACCGCGCCAACCGCGCCGAGCACGGGAGTCGTGATCGCACCCACCGTCGTGCCGACGCCATCGAGCAGGCCGCCGACCGCACCGCCCACACCGTTCAACAACCCACCGAGCGCGTTGCCCAATCCGTTCGGCGCCAGCGCCATCGAGCTGGTCTGCACGGCGCTGACGCCGGCATCGACGAGCTTGGGATTGCGGTCGGCCGCATCGACCACGTGGCCCAGTGCATCCACGCGCACACCACCGGCGACATTGCTGGCCAGCGACACCTGGACCGCGTCCGGGGCATCAGGCGTGACCGTGGCCTCGGCGATCAATGCCGCCTTGGCCTGCACCTCGGCGGCCGCAAGGCGCGCCTCGGCAGCCGCATCGACCTTGGTTTCCAGCGCCGCCTTGAGCGGGGCCGGCGCAGCCGCAACGGCCACGTTCGCTGTCGCGTTCGCATCGGCCCTCACGGCCAACCTGCCATCGGCGGTGGCAGCCAGTCGCGCATCCGCCTTGACCGGGGCCTGCACCGCTGCTGCCGACGGTACCAGCGTGGCCACGGCGTCGACGGCGGCGTGTGCATTCAGTGCTGCTCCGTTGCCGGTGCCGCCTGCAAGACCCAGGTCGGCCAACACCGCCACCTGTGCGGTTGGTGCGGCGACGCGCCGGGGCAGCTCCGCGCTCAACTGCGCGGCGGTCTGCACCTGCAGTGCCGGCCGACCGTGGGCTGCCTGTGCACCCAGGTTGAGGTTGACGTTGGCATCCACGCTCAACAGTGGCGTGGTGCCACGATCACGCGCGGCCGCCGCCAGCGCCACTTCTGCATCGAGCTTCACCGGCAACGGCGCGGTGTACTTGGCAGCCAGTGCCTGCAGGTCGGTGAGTGTCTGGTTCTCGCCTGCCCATGCACTGCCCGTGCACAGCGCCAGCGACAGACCCAGCGAGAGCACCGACATCGGCACCTTCAGGTGCACCACCACCGGTCCGGCGGCCAGGCTGCCGCGCGCAGTGGCGATTTCGGACACAACCACCAGGGCATTCAGCCGGTGGCTCCACACCAATCGAAAGATACGGTTCATCAGGTATTCCCCCGTGTACGGACGCGTTGAACATCACCGGTGCCTGACGGCACGTGGATGTCATTACAGTCGAGGGGTCAAACCGCGAGCACTTCATTCCGGCAGCGCAAGCGTGCGTTCCGGCAAGAAGACGGGGAAAACCGGCAGCGGCATGGACAATTTCGGCAGCTTGCCGAATATGTGCAGGGCAGACGGACGGATCGCGTTTCCGGTCAGGCCGGACTGCCCATCTGCGCCGGTGCGCGCATCAGCGTATCGCGGGGGAGCTCGCCGAATACCCGGCGATAATTATCGGCAAACCGCGACAGATCCCATAGCCCGCAACTCAATGCGATCGCCTTGACCGACTTGCGGCTGGCATCGGCCATCGACAGGCCGCGGCAGGCCGCGCACAGGCGCAGCATCGAGAGATAACGGTTGGGCGAAGTACCGAACAGGTCTTCGAAGGCATACCGCAACGCGCGCTCGCTGACCCCGGCCGCGTCACAGATTTCATTCATATAGATATAACGACGCAGATTGAGCCGCATGAAATTCTCGGCGCGCTGGGCGATCAGATAATGCGTGCGCCGGCCCCGGCTGCAGGTGGGATGGTCATCGCTGCCGGCGCCCAACAGCGCCTGGATATGGTCGTGCAGCAAGGTGTCCACGGCGTCGGCCGGCAGCGCCCCGCCCTGTCCAAGAAGTGTTTGCTGGACCTCACCGTAGCGTTGCACCAGTCGCGCTGCGTTGCTGCCCGCGCCGGCCTGGAACAGGGAAAGGGCCTGGCCCGAGGGCAAGGTGCTGCGCAGGCTCAGCTCGGTCAGCTTGCGCTGCACGCGCTGCATCGGCGCGAGCAGCAACGTCAGGTGGGTGCCGGCGCTGAGCGTGAACTCGCTGATGCCCTCCGGCAGCACGGTCAACGCCATCCCGGCGGCCAGCGGCATGCCATGGCACCAGCTGACGTTCTCATCGGTGGCGTGGATCAAGCCGAGCAGGCACCAGTCCTGGGGCAGCATGAAACGACCGCGGAAATGAAACCCGCTCACCGCGGTGCAGAACAATGCCTCGTCGTGCACCTGCGATTCGATCGCAGCACGCGGGCCGTTGCCATCGAGCAGCACCATCTCCAGATCGCACACGCGCAGCACACCGCTGAGCGAGGCCAGGTCGAATGCCCGCAGCCCGCTGTCGATCTGGTCTTCCACCACACCATCTACCATGACAGTGATGCCCCCTTTGGCCTGGTTACCCGGTGCCTGCGCCGCATGGCCACCGGGTGCGCACTCCTGCGTTTGCTGCTGCGCATTCTGTTACGGCCAACCCGCCGTGGCGATGCCCGCCAGCCCGCCCAACCCATCGTTCGTGACTGCAGCTAAATCGTTCACTGATCGCAGCTAAATCATTCAGCCGATGCGGCAGCGATTGTCGGCGAAGCTTTCGATGCGCATTTTTGGCAAGTATGCCCGAACTGGACGCCAGGTAAACAGAATCATAATCGCCGTCACAAATGTGTCCGGATCCGTTGAAACCCAACGTTCAAGCGCGCTCGCATACTGTCAAATAATTGACATCACGCCGACCTCACATAATCTCTACCCGCACTTCACTTTGTCGCCATTACATCAGGCTCATGCACGGCGGTCATGCAGTGCGAAGTTTCTAAAGTTGAAACCGCGCCTGCCGATTTTGTGTATTGGATCCCACGTGATTCGTCGAGCATCGTATTCAGGACGCGCGGCGATACCGTCGCGGCGATTGAAAGACAAGGGGAACGCCATGGACAGCAATCTTCGTACGCACTGCCCTCATTGCCGATGCCGCGCTTCGGCGGCAATGACCGCACTGTCCAGCGCGATCCGCCTCCAATGACGTCGCCGGGCTCCGCCCGGTCGATAGCGCAGGCCTGCAAGGGCCGCACCGCGCAGGACGCGCGGTCGTGATGGAGGTCCTGGCGGAGCCAGGCAACACCATCGGTACCAGGGGCTGTATCCGCCCGTTCGGGCTCTGATTGGGAAATGGAGAAACCGTCATGAATGCATCCGTTCGCAAGTTCCTCGTTGAAGAAGATGGCGTGACCGCGCTCGAGTACGGCCTGCTGGCTGCCGTGATCGCGGGCATCCTGGTGGCGGTAGGTAAGGACCAGATCACCGGATTCTTCGAGAATCTGTTCACCAAGCTGGGTGAAGTGGTCGACGACGCAACCGCAGCGGCGGCCTGATCGACTGTCGTTGACTGCCTGCGCTGTCGCCCGGCTCTCCCGCGGCGACGGCATGGCACGCAAGTGTGTCGTACGACCGATTCGGGGGACATAACGCATATGGAACTCCTTCCCCTGGTGGCATTGCTGCTCGGCGTACAGGTCGCCATCCATGACCTGTACGCCCGACGGGTGTCCAATCGCGGGTTGCTGTTGGCCACGGGCGTGGCGCTGGTCGCGCTGGCGTGGCAGTGGTGGATGGCCGGCCGCGGATTTCCGGGCACGCACCTGCTCGGCTTCGTACTGGGATTGCTGTCGCTGCTGCCGTTCTATGCCATCGGCTGGATGGGTGCCGGTGATGTGAAGTATTTCGCCGTGCTCGGCCTGCTGCTCGGCGCGGCGCCATTGCTTCCGATCTGGATCATCGCCAGCCTGCTCGCCGGTGCACATGCCACATGCGTGATCGTCGCGCGGCGCATCGCGCCTGCGTTGTCCCATTCCGGTCCGCGTCCCGAGACGGACAATGCGGTCTCGCGCCGCCTGCAGCCGGTGATCGCGCAGTGGCGGCAGGCGCGCCAGGGCCGGGTCGGCATTCCCTATGCGGCCTACCTGGCCTTCGCCAGTATGTGGTGGGTCCTGCAACAGCCATCCGGAGGTGCCGCATGAGCATCGCCGCCGGCCACCTCGGCCGCCCGACGCGCCAACGCGGCATCGCGACCCTCGAATTCGCGCTCATGCTGCTGTTCGGCCTGTTGCCGCTGCTGCTGGTCACCTATTCGGGCGTGATGATCATGGCCGCGCAGCAGACGCTGTCGGCAGCGTCTGCGGAAGGCGCACGTGCTGCGTTCCGCCATGCCACCCAGACCGAACGCCGTACCGCCGCCTGCGTGGCCGCGCGACGCTCCATGCAGTGGCTGCTCACGTACGCCAGGCAGACGCCCGATTGCGCCGCGGCTGGCGCGCCCCCGATCACCGTCTCCACGCCCGCGCCCTGCGCCGACCTGCCGGCCGCGCAATGCATCCGCGTGGAGGTGAGCTACGACTACCGCGCCCACCCCTTCCTGCCCGGCACGGGGCGCGTGTATGGCTGGGTAATGCCAAGGGCGCTGCGCAGCACCGCGGTCGCCCAACTCGACCTCGGCGGCAACTGATGACCCTCCGGAGAACCGCATGCTCAAGTTGACCCGCATCGCCGCGATCCTGTTGATCGGCCTGGCGGTGATCCTGGCCATTGTCGCCTTCAGCGTGAGCCGCCGCGCCAGCGAGGCGCCGCCGGGCACGCCGGCGACCGCCACTGCTCCCGCACAACCTGCCACCTGGCCGGTGGTCGAGGCGGCCGGCGCCTTGCCGGCCGGGCGACCGATCACGGCCGAGGACCTGCGCATCGCCGGCCATCCGCAACGCCCGGTGGGCGCCTACACCTCGATCAACGCACTGGTCGGCGCGGTACCTACCCAGGACATCCCGGCCGGCACCCAGATCCAGACCGCGCAGATCGCACAGGGCTTTTCGCTGCGCCTGAATCCCGGCGAGCGCGCACTCGCGGTGCCGGTGGACGAACTGGTGGCTGCAGGCAATCGCATCCAGCCGGGCGATTTCGTCGATGTGTTCCTCAACCTGCGCGCGTCGGGCGGGTTGCGCGACGACGGTGACGCGCAGACACGGCTGCTGTTGTCGCGGCTGCGCGTGCTCAGTTATGGCGCCGATGACCTGCAGAGTGTGGCCAGCGTGCCCGCCGATGGCAGCGCGCCTGCGCCCGCCGACAGCCGCGCACAGGACATCACTGGCGCAAACGCGTCGGCCGGCGCATCACGCAATGATGGAACCACGCCACCGGCACGCAGCGCGGTGCTGGCGGTGCCGGTCGCCGAGGCGAACCGGCTGCTGCTCGGCGCCCAACAGGGGAAGCTGTTCCTGGCGTTGCGCAACCCGGCCGACATCGCGCTGCCGGACCAGGCCTTGTTCCCCACGCCCGGCCGTGTGCTCAGCCCGCGCCGCGAGCTGTCCGCCGAGGAGCGCCTCGCCCTGCAGCGCCCGGAAAACGATGCCTACGCCGGCATCGACACCGACGCCCTGGCCGGACGCGGGCGCAGTTCCACCGCGGCACTGCCCGTTCCCGGCAGCGCACCGCGGCGCGCGGCACCGCGCCCGGACCGCGGGATTGAAATCATCCGTGGCGACATTTCCTCCCACAGCGGGTCGCGTTAAGCCCATGCCGAGACAGCCCATGACCGAACGCCCCACCCTCGCGCGCCGCCTTTGCCACGCCCTGCCACGCTGCCTGCTGGCTGGCGTGCTGATCGGCAGCCCGTTGCTGGCCAGTGCCGACGCAGAGCTGGTCCTGCAGACGCGTGAGCAGCGACCGTGGTCGTTGCCGGCGAACCTGGAGCGGGTCGCCATCGCCGACCCCAGCGTAGCCGACGTGGTGATGCTTCGTGGCCGCGAGGCACTGCTGGTCGGCAAGGCACCCGGCAACACGACGCTGCTGCTGTGGCGCAACGGCAATCGCGAGCCGGAACGGCTGCAGGTGGAGGTGCGCAGTGCCGTGCAGGGTGCGTTGACCGCCCAGGGCGGTGGCACCGGGCTGGTCGTGCAGGACGGCCAGGGCCTGCTGCAGGGCCTGAGTCCTTCGTTGCTGGACCACCAGAACAGTGTCAAGGCCGCGGCGATGGCCGTGGGCAAAGAGGGCCAGCTGGCCGATATCTCCACCATCGCCACGGGTGGCGTGGTCCAGGTCGAGGTGAAGATCGTCGAGTTCAACAAGTCGGTGCTGCGCCAGATCGGCATGAGCTTCGGCAACAAGAACTTCAACCGCAACAACGGCTTCTATTACGGCATCACGCGCCCCGGCGCGACCCTGCCCGGCGTGCTGCCGGCGGGCGAATCGGCGGGCCCCGACGACGTCATCATCACCAACCCGCTGTCGTCGGCCTTCGGGCTGGTGTTCAAATCCCTCACCCATGGCTGGGACGCCAACATCGACCTGCTGCAGAGCAACGGCATGGCCCGCGTCCTGGCCGAACCGACCCTGGTTGCGTTGTCCGGACAGAGCGCCAGCTTCCTTGCCGGCGGTGAGCTGCCGATCCTGGAACCACAAGGGCTGGGCACCACGACGGTCACCTTCAAGCCGTTCGGCATCGGCCTGACCGTCACCCCCACCGTGCTCGGCCCGAACCGCATCGCACTCAAGGTGGCGCCGGAAGCGAGCGACCTGAACTATGCCGCCGGCATCACCTACAACGATGTGCAGGTGCCGTCGATCACCACCCGCCGCGCCGACACCACGGTCGAGCTGGGTGACGGGGAAACCTTCGTGATCGGCGGGCTGGTCAGCAACAACGTCAGCTCCAACGTGGACAAGGTGCCCCTGCTCGGCGATCTGCCGATCATCGGGTCGTTCTTCCGCACCCTCAATTACAAGAAGGAAGAAAAGGAGCTGGTCATCATCGTCACCCCGCGGCTGGTGCAGCCGTTGGCCCAGGGCACCGAGGTGCCGCTGCCGGGCCAGCGCGAGGCATCGCCGAACCTGCCGGTCTGGGGCGCCTGGCTGTTGAGCCCGGCATCGTCGGACCAACTGCCCGGATTCTCGCGCTGAGCCCAATGCCAGGAACCTTCCCGCCATGTCCGCCACCCTGCAGCTGGTCCAGCCACGGGATGCTTCAATGAAGCTCGTGCTGTTTGCGCCGGACCGCGAACTGGCCACCCTGCTGTCGGCCTTGTTGCCGTCGCTGGGCACGGTGCAGTGGCTGGACAGCGCAGCGCCGGCCTCGGCGCTGGAACCGCTGCGCGACACCGGCTGCGTGGTGCTGCTGGACTACAGGCACGAGAACGCCGCCTTCTCCGCGGCCCTGACCCGGCAGCTGCAAGCCCAGGCCCCGGAGCTGCCGCTGGTGGCGATCGGCTCCACCCACGCCGATCACATGGACGGCGTGGTCGCCGCGTTGCGCGCCGGCCTGCGCGATCTGCTCGACCTGGACAGCGCACCACAGGACATGGAAGCAGTGCTCCGTCGCGCTGCCGCGCTCGCCGCGCAGGGCCGCAGCAGCGTTGCGGTGGCGCCACCGGCGCGCGTACGCATGGTGCTGCTGCTGGGCGTCCGCCCCGGCGTGGGCAGCAGTACCCTGGCCGCGCATCTGGGCGTCCTCGCCGGCCAGGCCGCGCTGTCCAACCCGTCAGCGGCCGGCGATGCCGCACCGGCCGATGCCGGTACGCTGCTGCTGGACCTGGGCCAACCCACCGGCGACCTGTCGCTCTACCTCAACGTCGACCCCAGCTTCCATTTCGACGATGCGCTGCGCAATGCCGCCCGCATCGATGCCACGCTGGCGCGCACCGCGATGGCCCACCATCCAGCCGGCGTCACCCTGCTCGGCCAGCCACCCGGCATGGAAGGCACCGCATTGCCCGACCCTGGCATGTTGATGCAGCGCCTGCGCAGCGTCTTCCACACCGTCCTGTGCGACCTGGGCGGCGTGCCGCTGCGCCAATTGCCGTTGTCCCTGCTCAACAGTGCCGACGAACTCTGGGTGATCGCCGATCAGTCCATCGGCACCCTGGTCTCGCTGGACCAGATGCTTCGCCACCTGGCCCAGGTGGGCGCGCGCGATGCCCGGCTGCAGCTGATCATCAACCGCCATGACGATGCCAGCGGCTTGAGCCCGGCGCAGATCGCGGCACGCTTCGAACTGCCCCTGTTGGCAGTGCTGCCCGATCGGCCCACACTGCGTTCCAGTGCCAGCCATGGCCGCCTGCTGCTGCAGGACGCGCCGCGTGATCCGTATGTGCGTGCCCTTGCCCCGCTGTTGTCGCACCTGGATCCGACGGCCCCCGCGCCGGCCAGGGGCTGGCGGGAACACCTCGCCCTTCGCCTGAGTGGTTCCCCATGGAAGACAAAGTGACTCCGTTTCCGTCCACCACCGCCCGCGCCGAACCCGGTGCCGACGCCGAGCACGGCGTGCAGCCGTTCGAGCAGACCGAGCAGTACCAGAAGGTGCTGATCGCCGCGCACGAGCACCTGCTCAACAGCATCGAGGACGAGCGCATCGATATCGACGCGTGGGCACCGGACACCGTGTCGCGCTACGTGCACGCGCAGACCGCCGGCTTCGTGCACGAGTGGCGGATTCCGATCAACGAGGCCGAGAAGGACATCGTCGCCAATGCACTGGTGAAAGAGCTGACCGGCTTCGGCCCTCTTGACGATCTGCTGCATGACCCGGAGATCGAGGACATCCTGATCAACGGCTACAAGGACATCCACGTCTCCCAGGGCGGCATGCTCAAGCGGGCGCCGCAGCGCTTCAGCGATGACAGCCATCTGCTGCGCATCCTGCGCCGGATCCTGGCCCCGCTCGGCCGCCGCCTGGATGAATCCAACCCGATGGTGGATGCGCGGCTGCCCAACGGCGGGCGCCTCAACGCCATCATCTCGCCGTTGGCCGTGGATGGGCCGATGGTCTCGATCCGGAAGTTCCGCAAGGATCCGTTCACCCCGGACGAGCTGCTGCGCATGGGCACGTTCGATCGGCCGATGCAGGCGCTGCTGCATGCGATGGTGCTGGGCCGCTGCAACATCCTGGTCTCCGGCGGCACCAGCTCGGGCAAGACCTCGCTGCTCAATGCCCTGGCCAACTACATTCCCGCCAACGAGCGCGTGATCACCGTCGAAGACACCGCCGAGCTCTCGCTCAACCACCCGCATGTCGTGCGTCTGGAAAGCCGTATCGGCGGTGCGGACGGCAACGGCGCGATCAGCATCCGCGACCTGGTCCGCAACAGCCTGCGCATGCGCCCGGACCGCATCGTGGTTGGCGAAGTACGTGGCGCCGAAGTGCTGGAAATGCTGCAGGCGATGAACACCGGCCATGACGGCTCGATGGCCACCATCCACGCCAACTCGCCGCGCGATTGCCTGTACCGCATCGAGATGCTGGCAGGTTTTGCCGGGTTCCAGGGCAGCGAAGACAGCCTGCGCCGGCAGATCGCCAGCGCCATCGACTTCATCGTGCAGATCTCGCGGCTGGGCAGCGGCCGTCGCGTGCTGGTCTCGATCACGGAAATCACCGGCGTCACCGACAACATGATCGCCACCCAGGAGATGTTCCGCCACGAGGTGCAGATCGATGGCGACGGCAAGGAGTACGACCGCTGGGTCGGGCTCGGCTTCCAGCCCCATTCGCACAAGCTCGAACCGTTCCGGCGGCAGCTGCGCGAAGCACTGGGCGGAGGCTTCTGAGGATGGCCTTCGTCCTGCTCCTGTGCAGTGCGGCGCTGATACTGGTGGCGCTGGCCGTAGAGCTGTGGGGCGGCGCGGCCGCGCGCGAGCAGCGCCGGCTGTCACTGCAGCACGCCGAACAGCGGCTGTCGCGACCGGACACCGCCCCGCGCCTGGCCGGCATCAGCGACGCCCCGCCCCCGCCGATGCCGGTCACCAGCACCCCGGCCGGCCTGCCCTGGGACGCGCTGATGCGGCGCGCCGCGCTTCCCACCGGCTGGCGGGTGCCACTGCTGATCGTCGCCGCTGCGGCACTGCTGGCCTGGATCGCCAGTGCGCGGCTTGGCACGGTGTGGGCCGCGCCGATCGTACTGGTGCTCAGTGCGCTGGCAGCCTGGTTCTGGGTATCACGGCGGATCACCCGGCTGCAGACCAAGCTGCTGCGCCAACTGCCGGACTTCCTCGACAATCTGGTGCGCCTGGCCGGCCTCGGCAACAGCCTGCAGATGGCCTTCCAGACCTCGGCCGCGCAGATGCCGATGCCGCTGCGGGGCCTGCTCGACGCCACCGTGTCCTATACCCGCAGCGGCCTGGACCTGGACCGCGCCCTGGCACAGGCCGCCCAGCCCTATCGGCTGGAAGCCCTGAACGTGCTGTCGGTGGTGCTCGGCGTGAGTGTCCGCATCGGCGGCCGCGCCGACCAGATCCTGCAGCGCATGGCCGACTTCATGCGCGACCTGGACCAGGCGCAGCAGGAGCTGATGGCCACCACCTCCGAGACCCGCATGTCGGCCTGGGTGCTCGGCCTGCTGCCGCCGATCAGCGCGGTGCTGATGGCGATCACCAGCCCGGACTTCTTCCAGCCGATCATCCAGGAGCCGCTCGGCCACAAGCTGCTGCTGTGGGCGCTGGGGCTGGAACTGATCGGTGGCTTCCTGCTGTACCGGCTGGCCAAGTCGATATGAGCGCCCGCCCTTCTTCCACCGGGAGTCTGCATGAGCACTAACGGCTGGTGGATCGCCACGTTGTTGGTCCTCGCCGCCGGCGTGGGCCTGCTCGGGCTGCGCGGCTGGGTGCTGAGCGGCCGCGAGCAACGCCACCGGGACGCCCTGCAGGCCGCCCTGCGGCCGCGCGATGCCGCC
>NZ_KV791256.1:0-167954 GCF_001807865.1 Stenotrophomonas sp. HMSC10F06 | reverse complement strand
GATCGCCCGCGCGGCGCCAGCGCCGGCCCGGGCCGATACCGCCACCGCGGCGACTGCGATCAACCCGGCCCCGGCACCGTCCCCCGTCCCGGCCACGGTGCTGACCGCGCCCTCCGCCCCGGCGGCGGCTGGCAACAAGGCTGGAAAGGTCCGCAGTGGCGAGCTGTACGCCTATATGAAAGACGGCGTGCGCCATTACACCAGCGCACGCCCGAGTGGGGTCGCCAGCCTTGGCCAGGTCCGCACCATCCACTACAGCTTCATCGAGCGCTGCTACGCCTGTGGCGCCAACCCGGCGGTCAACTTCGGCTCGGTACGGCTCAACACCACGGCCTACCAGAGCGAGATCGCCGCTGCGGCCCGCGAGTTCGGGGTGGAAGAGGCGGTGGTCCGCGCGATCATCCATGCCGAATCGGCCTACAACCCGACCGCGCTCAGCCGGGCCGGCGCGCAGGGGCTGATGCAGCTGATGCCGCCAACCGCGCGCCGCTTCGGGGTCAGCGATTCCTTCGATGCCTCGCAGAACATCCGCGGCGGCGTGCAGTACCTGTCCTGGCTGCTCAAGCGCTTCAACGGCGATCTCACCCTGGCCGCGGCGGGCTACAACGCCGGCGAGGGCGCGGTCGACCGCCATGGTGGCGTGCCGCCTTACAGCGAGACCCAGTATTACGTGAAGCGGGTGGCCCTGTTGGCCGACCGCTACCGCGGCGCCGTGGCCAGCCATCAATGACCCATGGCGCCGGTGGTGCCTGATGCCGTACTGTCGGGGTAATGTCGTTCCGTAGGACCGTGTTGTGTGGCCGACTTCGGTTCAGCTACACTCGCGGCTGATTCAATGTGGACTGGCCCCCACCGGTCTGCTGGCAGCCTCAAGCTACCTAAATCAATATCGGAGTGCCGGATGGCCAACGATGGGGTAAACGATCCAGTCAACACTGGACGTCGGCGGTTTCTCTCAGCAACCACTGCGGTGGTCGGAGCGGTCGGCGTCGGATTTGCAGCGGTACCGTTCATCAAGTCCTGGAATCCCAGCGCCCGCGCCAAACTGGCCGGTGCCCCGGTGATTGCCGACATCAGTGCGCTCCAGGAAGGCCAGCGTCTGGTCATGGAGTGGCGTGGACAGCCGATCTGGATCGTCAAGCGCTCCAAGGCCATCCTCGATGCGCTGCACGGGCTGGACGGCCGCCTCAAGGATCCCGAGTCGGGCGAGAAAGAGCAGCAACCCGAGTACGTGCTCAAGCAGAATCCCGAATTCCGCTCGATCAAGGCCGAGGTCTCGGTGCTGGTCGGGCTGTGCACCCATCTGGGCTGTTCGCCGGAAATGGTCGCCGAGATCCGCCCCGAGCCCTACGACCCCCAGTGGAAGGGAGGCTACTTCTGCCCCTGCCACAAGTCGCGCTTCGACATGTCCGGTCGCGTGTTCAAGGATGTTCCGGCACCGATCAACCTGCTGGTGCCGCCGCACCATTACCAGGACGACAACACCATCATCATCGGCGTTGATCCGCAGGGGGCGGCTTGATCATGGCCAATATCCTTTCCCGCACCGCCACCGGCGTCGCCGACTGGGTCAACGCACGCGCGCCGGGCCTGATGCCGGTCTACCGCAAGCACGTCACCGAGTACTACGCGCCGAAGAACTTCAACATCTGGTACTACTTCGGCTCGCTCGCGCTGCTGATCCTGGTCAACCAGATCGTCACCGGCATCTTCCTGACGATGCACTACAAGACGAACGCGGCCGAAGCGTTCGCCTCCATCGAATACATCATGCGGGACGTGGAGTGGGGCTGGCTGATCCGCTACATGCACTCCACCGGTGCCTCGCTGTTCTTCATCGTGGTCTACCTGCACATGTTCCGCGGGCTGCTCTACGGCAGCTACCAGAAGCCGCGCGAGCTGGTCTGGATCCTCGGCATGCTGATCTACCTGGTGCTGATGGCCGAAGCCTTCATGGGCTACGTATTGCCATGGGGCCAGATGTCGTTCTGGGGCGCGAAGGTGATCATCTCGCTGTTCGGTGCGATCCCGGTGATCGGCACCGGCCTGACCGAATGGATCATGGGCGACTACCTCCCCAGCGACGCCACCCTCAACCGCTTCTTCGCCCTGCACGTGATCGCCCTGCCGCTGGTGCTGTTGCTGCTGGTGGTGCTGCACCTGGGCGCGCTGCACGAGGTGGGCTCCAACAACCCGGACGGCGTGGAGATCAAGAAGGGGCCGAAGGGCAACCGCTGGTCGGCCATCGCGCCTACCGACGGCATTCCCTTCCACCCGTACTACACGCTCAAGGATGCGGTCGGCGCCGGCTTCCTGCTGATCATCGCCGCCTTCATCATCTTCTTCGCGCCGGCCTTCGGCGGCCTGTTCCTGGAACATGACAACTTCACCGAGGCCAACCGCCTGGTGACACCCGAGCACATCAAGCCGGTCTGGTACTACACCCCGTACTACGCGATGTTGCGCGTGGTGCCCAACAAACTCGGCGGCGTGATCGTGATGTTCTCGGCGATCGCCATCCTGTTCCTGGTGCCGTGGCTGGATCGCGCCCGGGTGAAGTCCTACCGCTACCGCGGACTGCTCTCGCGCGGTCTGCTCGGCATGTTCGCGGTGTGCTTCGTGTGGCTGGGCGTGATCGGCTCCGGCCCGGGTACGGATGCGCACGAGACCTACATCGGGCGCGTGCTGACCTTCCTGTACTTCGCCTTCTTCATCACCATGCCGCTATGGACCAAGCTGGACAGGACCAAGCCGGTACCGGACCGGGTGACCACGCATGACTGACCACTGGATTGTCCGGCTGGCCTGCGCAGCGGCCCTGATGTTTGGCGTAGCGGTGGCCGATGCCGCCGAAGGTGCCAAGACCCTGCAGGCCGGCAACGACCTCAGCGACCGTGCGTCGCTGCAGCGTGGTGCACAGCTCTACATGAACTACTGCTCGGGCTGCCACGCGCTGAAGTACCTGCGGTACTCGCGCATGGCCGCCGATCTCGGGCTGAGCGAAGAAGAGGTCATGAACAACCTCAACTTCACCGGTACACCGGTCGGTGAGCCGATCCCGGTGACGATGCCCAAGGCGCAGGCGGAAAAGTGGTTCGGCAAGATGCCGCCGGACCTGAGCCTGATCTCGCGGGTGCGGGGCAGTGACTGGGTCTACACCTACCTCAAGTCGTTCTACCTCGATCCCACGCGTCCGCTGGGGTGGAACAACACCGTGTTCCCGAATGCCTCCATGCCCAACCCGCTCTGGGAAATGCAGGGGCTCCAGCACGCCGTGCACGGCAAGCCGGAGAACCCCGGCGAAGACCCGCCGGTGGTCGGCCTGAAGATCGAACAGCCCGGCAACATCGATGCCGGCCAATACGATCAGGCGGTGCGCGACATCACCAATTTCCTGGAGTATGCCGGTGAGCCGGCCGCCCTGAAGCGGCAGAAGCTGGGGGTATGGGTGATCCTGTTCCTGGCGCTGCTGACCTTCCTGGCCTATCTGCTCAAGAAGGAATACTGGAAGGACGTCCACTGAGCGGTCCGGCGCCTTCCCGCGGCGATCGTTCCCCACGTGGGACGATCGACCTATTGGCTTTTGTGATGTGCGGTTGCACACTCGGGTACTGTGACGACCGTCAGCAATGGGCTGGCGGCGCCGATACGACCGGCGGTTACCGGACGTTGGAGAGCCTTTGATGGCGGCGAGCGTACGCATGCGGAATACCCTGACGCTGTTTTCCTCGAACGACGATGTCCTGTGCCATCGCGTACGGCTGGTACTGGCGGCCAAGGGCGTCACTTATGACTCCGTGCCGGTCGACCCGCAGAACCCGCCCGAAGATCTCATCGATCTCAATCCGTATCACTCCGTGCCCACCCTGGTGGAACGCGAGCTGGTGCTGTACGCGGCCTCGGTGGTCAGCGAGTACCTGGACGAGCGCTATCCGCACCCGCCGCTGATGCCGGTCGATCCGCTCTCGCGGGCCCGCATCCGCCTGGCGATGCTGCGCATCGAACACGACTGGGTGCCGCAGGTGCAGGCCATCCAGCTGGGCAACAAGACCCAGGCCGAGGCCGGGCGCAAACGTCTCAAGGAACTGCTGACCAGCGCGGTGCCGCTGTTCAAGGCCAGCAAGTTCTTCCTCAATCCGGAAATGAGCCTGGCCGACTGCGCGATGGCGCCGATCATCTGGCGGCTGCAGGCGCTGGACGTGCCGTTGCCGAAGGATGGCAAATCGATCGAAGACTACGGCAACCGCATTTTCCGGCATCCGGGCTTCATCCGCAGCCTGACCGATCAGGAAAAGAAGCTGCGCGATCTGCCGGTCTGATCGGCAGGGGCGAGCGCCGCGTGCGGCACGGCTGTACTGAACGAAATCGCGGTGCCGGTACGCGCCATGGCTGACCTGCGGGTAGGCGGGCGCGTACACTTGCATCAGGCAATCCGGATCAAGAGCAGCCGAGCACGGCTCGGCTCTACCACATGACAGAAGACACTTTTCGCATGACCAGCCACCGCCCGTACCTGTTGCGGGCCTTGGTGGAATGGATCAATGACAACGACCTGACGCCGCACATCCTGGTCGACGCCGGCATGCCCGGCGTGCAGGTTCCGCAGAGCGCGGTCAAGGACGGTCGCGTCGTGCTGAACATCGCCGAGCGCGCCGTGGTACGCCTGCATATAGACAATGAGAGCGTGAGCTTCTCGGCCCGTTTCTCCGGCACCAGTTACCCCGTGCAGGTGCCGATCTCGGCCGTGCTGGCGGTGTACGCCCGCGAGACCGGGCAGGGCATGGCGCTGCCCGATGACATCCCTGGCCATGAGCCGGGCCCGGACGACGAGCTGCCGCCGGACGATTCACCGACCCCGCCGGACGACGCACCGCCCAAGCCCAGCGGTCGCCCGCATCTGCGGGTGGTCAAATAAGACACACGATGGCCGCCGCAAGGCGGCCATTTTCATGGGTAGAGCCGACCGTTGGTCGGCTGCTCTCCGCGCCCATCAACGGCAACGACCCGGTAGAGCCGACCGTTGGTCGGCTGCTCTCCACGCCCATTGACGGCCACGGCCAACGGCAGCCGACCAACGGTCGGCTCTACCGGGGTCAGACGTCTTCGGCGTCGCGGGTATCGATATCGCGCCGGATCTCGCTGATCCGCGCCGCCGACGGCCCCACGAAGGTGATCAGCTGATCGCCGCGCAGCACCATGCGCCCGCTGTGGCGGTCCACGCCATCGTGCGAGTACTCGAACTTGAAGGTGCGCTCCCAGCCCAGCCAGCCATTGTCCTTGCGGCATACGCGCAGGCCGGTGGCATGCACGCTCTGGTCCAGCCACTGCACGTCGGCTGCGCGGCAGGCGTTGCGCCCGAGCACACCGGCGCGTTCGGCGGCGGCACGCGAGGAATTCCAGAAGGCGTAGGCGAACGCGCCGGCAATCATCAACAGGATCAAACTGGGCATCGGTGACTCGGCGCGGTCAGGGAGGTCGGTGACTCCAAGATGGCGACGAACGCGGCGCGGATCAAGCCATACGCCATCAAGATCAGGGTGTGCGGGGTGGCGGGACCGGCGGGCGGGGCGGCACCACGGTGGGGGCCCGCATCGGTGCCTGGGACGCCGGCGATGCCATCGGCGGTGCCGTGGCACCAGCACCGGCAGCGGGCGGGGTCACCGGGTCCGGGGTGACCGTCGGCATCGGCGCGGGCGCGGTGGCCACCAGTTTCAGCAGGGCGGCCCAATCCTGGCGATTGAAGCTGCACTCCTCTTCGCGGCCGGGCGTGCAGCCCAGGTCCATGCCGTCGCTCGCCGTGGCTTTGGCCGGCGGCAGCTCGATCCGGCCACTGCGGTCCAGCGAGAGTTTGCGCATCGCCACGGTGTTCATGACGTTGCCGCCGATCAGATACAGCGTGCGGTCACCGCCCATGTTGGCCGCGATGACCACTTCGCAGTGCGATTTCCAGTGCGTGACCGAGCCGTTGGACAGCGACTGGACCAGGCCGCTGTAGCTCAGCGTTTCACGCCGGTCGCGGAGGTAGCACAGCAGGTCGCCGGGTGCAGGCTTCTCCTGCGCGGGATCGGCCATGCGGTACGGACCACTGTTCTGGAAGGCGGCCCGGATATAGTCGATGTGTCGGGGCGAACGGGTAAAGCCGGGTACCGAGGCGCGGGTCATCACCCATGAGATGAAGGCCGCCGACCATGGGTTGTCGATCAGGAAAGCACGGCAATCGGTATCGGTATAGCGCGTACCCGGCGGGGCCATGCAGCTCGATGCGCCGGGTTGGCTTCCCATCGGCGACAACGTGCCGCTCTGCCGCCAGTAGCCGACCACGCGCTGCCAGGCGACCAGGCCGTTGTCGGCCAGGTGGACGTCCTCGGCTTCGGTGACGCTCAGGCTGGCCGCGCGTCCATCGCGGTCGATGAAGGGCCGATACCAGAGGCGATGTTCAGTGCAGGCAGTCCGGACGATGTTGATCGCCACCGGGCTGAGCCCGAAGCGCGGTGGCACATCGCAGACCTCGGCTGCGGATGCCTGGAGCGGCAGCAGCGCGAGCAGGGGAGACAGGCAGGCGAGAAGCGGCAGGCAGCGCATGCGTGCAATCCAGATGGGGGCAGACGCAGCCTCGCAGACCGCATCTGCCCATACCGTGAAAGCGGGAAGGCATCGCCCGCGGATCGGCACGCGCTTCAGCCGGGGGGCGGGCCCAGTTTCAACGACAGGTCGATCGCCTGCACGTGCTTGGTCAACCCACCGATCGAGACGCAGTCCACGCCGTCCTCGGCGATCGCGCGCAGCCCGTCCAGGCCGACGCTGCCGGAGACTTCCAATGGAATCCGCCCGGCCGCGATGCGCACGGCCTCGCGCCGGGTGGCGGCATCGAAGTCATCGATCAGGATGCGGGTGCAGCCCACCTCCAGCGCCTCGCGCAGCTGGTCCAGGTCTTCAACCTCGACCACCAGCGGCAACGCCGGCCACTGCACGCGCGCTGCCTGCACCGCCGCGGTCAGCGAGCCGGCGGCGCGGATGTGGTTTTCCTTGAGCATGACCGTGTCGAACAGGCCCAGGCGGTGGTTGTCACCGCCGCCACAGCGCACCGCGTACTTCTGCGCGACGCGCAGCCCGGGCAGCGTCTTGCGGGTGTCCAGGATCCGCGCGCCGGTGCCGGCCACCGCCGCGACGTACTGCGCGGTGGTGGTCGCCGTGCCCGACAGGGTCTGCAGGAAATTCAGCGAAGTGCGTTCGGCGCTCACCAGGCTGCGGTTGCGGCCCTGCAGGAGGGCCAGCACGGTGCCGGCGACGACACGGTCACCCTCGGCCACGCGCCAGTCGATCCGCACCTGCGGATCCAGCGCCCTGTGGGTCGCATCGAACCAGGGGCGGCCGGCGATCACCGCGTCCTGCTTGCACAGCAGGTAGGCAGTGTCGGGGCGGTCCGGGAGCAGGGCGGCGGTGACATCACCGCTGCCGATGTCCTCGGCCAGTGCACGGGCCACATCGGCGGCCACCAGGGCGGCCTCGGGGGCCGGCACGGGGAGGTGGCTCATTTTTCCGGGAAATCGGCGATCTGGGCGGTGGCAATGGCCTCTTCGGCCAGCAGCACCGGGATGCCATCGTCCACGCGGAACACCTGCTTGCGGTCGCGGGTCAGCAGGGCCTCGCGCAGCGTCTGCGCCTGCGGGCTGCCATCGGCCTTGAGCACGGCGCCGCTGCCGATCGCGCGGTTGAGCGCGTCCAGGCCGGTGGCATCGAGCAGGGACAGGGGCTGGCGCGTATCGGGCGAGCACAGGAGGTCGAGCAGCTTGCGATCCATGGATTCTTCGTCTTGCGTGGAAGACGGCTAGAATACGTCTTTAAGGCAGGTGACGGCCAATGACCCTCAACCAAACCGCGCCGCTCGTCGGCATCGTCATGGGTTCCCGCTCGGATTGGGAAACCATGCAGCACGCCGCCCAGAAGCTGGATTCGCTGGGTGTTCCCTATGAAGTGAAAGTGGTCTCGGCGCACCGCACGCCGGACGTGCTGTTCACCTACGCCGAGCAGGCGGGCCAGCGTGGCCTGCGCGCGATCATCGCCGGTGCCGGCGGGGCCGCGCACCTGCCGGGCATGATCGCCGCCAAGACCGCCGTGCCGGTGCTGGGCGTGCCGGTGCAGTCCAAGGCCCTGAACGGCATGGATTCGCTGCTCTCGATCGTGCAGATGCCGGCCGGCATCCCGGTCGCCACCTTCGCCATCGGCAACGCCGGCGCCTCCAACGCGGCGCTGTTCGCCGCGGCGATGCTGGCCTCGGACCAGCCGGCGATCGGCGAGGCGCTGGAGGCCTTCCGCGCCCGCCAGACCGAAGACGTCATGGCCCACGACGACCCGCGTCAATGAGCGTCAGGACCGTTGGCATTCTGGGCGGCGGTCAGCTGGCCCGCATGATGGTCCTGGCCGGTGCGCCGATGGGGCTGCGCTTCGAGCTGTTCGACCCCGCCGCCGATGCCTGTGGCGGCCAGGTCGCGCCACTGCAGGTGGCCGCGTTCGAGGATGAGGCGGCCCTGGCCGCGTTCGCCGCCCGCGTGGACGTGGTGACCTTCGATTTCGAGAACGTTCCGGCGCGCAGCGCCAAGTTCCTGGCCGAGCGCGTGCCGGTGCATCCCCATCCGGATGCGCTGGCCGTGGCCCAGGACCGGCTCAGCGAGAAGACCCTGTTCCAGTCGCTGGGCATCCCGCTGCCAGCCTTCGCCGATATCCGCAGCCGTGACGAACTGGCCGCCAAGGTCGCCGAGTTCGGCATGCCCTGCATCGTCAAGACCCGCCGCCTGGGCTATGACGGCAAGGGCCAGTTCCGGATCCGCAGCGCCGCCGATATCGACGCGGCCTGGGACACCCTCGGCAGCCAGGTCGAAAAGACCGGCCTGATTCTGGAAGGTTTCGTCGCCTTTGATCGCGAGGTCAGCGTGGTGGCGGTACGGGCGCAGGATGGCGAGTTCCGCGCCTGGCCGATCACCGGCAACTGGCACGTCAATGGCGTGCTCTCGGCCAGTCTGGCCCCGGCGCAGCTGTCGGCGGCCCAGCATGAGGCGGCCATCGGCTACGCGCGCACCCTGGCCGAGCGGCTGGACTATGTCGGCGTGTTCGCGCTGGAGCTGTTCTGCCGTGGCGATGAGCTGCTGGCCAACGAGATGGCCCCGCGCGTGCACAACTCCGGCCACTGGACCATCGAAGGCAGCGAGACCTCGCAGTTCGAAAACCACCTGCGCGCCGTGCTGGGCCTGCCGCTGGGCGATACGCGCATGCTGGGTCATGCCTGCATGCTCAACTGGATCGGGCAGATGCCGGAGGCCAACGCCGTGCTCGCCCAGGCCAGCGGCCATTGGCACGATTACGGCAAGCAGGCTCGGGACGGGCGCAAGGTTGGCCATGCCACGCTGCGTGATGACGATGCGGCGGTGCTGGCCGATGCATTGGAACGTGTCGGTGGGCAGCTTGATCGCGGCGAGCAGGTCGCGCCGGTGATCGAGATCCTGCGCGGTTAGAGGTCCGGTAGTGCCGGCCGCTGGCCGGCGCTGGCGGTGCGAGGTACAAGGGGAGCCGGCCAGGGGCCGGCACTACTTGCCAGGGCGCATGACCTGGACGCACGACCAACGGCCGTGCGCTGCCGGGCATCAGTCGCGCAGCTGCGCGGTAACGAAGTCCCAGTTCACCAGTTTCCAGAAGGCCTCCAGATAGCGCGCGCGCTCATTCTGGTAGTCGGTGTAATACGCGTGCTCCCACACATCGCAGGCCAGCAGCGGGGTGCTCTCCCCGGTCAGGGGCGTGCCCGCGTTGCGCGTCACCTGGATCGCCAGCGCGCCGTTGGGATGCTGTACCAGCCACACCCAGCCCGAGCCGAACAGGCTCAATGCCGCCCGGTCGAACGCCTCGCGCAGCCGTTTGGCATCGCCGAAATGACGGGTCACCAGTTCGCCCAGCCGACCCTGCGGCTCGCCACCGGCGCGCGGGTGCAGGCAGTGGAAATAGAACTGGTGGTTCCAGGCCTGGGCCGCGGCATCGAACAGGCTGCCCTGGCTCTGGCGGACGATGTCCTCCAGCGGCAGCTCGGCCAGTTCCGTGCCTTCGATACATGCGTTGACCGTGTCCAGATAGCCGCGCAGGTGCCGCCCGTGATGCAGGTCCAGCGTCTGCGCCGACAGGTGGGGTTGCAGGGCGGTGCGGTCGTAGGGGAGGCGAGGCAGTTCGAGGGGCATGGGCACGACAGATTGGGAAGGGAAAGCGCCGCGCGATCGCGGATCGGCATCAGTGTGGCCGATGGCAGGGTGCCCACCACGCGAAGGTAGGGCATACAATGGCGGCCAGGGAAGTCTATCCGACCGGTGAGGCCGGGTTGTCCCATTGGAGGGAGAGTCGTTGTGGCGGTGATGCAGCAGATCCAGTCCGAAGTCGAACGTTACCCCCTCGTGTTGTTCATGAAGGGCACTCCGCAATATCCCATGTGCGGCTTTTCCAGCCGTGCCATCCAGGCATTGATGGCCGCCGGCGCGATCGCGCTGCGCACGGTCAACGTGCTGGAAGAACCCGAGATCCGCGCCAACCTGCCGCGCTTCTCCAACCTGCCGACCTTCCCGCAGCTGTTCATCCACGGCGAGCTGATCGGTGGCTGCGACATCGTGCTGGAGCTGTTCGAATCCGGCGAGCTCAAGCGGATCGTCGAAGAGGCCTCCCAGCCGTGAGCGCGGTCCCGTCCGTGGTGGTCGGGACCGGATCGCTCGCCGATCGCGTCATTCTCATCGCCGGGGCCGGGGGAGGGTTTGGCAGCGCCGCAGCCGTGGCCTGCGCGCAGGCCGGGGCAACCGTCGTCCTGCTGGGGCGCAAACCGCGCCGCCTGGACCGGGTCTATGCCGCCGTCGAGGCAGCCGGTCCCGAGCCGCTGCTGTATCCGCTGGATCTGGAAGGGGCTACCCCCGACGATTACGCGACCTTGGCCGAACGCCTGCAATCCGAACTTGGCCACCTGGATGGGGTGCTCTACTGTGCGGCCGATTTCGCCGGGCTGACCCCGTTCGAGCTGGCCGACCCCGCCGCCTTCGCCCGCGCCGTGCACGTGAACCTGACCGCGCCGGCCTGGCTGGCCCAGGCCTGCCTGCCCCTGCTGCGCCAGAGCGACGATGCCGCGCTGGTGTTCACCGTGGACGACCCGGCACGGGTGGGGCAGGCCTATTGGGGGGGCTATGGCGCCGCCCAGCACGGCCTGCGTGGGCTGATCGCCTCGCTGCATGACGAACTCGGCCGCAGCCCGGTCCGGGTCAGTGGCCTGCAGCCGGGCCCGATGCGCACGGCCCTGCGCGCCCGAGCGTTCTCGCTGGATGAGGACCGCACCGCCCGTGATCCGGCCGAGTGTGCCGCCGCCGCGGTCCTGCTGTTGTCCGCTGCCGGCGCGGCGTATCGCGGCCAGATTCTCGACGCCTGAGCGCCGCAAAGGCGTCACCGCTGGCGCGAACGTGCCCAGAGCCTCCTGAATGTGCCCCGGGCCTCCTAAACGTTGCCCCGGGCTCCTTATGGGTAGTGCCGGCCGCTGGCCGGCTCCCCAGCCAACCCGCAGAACGCCAACCGGACACCGCTGAGGCCCTCAGTAGCCCGCATTCAGCCGGTCACAATCAAATGTGAAGATGGCGTCATGATCCCGTTGTGATGGCGTGTGTTTTGTCGCCAAACCGTCACAATCCGAGGCTATCGTGTTAATCTAGTGTTAACCGTTGCGGCTGAAACCAGCTCGCGGCTAGGGAACCCAGATAAAAGTCCAGTCAGCCGCCAGCAAGGCTGCTTGGGCGCGTTTTTTCTCCGCCATCGCCAATCTCGCATCGAGGCTACTCCCCAATGACCCACTCCCGTTGTCTCCGGATGTCCAAGCTCACGCTTGGTCTCGTGGCTGCACTTGCCGCCGCTCCCGCCTTCGCCCAGAGCACCTCTTCCGGTGTGGGCGGTCAGGTCACGTCGGCTGCAGGCGCGCCTGTCGTCGGTGCAGAAGTCACCATCACGCACACCGAGTCGGGCACCGTCAGCCGCGCCACGACCGATGCATCGGGTCGTTACAACGCGCGCGGCCTGCGCGTGGGTGGTCCGTACACCATCACCATCAACAAGCCGGGTGAAGGCACCAAGACGGAAGAGGGTGTGTACCTCGGCGTCAACCAGATCGGTACCGTCAATGCGGCACTGACCGGCGACCTCGCTGCAACGAACCTCGATGCCGTGCAGGTCACCGCCGTGGCCGCAGGCTCGGAAGTGTTCAGCGCCACCAAGATGGGCTCGGGCACGTCGATCAGCCAGGAAACGATCGAAGCCATGCCGTCCGTCGGCGGCAACATCCAGGACATGATGCGCCTGGACCCGCGCGTCGCTTTCGTTGACCGTGCTTCGGGCAGCATCAGCGCCGGCGGCCAGAACCCGCGCTACAACGCCGTCCGTATCGATGGCGTGTCCGCCAGCGACACCTTTGGCCTGGAAGGCAACAGCTTCCCGACCCGTCGCCAGCCGGTTTCGATGGAAGCCATCGAAGCCATCAACGTCGACCTGTCCAGCTACGACATCACCATCACCGGCGCCACCGGCGCTGTGGTTGATGCCGTGACCAAGTCGGGTACCAATGAGTTCCACGGCTCGGTCTACGGCTACATGCGTGACGGCAGCTGGTTCGGTGACAACCCGGGTGGCGGCAAGTTCAACGGTTTCGAAGACGAGAAGACCTACGGCTTCACGCTGGGTGGCCCGCTGGTGAAGGACAAGCTGTTCTTCTTCGCCAACTATGAGAAGTTCGAGCAGTCCGCCCCGGGCGCCGACATCGCCGGCAGCGCCATCGGCGCCGGTACCATCACCGATGCCCAGATCGCGCAGGCCCAGCAGATCTTCCAGGAGCGCTATGGCGTGTCGGCGGGCAGCTACGACGCCGCTTCGGACACCAACCTCGAAGAGTACGCGCTGAAGCTGGACTGGAACATCACCGACAATCAGCGTGCGAGCTTCCGCTACAGCAAGCTGGAGCAGGACAAGCTGCGCATCAATGGCTACGGCCAGACCACCGGTGCCTCGATCAGCTCGTACTGGTACCAGCACGACAAGAAGATCGAGTCCTACGTCGGCCAGCTGTTCAGCGACTGGAGCGACAACTTCTCGACCGAAATCAAGGCCAGCTACCGCGATTACTCGGCCATCCGCAATCCGTCGGCTCCGGGTACTCCGGCGATCCTGATCGGTTTCGGCGGTCTGAACTCGAACCGCGAGTCGGTCGCCAACCCGACCCTGTACCTGGGTACCGAAGCCAACACCCAGTACAACGAGCTGTACACCAAGACCTGGAACTACTTCGCCTCCGGCACGCTCACCCTGGGCGACCATGACGTGAAGTTCGGTGCGGATTACAGCAAGAACGAAATCTACAACCTGTACGCACCGAACATTGACGGTTACCTGGTCTACAACGGCATCGAAGGCTTCCGTAACAACACGCCGGTGGTCAGCACCTGGCGCAACCCGGTGGACGGTGGCGTGGAGAGCCTTGCGGCCGACTACGACTACACCACCCTGGGCCTGTTCGTGCAGGACACGTGGTACGTCAACAACAACCTGACCCTGACCCTGGGCGTGCGTGCGGACAAGTACGACACCAACAAGGACACGGCCTACAACCAGCGCGCCAGCGAGTTCTTCGGTTACGACAACCGTTCGATCGGCGACAACGGCTTCCTGGTGCAGCCGCGCGTGGGCTTCAACTACACCTTCGACAGCGATCGCCCGACGCAGCTGCGCGGTGGCGTTGGCCTCTTCCGTGGTGAAGCGCCGCAGGTGTGGCTGGGCAACATCTACGCCAACAACGGCGTGAACTTCACCCAGGGCACCGATTACCCGTACAACAACCGCAACCGTCCGGCACAGCAGGTCGTGAACTTCGTCTCCGACGATTTCCGCACCCCGTCCGTGTACAAGGCCAATCTGGCGTTCGATCACGAACTGCCGTGGAACGGTCTGGTCGCATCGGCCGAGCTGCTGGTGACCAAGGTCAAGGATGGTCTGTACTTCAAGCGCCTGGAACTGATGCAGCCGAGCTACACCGGCGGTCCGGACGGTCGCAACTTCTACTGGGGCAACGTTGCCAACGCCTCGACCTCCAAGTCGACCACCCCGAGCTGGGTGAGCGATGCCGTGCTGCTGGACAACACCGACAAGGGCCGCACCGCGCAGTTCACCGTGTCCCTGGCCAAGCCGTTCAGCCCGGACAGTGACTGGGCCTGGAACCTGGGCTACACCTATACCGATGCGAAGGAAGTTGCCAGCAACACCTCCTCGGTGGCGACCTCGAACTGGAACAACAACTACATCTTCCAGGCCAACGAGAACGCGCTTGCGCGCTCGCGTTACGAGATCCGCAACCGCATCTCGGGTTCGGTGAACTGGAAGCATGCGTTCTTCGGTGACTACGAGACCCAGGTCGGCATGTTCTATGAAGGCCGTACCGGTCGTCCGTACAGCTTCGTGTACTCCAACGACATGAACGGCGACGGCCGCACCTACAACGACCTGTTCTATGTGCCGAAGGGTCGTGGCGACGTGCTGTTCACCGGCGGTGCCGCCATGGAAGAAGCCTTCTTCGCATGGATGGAGAACAATGCACAGCTGAACCGTTACGCCGGCCAGGTGACCCCGCAGAACTCGGCTCGCGCCGGTTGGGTCAACACCTTTGACGTGCGTATCACCCAGCAGTTGCCGGGCTTCATGAAGGGCCACAAGTCCGAAATCTGGCTCGATATCCAGAACGTGGGCAACCTGCTCAACAAGAAGTGGGGTCGCATCGACGACTTCGGCTTCTATGCTGACCAGGGCATCGCCAACTTCCGCGGCATCGACCCGACCACTGGCAAGTACCTGTACGAGTTCCGTGCAGAGCGCCAGGGCAACACGAGCGCCACCGTGACCGACAGCGCCTTCGCCAACGCGGACGCCGACGGTTTCAACACCGGTGTGTCGCAGTGGTCGCTGCAGCTGGGCTTCCGCTACAAGTTCTGATGCGTCGGACCTAGTGGATGATTGAAAAGCGGCCGGGGTAACCCGGTCGCTTTTTTTTGTCTGTCAGGACGAGGCGGCTGGAGCGCCCCGGTCTCCATCGGCCGCCCCACTGAGTGTTGTGCTGGGTAGTGCATTCCTGTATATTCAGTTGGTTGCGCGGAAATCAGTGCAATTGCGACGGCCCAGTGCCCCTGTCGCGGTCAGGACATATCCAAACGGTCGGGTTTCCCGGCCGTTTTGCTTTTTAAGGGGGCAGCGGTACAGTCGGTAACCTTGAGGAAAGCGAACAAGATGGACATGACGATCAACGAAAAGCCGGCGCGTACGCTGCCGGTGCAGGACGCGCGGATCTACCCGCGCGGTGGGCTGGATGTGTTGTCGCGCGCTGAAGTGGCACGCCTGCGCGACGCCTCCGGCGGCGGCATGCACGAGCTGCTGCGCCGCTGCGCGCTGGCCGTGCTGACCAGCGGCAGCGCCTCGGACGATCCGCGCGCGGCGCGCGATCTGTATCCCGATTTCGATATCCAGGTGGCGCAGCAGGACCGCGGCGTGCGCATCGATCTGGTCAACGCCCCGGCGATGGCCTTCGTCGATGGCGAGATCATCCGCGGCGTGGCCGAGCTGCTGTTCGCCGTGGTCCGCGACCTGGCCTACATGGCCATCGAGATGGGCCCGGCCTACGCGGCCGAGCTGGAGTCGTCCGAGGGCATCACCAACGCGGTGTTCGGGCTGCTGCGCAATGCGCGCATCCTCAATCCCGGCGACCCGAATCTGGTCGTCTGCTGGGGCGGTCATTCCATTGGCCGCGATGAGTATCTGTACACCAAGCAGGTCGGCTACGAGCTGGGCCTGCGCGGGCTGGATATCTGCACCGGCTGCGGTCCGGGCGCGATGAAGGGCCCGATGAAGGGCGCCACCATCGCCCATGCCAAGCAGCGCAAGACCACCACGCGCTACATCGGCCTGACCGAGCCGGGCATCATCGCCGCCGAGTCGCCGAACCCGATCGTGAACCATCTGGTGATCATGCCGGACATCGAGAAGCGTCTGGAAGCGTTCGTGCGCATCGGCCACGGCATCATCGTGTTCGCCGGTGGCGTCGGCACCGCCGAGGAGATCCTGTACCTGCTGGGCATCCTGCTGCGCGAAGAGAACAAGGACCTGCCGTTCCCGCTGATCCTGACCGGCCCGACCGTGGCCGCACCGTACTTCGAGCAGATCGACCGCTTCATCCGCCTCACCCTGGGTGAAGAGGCCGCCAGCCGCTACGAGATCATCATCGGCGACCCGGTCAACGTCGCCCGTAAGATGGCCCAGGGCATCAAGCGCGTGCGCGAGCACCGCCTGGCGCAGAAGGATTCGTTCTTCTTCAACTGGTCCATCGAGATTCCGTGGGAGTACCAGCAGCCGTTCGTGCCGACCCACGAGGCGATGGCGTCGCTTGACCTGCACCACGGCCGTCCGCCACATGCCCTGGCGGCCGACCTGCGCCGCGCGTTCTCCGGCATCGTGGCCGGCAACGTGAAGGAAGACGGCATGCGCCGCATCGAGCAGTTCGGGCCGTTCGAAATCCACGGCGATGCGGACATGATGCAGGCCCTGGATGAACTGCTGCGCGCCTTCGTCGAGCAGCGCCGGATGAAGATCTCCGGCGAGTACCAACCCTGCTACAAGGTCATGGCCTGAGGGCCTGACCGGGCCGGCGGCGGGCAGGGGCCGCTGCCGGTTCTCGATCTGCGTCAACCCATTGACGCCTGTCGCCTCCGGGCGACCGTTCGTCCTGCCGCCGCTTGCTGATCGGCGGCGGGGCGTTCATCTTCTGTGTCATCAACGCTGGGGAGCGTTTCATGTCTTTGCGCCGGTCCAACGGCTTCACACTGATTGAGCTCATGGTGACCATGGCGGTGCTTGCCGTGCTGGTCGCGGTGGGGTTCCCGAATTTCCTGAGCGTGATCCGTTCCAACCGGGTGGTCGCGGCCAACAATGAAGCGCTGGGCCTGCTGTCGCTCGCGCGCAGCGAGGCGATCCGCAACAACAAGGGCGGCGGTGTCTGTGGCAGCGCCACCGGCACCAGCTGCGACGGGGACTGGAACAGCGGCATCCTCGCCTTCGCCGACCCCGACGGCAGCGGTACCCTGGAAACCAGCGAAACGGTCCTGCGCTACAGCCAGGGCCACCCCAGGCTGGTGGTGGACGGGCCGGACAACGTGGCCATCAGTTTCGACGGGCGAGGTCGCCGCCAGGCGCCTGGCGACCAGACGCTGACCCTGCGGCCGGACGAATGCAGCGGCCAACCGATGCAGCGCACCGTGACCATCAATTCCTCCGGCCAGGCACGCAGTGCCCAGGGAGCGTGCCAATGAAGCGCAAGCATCCTCGCCGCCTGCGCGCAGCGCCGGGTGGCTTCACGTTGATCGAGGTGCTGGTTGCCATTGTCGTGCTTGCTTTCGGCCTGCTCGGCTTCGCGCTGCTGCAGACCATGAGTGTGCGCTTCACCCAGAGCGCCAACTACCGCACCCAGGCGACCAACCTGGCGTACGACCTGATCGATCAGATGCGCGCCAATCGCTATCAGGCGGCCTGGTACAGCACGGCATCGTTCTCGCCCGGGACGGTGGCTGTTGCCGGGGCCTGCGGCCGCCCGACCGGCAATGCGGTCACCATCCAGCAGAACGTCGCGCGGTGGCAGTGCCAGGTGGCCAAGGCATTGGGCGAGACCGCCAGTGCCAACGTGGCCTACGAAGATGGCAGCGTCACCGTCCAGATCGCTTGGGGTGACCAGCGCTGGGACAAGGACAAACCCGATGAAAAGACCACCTTCACCGTGACATCGCAGCTATGAGCCCTTTCCCGAACACACGGCGCAGGCAGTCGGGTCTGTCGCTGATCGAGCTGATGGTCGCGGTGGTGATCGGCACCGTGCTGATGCTGGGCGTCATCCAGGTCTTCATCGCCTCGCGCACCGCCTCGAGGTTGGCTGAAGGCGTGGCACGCACCCAGGAAAACGCCCGGTTTGCGATCGATTTCCTCGAGCGCGACATCCGCATGGCCGGCCACTACGGCTGCGTCAACGATCAGGCGCATTTCATCAAGGACGAGGGCGACCCGCGCCATCATTTCACCGCTGCGTCCGGGGCCGGCAGTCCGCTGGATTTTTCGGTGGCGGTGCAG
The DNA here is from genome assembly GCF_001807865.1 of Stenotrophomonas sp. HMSC10F06. Classification (NCBI taxonomy): domain Bacteria; kingdom Pseudomonadati; phylum Pseudomonadota; class Gammaproteobacteria; order Lysobacterales; family Lysobacteraceae; genus Stenotrophomonas; species Stenotrophomonas sp. HMSC10F06. The sequence continues at coordinate 149,753 of NZ_KV791256.1, read as the reverse complement.
GGCTATGAAGCGGGGGGTACCGCGCCGGGCGATACCCTGACCCTGGGCGAGGCCTGGAGTGACGCAGGCAACCTGCCGTCCGAGATCGTCGGGCTGAATCCACTGGGGGGCAGCGATGTGCTGGTACTGCGCTTCCTGGCCGGTGAAGGCGTTCCGGTCACGGCCATCACCGCGGACAGCGGCGGCAGTGAATTGACGGTGGACACCGAGCGCGCCGCCCGGTTGAGCCAGGGCACGCCCGCTGCGCCGACCATGTTCGGTATCGCCGATTGTGCCCACGTCGACATTTTCCCGGGAAGCGTCGCCGGGGGCACCGTCACGGCGACCAACGCGGACCTGTCCAGGTATGCGCCGCCCAATGGGCAGACGCTGGTCTACCGCGCCGAGTCCATCGTGTACTACATCGGGGCCGGCGCGTCCGGCGAGCCAGCGTTGCGCCGTGCCCGCGCCAATGCGGCCGGCGCGTACCCGGCCGAGCTCAATGAGGAGCTGGTGGAAGGCATCGAAAACCTGCAGGTTCTGTTCGGCCTGGATTCGACCCCGGACATCAGTGTCGATGCCTCGCCCATCGGCAACATCACCGTGCAGGCAACCGCCAGTGGCGTCTCCACGGGCACCGACGCGGCCGCGGCCGGGCAGTGGCGACGCGTGGGCCTGGTGCAGGTCGGCGTGCTGGCGCGCAGCCCGCAGCCGGCCGATGCGCTGCAGGCCCAGCAGAAGGTGGCTCGCCAGGGCGCACTGGGCGTGGAGTTCGCGCCGTCCGATACCCGTGATACGCGCTACCGGGCCAGCTATGAGGTATCGGTGGCCTTGCGCAATCGACTCTATGGGAACTGACATGCACGCCTCCGTCCGCCCCGTCGTTCGTTCTCCGGCCCCACAACGCCAGCGTGGCGCCGTGCTGTATGTGGCGCTGGTGATGTTGATCCTGCTGGCGCTGATCGGTATCGCGGGCATGCAGGTCGCCGGCATGCAGGAGAAGATGTCGGCCAATTATCGTGCGAGCAATCTGTCCTTCCAGAACACCGAAGCGACCGTGCGCACTGCCGAGCATCTGGTGGAGAAAATCGCCAATCGTCAGGAGCTGCCCGATGGCAGCCTGATTGTCGCCGGCGACATCGATGCCGGCTGCGATGCTGCCTTCGACCCGTCAGAGTGGGGCAGCGAGCAGAGTTCCGATGCGGTTCCAGCGGTAACGGTCAGGCAGATCGATACCTGCGTGCCCTTCGGCACCGGCGTGGGCCTGGGCGGGCCGCGCGATACCCCCATTCCCATCTATCAGATCACGGGCTACGCCGCCGATGACGCTGAACATCCCACCTCTTCGACCGTGATCGACACGGTTTTCAAGCTCTGAGGACGCGCACATGGTATCGCGCAGGACCACACTCATTTCCGCGTCGGTACTGGCCGTTCTGGTCGGCGGCGGGGTGCTGACCTATCAGCTGATCGCCGCGCAGGGGCAGGGGACGCTGTCCCAGGTGCCGTTGAACAACCAGGTGCAGGCGCAGCCGGCCTTCATCATGACGGTCGACAACTCCGGCTCGATGACCTTCCAGACCCAGTTCCCCGGGGCGGATGGCCAGGCCTGCTGGAATACGACGGCCAAGAGTTTCTTCAGCAGCACCAAGACGCTCAGTACTACGGGTACCTGCGCCTTCTATTACGTGCTGCCGGGCACGCGCATTTCCGGCGCGTATTACGGCATTGCACCGTTCGACAAGTTCGGCTTCGCACGCTCCCCGACCTACAACCCGGCCTTCTACAACCCCACGATCAAGTATGAGCCGTGGATGCGCTATGACACCGCCCAGGAAAAGGTGGTCGATTACGCACAGGCAGCCACGTCCAAGACCCTGATAGATCCACGCCTGGCGGCGAACGCGGCCAACACGGTGGATCTGACCGCGGCCACTACCGGCGTGTTCAACATGGTCGATGGAATGGTGGTGCCCCAGGGCACTGTCTTCGCGGCGAACGGGAAGGACGGAACGGCCTACGCGGCGAACAAGGACTACACGTGGAAGACCACCGATTTCTACGTGGCGGGCAGGAATCAGACCCAGCCAACGCGGTACGACGCGACCTTCACCTACGTTCCAGCGACGTTCTTTCTTCCGTTCACGGGGAAGAGTGATCCGGTTCCGGAGTTGGCCGGGAGCCCTGGCGCCTACACGGCGGTAGCGCGCACGGAGGCCGCCAATGCCTGTGGCACGGGTTGCACGATGTGGAAGTACACGATCAAGAGCACCGACGGCGTCGCGTTGCAGAACTTCGCCAACTGGTTCTCCTACTACGGCAACCGCAACCGCTCCATGATCGCCGGCATGACCCGATCCATGGCGACGGTGGACAACCTGCGCGTGGGCTATTTCAAGATCAACGACAACGCCGACTACGACATGAGCGACAAGGGTGCGGCGTTGCCCATCCGCGATCTGGGTACCAAGGACGACAAGCGTGCGTTGTACGCCGACATGATCGCGTTGAACGCCTCGGGCAGTACACCCAATCGCCAGGCGGTGAAGGCGGCGGCCACCCAGTTCACCCGCACCGATGATCAGGCGCCGGTGCAGCTGGCTTGCCAGAAAAACGCCGTCATGCTGTTCACCGATGGCTACAGCAACCTTGATGGCCCGGAGGTCGCCAATGCCAATGGCGACGGCAACATGGGCATTCCGTTCAAGGATAGCTACGACAATACGATGGCTGATATCGCCGCTTCGTACTACATCAACAAGGATGGCAAATCCCCACTGCGTCCGGAACTCGCGCCTGGGCTGGTGCCGGTGCCGGAGGCCTGCAATACGGCCAACCCGGATCCGCGCCTGGATTGCCAGAAGAACCTGCACGTCAATTTCTACGGCATCACCCTGGGCGGGCGCGGCAAGCTGTTCAATCCCGATATCGTCCAGGACCCGTATACCAACGCCTCCATCTACAACAACTGGCCAAAGCGCGAGAACGGTGCGATCAGCACCATCGATGACATCTGGCATGCCGCCGTCAACACGCGTGGCGAGTTCATCAACGCGCGTACCCCGGCCGACATCACCCAGGCCATGCGCCGCGTGCTGTCGTCGGTGACGGCCGGTGCATCTTCCTCGGGCAGCTACGCGCAGTCGGGCGCGCGCATCGGCACCGGCTCGATGGCGGTGGCACCGTACTACGAGATCGCCAACGAATCGACCGACTGGTTCAGCCGCCTCACCGCGAGCCAGATCACCGTGGACCAGGCCACGCGCAAAGCGGTGTACACCACCGCGTGGGAAGCCAGCGCCAAGATGCCGCAGCCGACCGCGCGCAAGGTGTTCTTCGGTACGAACACCGACGTGCTTCCCTTCAGCAGCAACAGTGTCACGCTGGAGTCGTTGTGTGACCTGTCCCCGTCGTTGTACCCGGGCATGGCCCGGTGTTCGGCTGGTGAGCTGACCGATCTCGGCGCGACGCGCGCAAACGCGGTCAGCTACCTGCTGGGCGAAAGGAGTCTGGAAACGCGGCGAGGGGGGCGCTTCCGCGACCGCACCACGGTGCTTGGCGACATCATCAATTCGTCGCCGGTCATCAGTGCCCCCATCGATGACTACGGTTATCGCGGGCTGGATCAAGGCCTGGGCGCGAGCTACGCCACCTACCTGGAGACCAAGCGCAGTGGGCGTTACATGGTCTATGTCGGCGCCAACGACGGCATGCTGCATGCCTTTGATGGCGGCATGGGTGTAAGCGGTACGATGGATAGCAGCGGCGGCGCGGAAACGTTCGCCTACATTCCCGCCACCTCCATGGGGCACATGGGCAACCTGTTGTTCCCGCTCGATCCGAACAATCAGGCCTTCCAGAAGTTTTCTCATCGCTACTATGTCGATGGTCCGGTCGCCGTGTCCGATGCGCGTATCGGCACCAGCTGGGGTACCGTACTGGTCGGCAGTACCGGCGCGGGCGGCCGCGGCGTGTTCGCACTGGATGTGACCAAGCCGGGCAGCTTCGGCACCGGCAGCCGCCTGTGGGAAATCAATGACCTCAGCGGCTCTGATGGCGTGAAGGCCAATATCGGCCATGTGCTGGGCAAGCCGGTCATCGTTCCGTTCAAGGACGCGAGCGGAACTGTGACCTGGAAGGCCATCTTCGGCAATGGTTATGGCAGTGCCAGTGGCAAGGTGGTGCTGTTCATGGTGGACATCGGCACCGGCTCCCCCAACATCACGATGATCGAAGCGTCCGAGACGGCAGGAAGCCCGCCGGCTGGCAAGAATGGCCTGGGCAACATCCTGGTGGTCGACCGTTGGACCGGCAGCGGCCGCAATACGCGCGGCCGTGACGGTTATGCCGATACGGTGTACGCGGCCGACCAGAAGGGCGCGGTATGGAAGTTCGATCTGCGCGATACCAGTGCGAGGGTTTCCACGCCGCTGTTCACCACGCAGACCAGCACCAGGAATGGTTTGACCTACCGTCAGCCGATCACCGGCGGCATCAACGCCACCAACGGTGATCGCGGTGGGGTGATGCTGTTCTTCGGCACGGGCAGTTTCGTCTTCAACGAAGATGTCCGTGACGAATCGATCCAATCCCTGTACGCGGTCCTGGATGCCTCCGACGAAACGCCTTCCCTGACGATGACCGCGGCCGATCTGCGTCCGTATACCGTCTCTGCCTCGGGTGATGTGCGGACGATGACGCCGGGCACGATCCCCGCCGATTCGCGCGGCTGGCATGTCGACCTGCCGGCGGGCGAGCGCTTCCTCGCGTATCCCGCGCTGGCGTCCGGTGTGGTCTTCATGCCCACCTATGTGCCCAATCCAACCACCAAGAGCTGTGCGTCGGATGGCTCCAACTGGCTGTTCGGGCTGAGTGCGCAGTCCGGTGCGCCGGCATTGTCGAAAATGCGCGCCGGGTCGCCGACCGGCACCAAGTTTGGCGCTGGCACGGCCGCGGTTCCGCTGTCGACCGGCGGCAACGCCCCGGTGAAGGATGTCGGGGTGCAGGTACTGCCGCGCCAGCAGCCACCCGGCAAGATTTCCGGCGACAGCCCAGGCGGCGGTGGACCGGGTTCACCTGGCGGCACGCCACCCCCGGTGGACCCGCCCGCCGAGCCCTGCCAGATGCTGGTCACTGCGGCAGGCGGCGTCCCCATGTACGTGCCGTATCCCTGCGGACGCCAGTCCTGGAGGCAGTTGCAATGAGTCGTTCGTTTCCCACCCTGGCCCGCGCCGGACGCGTGCCGGCTGTCCCCGCCCGCTCGATGGGGGGATTCACGCTGATCGAGTTGATGCTGGTGGTGATCGTCATGGCGATCCTGGCCGGTATCGCATACCCCAGTTACGTCGAGCAGACGCGCAAGTCCAAGCGCGGGCAGGTCAAGGCCGACCTGGTCGAGTACGCGCAGTTGGCCGAGCGGTTCCATACCACGCAGAACACCTATGAAGGGTTCACGCTGCCCGGCGGTGGCGACTCGGTCAGCTCGCCGCGCGAAGGGGGTACGGCCGCCTACAGTGTCGGGTTCGTCGGCACCCAGTCCACGTTCACGCTGACCGCGACCGCACAGGGAAACCAGGCCAAGGACAAGTGTGGCGACCTCGGCATCAACCAGGCCAACGTCAAGACCAGTGGGGGCACGCTCTCCGAGTGCTGGTGACGTGACGGACGGCGGCATGCACAAGGGTGTTGCCCTCCGCGCGAGTGCCCCGTACAATGCGCCACCCCGCCCGAATAGCTCAGCCGGTTAGAGCACTTGACTGTTAATCAGGGGGTCGTTGGTTCGAGTCCAACTTCGGGCGCCAGATTCTGCAGAAGCCGCGAGCAATCGCTGCTTTTGTCGTTTTCGTGCCGGCATTTCCGGCGGGCCTGCATCAGCAGGGCGCGCGGTCGCGCAGTCGCTCCGAGCGGGCGCGCCCGGCATTGTTGACAACCACCTTGCTGTGTCTTTGTCCTCGGGTGCAGATGGTGACCGTCAGGTTGACGCCCATGCTGCTGCCATCCGGACGAAACCGCAGGCGAGGGCGCCCGGCAGAGGCCGGAGCCCGCAGGGTCAGGCCGGTCTGCCCCGGGTAGTACTGGAGGATGTCTGCCTCGGCCGGTTGTGGCTGGCGACGGGGATCGCGATACGTCAGCCACCCCGTGCTCCATTCCGACGCGCAGCGCCGGCCATCGTCGCTGGGGCAGATGGTGACGATCTCGCGCCGTGTCACCGCGGCCATGCGAGCGCCGGCGAATGCCGAGTTCAGTTGCAGCCGCAGGGCATCGGCGCGCAGGCTGGAGACGGTCTCGGCCAGGTTGGGTGCCGCCACGGCGACCACCAGCGCGAGGATCGCCAGGGTGGCCATCAGCTCCATCAGGGTGAGGCCAGCGCTTCGGTCACGCGGGCTAGGCCGGAGGCGCATGGGGCAGGTCATCCGTCAGCGGGGAGCTCTAAGCTTGCGCGCCGGTGCCGAGGCTGAATATCAGCCTGACCGGGCCCCAGGCATCGGTGGATTCCTCAACAGGCCGTCACCAACCCGGCCGTTATACTGAAGGCTTCCCGGCAGTGGCGGCACCATGAGCGATCGTTTCCAACTTGTATCCCCGTATTCGCCGGCGGGCGACCAACCGGCGGCCATCGAGAAACTGACCGCCAACTTCGAGGCGGGCATCGCCAAGCAGACCCTGCTCGGCGTCACCGGTTCCGGCAAGACCTACACGATCGCCAACGTGATCCAGCAGGTGCAGAAGCCGACCCTGGTGATGGCGCCGAACAAGACCCTGGCGGCGCAGCTGTACGGCGAGTTCAAATCGTTCTTCCCGCACAACGCGGTGGAGTACTTCGTCAGCTATTACGATTACTACCAGCCCGAGGCCTATGTGCCGTCGTCGGATACCTTCATCGAGAAGGACAGTTCGATCAACGAGCACATCGAGCAGATGCGGTTGGCGGCGACCAAGACGCTGCTGTCGCGCCCGGATGCGATCGTGGTGGCAACCGTCTCGGCGATCTACGGCCTCGGCGCGCCGGAGGACTATCTGTCGATGCGCCTGATCCTCTCCACCGGCGAGCGGATCGACCAGCGCGACCTGATCAAGCACCTGACCCAGCTGCAGTACACGCGCAACGAGTTCGAGCTGCATCGCGGCACGTTCCGCGTGCGTGGCGAAGTGGTGGACGTGTTCCCGGCCGAATCGGACAGCGAAGCGGTGCGCATCGAGCTGTTCGAAGGCGAGGTCGAGCAGATCAGCATGTTCGATCCGCTCACTGGTGAAAGCCTGCGCAAGATGATGCGCTACACGATCTACCCCAAGACCCACTACGCCACCACGCGCGAACGCGTGCTGTCGGCCGTGGATACGATCAAGGCGGAACTGAAGGTGCGCCTGGAGCAGCTGTACGAGCAGAACAAGCTGGTGGAAGCGCAGCGCCTGGCGCAGCGCACCCAGTTCGATCTGGAAATGATGGCCGAGGTCGGTTACTGCAACGGCATCGAGAACTACTCCCGGCATCTCACTGGGAAGAACGCCGGCGATCCGCCGCCGACGCTGTTCGACTACCTGCCGCCGGATGCATTGCTGGTGATCGACGAATCGCATGTCACCATTCCGCAGATCGGCGCGATGTTCAAAGGCGACCGGTCGCGCAAGGAAACGCTGGTCGAGTTCGGCTTCCGCCTGCCGTCGGCACTGGACAACCGCCCGCTGCGTTTTGAAGAGTGGGAAGAGCGCTGCCCGCGCAGCATCTATGTCTCGGCCACGCCGGGTCCGTATGAGCTGCGCGAGACCGAAGGCGAGATCACCGAACTGGTGGTGCGCCCGACCGGCCTGATCGATCCGGTGGTCGAGATCCGCCCGGTCGGCACCCAGGTCGATGACCTGATGAGCGAGGTCAACGAGCGCATCAAGCTGGGCGACCGTGTGCTGGTCACCACGTTGACCAAGCGCATGGCCGAGAACCTCACCGAATACCTGACCGAACACGGCATCCGCGTGCGTTACCTGCACTCGGATATCGATACCGTCGAGCGCGTGGAGATCATCCGCGATCTGCGCCTGGGCAAGTTCGACGTGCTTGTCGGCATCAACCTGCTGCGCGAAGGCCTGGACATGCCCGAGGTCTCGCTGGTGGCGATCCTGGATGCGGACAAGGAGGGCTTCCTGCGCTCCACCGGCTCGCTGATCCAGACCATCGGCCGCGCCGCACGCAACCTGCGCGGCAAGGCGATCCTGTACGCGGACAAGATGACCCGTTCGATGCAGGCCGCGATCGACGAGACCGACCGCCGTCGTTCCAAGCAGGTCGAGTACAACGAGCTGCATGGCATCGTGCCCAAGTCGGTCCTGCGCCCGATCACCGATGTGCTCGAAGGCGCGCGTTCGGAAGCGGCCGAGAAAGAGGCGCGCGGCAAAGGGAAGGGCAAGGGCAAGGGCGGGCGCGTGGCCGAAGAGGCGACCGATTACCGCACCATGGACCCGGCCCAGATCGCCAAGCGCCTGCAGGCGCTGGAGCAGCAGATGTACCAGCACGCGCGTGATCTGGAGTTCGAAGATGCCGCCCGGGTACGCGACCAGATCCGCCAGTTGAAGGAGGCCAGTCTGGGCTGAACAACACATCGTGAAATATCTTCACAAAAGTGTTGCGCTTTCCGGGGGGCATCCGTAATATACGCGGCCTGCACCGACGCATTCGCAGCGGGGCAGGGACGCAAAACGGGCGGTTAGCTCAGCGGTAGAGCACTACCTTGACATGGTAGGGGTCACAGGTTCGAACCCTGTACCGCCCACCACTTCAGTACCTGGGAAACCACGGGAACAGGTGGAACAAGACGAAGCCGGCCAATAGGCCGGCTTTTTCGTTTTCTGGCGCCCAGTCAGAAGAAGCTCACGTTGCTGCGTGGAAGCGCGGGTGTTCCTGGCGCGCTGGCGTGTCGCTCTGCCTGGCAGCCACGAGTCTCCCTCAACACCAGGCGGATCCGGTTGCCTCGGCACTGCACGTTGCCCTGATAGGCCAGCGCGCGGGCACCGAGCGCCTGCCTGGAGAGCTCCACAGTACCGGGTGCCAGCGTCCGGTGGGGATCCAGAAGCCCGGCGATCACCACGATGCCCTGCTGTCCTCCACGTTGAATCGTGCGTGCGCGAAGACGTAGAGATCCTTTCTCTGCCGTTAGCAGGACCGCGACGACGTCTGCCATGCTCCGGAACGCCGCCAACTGCAGATCAAGGCTCAGATCACACGGGTCGCCCATCAAATGCGCGGGCAGGACGCGATCCGTCTGCGCCCAGGCATCGGCGATCGCGCCGGCCCGGAGAGCTACGTACAGACCCGCGGATTCTATTTCGACGGGGTAAACCAAGTTCGCCTGCACCCGTAACGCACCCGATTGTGCGGCATGCAAGCGCTGGAGCTCCAAGGCCAAGCCGTCCTGGCCCTTTGCCGCGAGCGTATTTGCGATTTTCTGCAGGGACCGGTCGATGTCATCGCCGACATTCCGCAGGTACCAAGCGCGCTCGCGCCTGTCCTGTTCGCCGGCGACAAGCGTGGTCCTGGTCATGGCGATGGCGCGGCGCCCCAGCCACTCGTTCTGTCGGAAACGATGATAGTAGTGCGAGGTGGTCGCGCCGAGCAGGAGCAGTACAGTTCCAGTTGCTGCAAGAATCTGCTGTGCGGTGAATACGGCGGGGTCATGGGAGCCTGGCAGGCCAGTACTATCCATGCGGAGCAGGACCATCAAGTTGACGCCGATCACTACCAGAGAAACCACAGCTGCCAGTGTCAGCCACGCATTGATTCGGCAGCCATGCGCCTGCGTCGCCACATGACGACCAAGGGCGCGATCAATAGAATGCCCAGATAGTCCCCCACGGCATATCGCGCAGCGCCTTCCCAGGAGACGGCCACGTGCTGCGTGGGCATCAGTAGATACGCAAGGCCCTGATTCAGGGCGGTGACCACGATCGCCGCGAGCAGGGCGACCGAAAGCAGCCACGTGTCATTGCTCGACGCCATCCAGCGTCGATGCGTGTGCACGATCCCTGCGACAGCGGGCATTAGGCTGGCCGAAGCGACCACGACCCAGGCAAGGCCATATTGCGGGATCAGCGGGTACCGCGCTAGGGCGAAGAAGGCGTACTCGCCCGCAATCAGGTAGACCCAGTAGCGCGGTGGGCAGAGCAGCAGGGCGGCAACGCGCAGGCCCGCAGGAAGATAGAGCTGGTCGACCGAAACATTGCGAGCTGCCCAGAAGGCAACGGCATAGCTCACCGCCAGCAGCACGCCACCGGGATGAAGGCGTACGTGCAGGTGGATGTCGCGTCTCAACCAGTCGAACGCCACGGCCGCCTCCTGTCGGGGGGGCTGGATACCAGTCACCAGCACTGCTCGGACACTATCGGCGAATACAGGCTGCTGCAATGGCAGGTCACGCCTCCCGCACATGGCCAGGCCAAGCCTCTTCCCTGTCCCGTGAGTCTCCAAGTTTCCGACAGACGGGCAGGTCCAGCGCCGATGGGCACACGCTGTGGGAACAAGCACAGTATGGTTTTCAGTGGGGCGTTGCGCATGTCGCGGGTGCTCGACAGTGCCGATCACGCCACCGATGCCGCCTTCCCGATCTTCGGCAAAGCGTGTGTCGTTTCGCTGTTGGCAGGCATCTGCGCGATCATCTTCTCGCCCCGGCTGCTGCCGATGGAATGGGGCGTTGCGGCGGCGGCGGTCGGTCTTCTGCTCTGGATCCTGCCCTCCCGCCTGCGCCTCCTTGGCGCGGCCCTCTTCGGTCTAGGCTGGGCGGCCTTCCACGGCCACGCCGGGCTCGCCCAGCAGCTGACACCCGGCAGCGCCGCCGTCGACCACGTGCTGCACGGGCGGGCGGTCAGCCTCCCCGACCATGGTCCCGGGGGAACCCGCTTCCGCTTCCGGGTGGACGAAGATCCGGCGATGCCCACCAGACTCCGCGGTCGCGACCTGGCGCTGGGCTGGTACGACGGATTCCGTGGCGCCGCCGATGATCGCCGGCGCACGCTGCGGGCCGGCGAGCGCTGGTCGCTCAACGTGCGGGTCCGGCCGCCGCGTGGCCTGGTGAATCCGGGCGGGTTCGACGCCGAGGGCTATGCATTGCGGCAACGGGTGGCGGGCAGTGGGTACGTGCGCGAGCCCGCCCGTGCGCATCCACTGGGCGAGCCGGCCGGCTTGCCGGCATGGCGCGAGCGGATGGCCGACGCGATCGCCCGCGCGGTCCAGGACGACGGCCGCCGCTTCGTCCAGGCGCTGGCACTGGGCGACACCCGTGGCCTCGGCCAGGCCGATTGGGACGACCTGCGTGCGCTGGGGGTGACCCACCTGGTAGCGATTTCGGGTTTCCATGTCGGCGTCGTGGCTGGCGTGGCCGCACTGCTGGCAGGCGGGCTCTGGCGGTGCCTGCCGATAGCGGGCCTTTACCTGCCGCGCCCGATGGGCGCCGCAGCCGCGGCGGTCGCAGGTGCGGCGCTGTACGCAGCAGCGGCCGGCTTCGCGCTGCCGACGGTGCGCACCGTGCTGATGATCGCGGTGGTGGCAACGGCGCGTTGCAGCCGGCGACGGGCGACGGTCGCCCAGTCGCTGTCGCTGGCGGCGCTGGCGATGCTGTTGTTCGATCCGCTTGCGGTTCTGGCCCCCGGCTTCTGGCTGAGCTTTGCCGGCGTGCTGTGGCTGATCTGGTGCCTGCCGGGGCGCGAGCAGGGCTGGCTGCGCGGATTCCTGAGTGCCCAGGGCGTGGCCACCGTGGCGTTGCTGCCGCTGACCGTGGCGCTGTTCGGGCAGGCTTCGCGCGCCGGTCCGCTGGTGAACCTGGTGGCGATTCCGTGGTGGACCATGGTGGTGGTGCCGCTGGCACTGCTCGGTACCGCGCTTGAGGCGCTGATCGAGGGGGCGGGGCGCTGGCCCTGGCAGCTGGCGGCATGGTGCTTCGACGCGAGCTGGTGGCTGTTCGGGTATGCCGCGCGCAGCGAGCTGTCGCTGTGGTGGCTGCCACAGGCCAACCGCTGGGCATTGCTGGCGGCGGTGTCCGGCGTGTTCTGGCTGTTGTTGCCGCGCGGCAGTGGCGGGCGGGTGGCGGCGCTGCTGTTGTGCCTGCCGCTGCTATGGCCGGCGCGTCACGGGCCTGGCGAGGGCGAGGTGGAGCTGCTGGTGATGGACGTGGGCCAGGGCCTGGCGGTGGTCGTGCGCACGCGCCGCCACACGCTGCTGTACGACACCGGCCCCGGGACCGACGATGGCTTCGATGCCGGTGAGCGGATCGTGGTGCCCACGCTGCGTGCGCTGGGCCAGGGGCGGCTGGACCGGATCATGATCAGCCACGACCACCGCGACCACACCGGTGGCCTGCGCGGGGTGCGCCGCAGCTTCCCCGATGCGGTCGTGCAGGCACCGCAGGGCGCCCTGCGTGGCCGCGCATCGGCCTGCCATGCCGGACAATCCTGGGCGTGGGACGGGGTCACGTTCCGGGTGCTGCATCCTCTTCCCGGCGAAGCCCGGTCGATCAACGACAGCAGTTGCGTGCTGCGGCTGGAAACCGCCCGGGGGGCGATCCTGCTGGCCGGCGACATCGAAAAAGGCAGCGAAGCGCGGCTGCTCCAGCAGGCAGGTGCGCTGCTGGCGGCCGAAGCAGTGGTGGTGCCGCACCATGGCAGTGCCAGCTCGTCCACCCCGGCCTGGGTGGATGCCGTCGCGCCGCGCCTGGCGATCGTCTCGGCTGGCCATCGCAATCGCTTCGGCCACCCGCGCGCCGAGGTGGTGTCGCGCTGGCAGGCGGTGGGGGCGGAGGTGCTCAACACGGCCGAGAGCGGCGCGGTCCGTATCTGGCTCGGGCGTGAAGGCCTGCAGGTGCGTGAACAACGGGTTTTCGAGCGGCGTTGGTGGGATGCCGCGGAGCGGAGCCGGTCGGCTGCTATCCTATCGGCGATCAAACAGGCGGCCGCTGGGCCGGAGGATTGAAACGTGTGGGAACTGGTCAAGGCCGGTGGCTGGCCGATGCTGCCGCTGCTGCTGTTGGGCGTACTGGCTTTGGCAATTGTCCTGGAGCGTTTCTGGACCCTGCGCCGCAATGAAGTCCTGCCCCCGGGGCTGGGGCAGGAAGTGCGCAACTGGGCCGCACGCGGCAAGCTCGACCCGAGCCACATCCAGTCGCTGCGCGGCAACTCGCCGCTGGGCGCGCTGCTGGCCACCGCGCTGGAAGCACGCAATCGCCCGCGCGACCAGATCCGCGAGCGCATTGAAGACGCCGGCCGGCACCTGGTTCACCGCATGGAGCGGTTCCTGAACGCCCTGGGCACGATCGCCTCGGCCGGCCCGCTGCTCGGTCTGCTCGGCACGGTGGTCGGCATGATCCAGATGTTCATGGGCATCCTCGACCACGGCGTGGGCGATGTGAACCAGCTGGCCGGCGGTATCGGCAAGGCACTGGTGTGCACCGCCACCGGCATGATCGTGGCGATCCCCGCGCTGATGTTCCATCGCTACTTCAAGGGCCGCATCGCCGGCTACGTGATCGAGATGGAGCAGGAAGCTTCGGCCCTGCTGGACGCGCTGGATGGCCGCCCGGGCGTGATGAACACGGCCCCGCGTGCCGCTGGTGCCCAAGCCGGCGCCGCACCGGTCACGGTCAAGGGCTGACGGATGCGTATCCGCAATGACCGGATCCAGGACGAACCGCATATCGATCTGGTCCCGCTGATCGATGTGATCCTCGTCCTGATCATCTTCTTCGTGGTCACCACCACCTTCGACGCGCGCTCGACGCTGCAGTTGCAATTGCCGACCGCCAGCCAGCAGGACACCACCGAGCCGCCGCGCTCGCTGAGCGTGCTGGTCAATGCCGAGGGGCGTTACTTCATCAACGATCAGGAAGTGCTGCGCACCGACGTCGAGTCGGTCAAGCAGACGATTGCCGCCGTCGCCGGCAGCGATCGGGAACAGACCGTGCTGTTGCGCGCCGACGCGCGTACGCCTTATCAGGCCGTGGTCACGGCCCAGGATGCCCTGGGCCAGCTGGGCTTCCGCCGCATCGCCATCGCTACCGCGCCGGAGGTGCGTCCATGAGCAAGAAACATTCTTCCGTCTGGCCGATCTACAAGCGGCTGCTCGGGTACACCGGGGCGTACTGGGTGTTCATGGTCGCGGCCGTGATCGCGATGGTGGTCGAGGCGCTGGCCGGCTACAGCTTCACCAAGCTGATGGAGCCGCTGGTCAACCGGGGGTTCGTCAACCCGGAGCCGCGCATGGCGGTGATCCTGCCGCTGACCATCCTCGGGTTGTTCATGATGCGCAGCCTGGCCACCCTGGTCAGCGACTACGCGCTGGCCCGCACCGGGCGCAGCGTGGTGCGCGACCTGCGTGAGCAGGTGCTGGAGAAGTACCTGCACCTGCCGTCCTCGCACTTCGATGCCGAGGCCACGCCGGTGATGGTCAGCCGCCTGAACTTCGATACCGAACAGGTCACCCAGGCCAGTGCCGATGCGCTCAAGACACTGGTGGCCGATACCCTCACCATCATCGCCATGCTGGTGGTGATGCTGCAGATGAGCGTCAAGGTCACCATGGCGATGCTGGTGGTGGTGCCGCTGATCGGCGTGATCGTCTCGATCGTCGGCAAGCGTTACCGCCGGATCAGCCGGGGCATCCAGGACGGCATGGGCGGCATGGCGCAGACCGCCGAACAGTCGTTGGCCGCGCAGCAGGAAGTGAAGGTGCATGGCACCCAGGCGCACGAGATTTCGCGCTATTCCCGGCTGGCCAACCGCATGCTCGGCCTGAACATGAAGGTCGAAACCACGCGCGCGCTGGCCTCCAGCACGGTGCAGTTCCTGGCGGCATTGGCGCTGGCGGTGATCGTGTGGGTGTCCACCCGCGAGGCGCTGGCCGGCAAGCTCAACGCAGGCCAGTTCATGGGTCTGATGACCTCGATGATGGCCATCATTCCCTCGCTGCGTCGCCTGACCAGTGTGCAGACCTCGATCTCGCGCGGTGTCGCTGCGGCCGAGCGCCTGTTCGGGATTCTGGACATGCCGGTCGAGCGCGACGAAGGCCTCCAGCGCATCGGCCGCGCGCGCGGCGAGCTCGCGTTCGAGCACGTGATGCTGCGCTATCGCGAGGACACCGGCATCGCGCTGGACGACATCAGTTTCGTGGCCAGGCCGGGCACGGTGACGGCGATCGTCGGCCGCTCCGGCAGCGGCAAGACCAGCCTGATCCGCCTGGTGCCGCGCTTCTATGAACCCAGCGGCGGCCGCATCACGCTCGATGGCGTGGCCCTGGACGACTACCCGCTGGCCGACCTGCGTCGCCAGGTGGCGATGGTCGGGCAGAAGGTCATGCTGTTCGATGACACCGTGGGCGCCAACATCGCCTACGGCATGGATGCTACCGAAGATCAGATCCGTGCGGCGGCCGAAGCGGCCAATGCGTGGGAGTTCATCGCGCGCATGCCGCAGCAGCTGCAGACGCCCGTTGGTGAGAATGGCGCGTTGCTCTCCGGTGGCCAGCGCCAGCGCTTGGCGATTGCCCGCGCGATCCTGCGCGACGCGCCGATCCTGATCCTGGATGAAGCCACCGCTGCGCTCGACAACGAATCCGAACGCCTGGTGCAGGACGCCCTGCAGCGCCTGATGCCCGAGCGCACCACGCTGGTGATCGCGCACCGCCTGTCCACCATCGAACATGCCGACCAGGTGCTGGTGATGGACCACGGCCGCATCGTCGAACGTGGCACGCACAACGAACTGCTGGCGCTGGGTGGCCTGTACGAGCACCTGCACAGGATGCAGTTCCGCGAAAGGCAGCCCTGATGGCAGGCAAGGGCACGCAGACGCCGTCGTACTGGTATGACGGCAGCACCATTCCGTTCCTGGCGCGCCTGGCGTCACCGCTGTATGGCGCGGCGATCGCGCTGCGGCGGATGGCCTATCGCCGCCGTTGGCTGAAGCGGCATTCGCTGCCGGTGCCGGTGGTGGTGGTCGGCAACGTCACTGCCGGCGGCACCGGCAAGACTCCGCTGACGATTGCCCTGGTCAACCGCCTGCGCGACGCGGGCTGGAAGCCGGGGGTCGCCAGCCGTGGCTATGGCCGCGAGGAGGCGGGCACGCCGCGCTGGGTGCTGGCCAGTACCGATACCTCGGTCGGCGGCGACGAGCCGGTGCTGATCGCCTGGAAAACCGGCGTGCCGGTGCGGGTCGATGCGGACCGCGTCGCGGCGGGCAAGGCGCTGGTCGAAGCGGGCTGCGACATCATCGTCTGCGATGACGGCCTGCAGCATTACCGGCTGGCGCGCGACATCGAAATCGAAGTGGTCGATGCCCAGCGCCGCTACGGCAACGGCCGCCTGATTCCCGCCGGTCCGCTGCGCGAGCCGGCCAGCCGTGCGCGCGACTGCGATTTCCGCGTGGTCAACATGGGCCAGGCCAGTGACGGTACCGAAGCTCAGACCGCCTGCGGCTTCGGCGAATGGCCGATGCAGTTGCGCATCGACAGTGCGCAGCCGCTGCAGGGCGGCCGTGCGCGGCGCCTCTCGCATTTCCAGGGGCAGCGGGTGCATGCCGTGGCCGGCATCGCCAACCCGCAGCGCTTCTTCGACATGCTGCGCGCACACCGCATTGGCGTGGTGCCGCATGCCTTCGCCGATCACCACGCCTACCAGCCTGCGGACCTGCGTTTCGGGAGCGAGTTGCCGGTGCTGATGACCGAGAAGGATGCGGTCAAGTGCAAGGCCTTCGCGACCGAGTGGCACTTCGCGGTGCCGCTGTCGGCGGAGTTGCCGGCCGCGTTCTGGATCAGCCTGCTGGATCGCGTCGAGAAGCTCGGCAAGCGTTGACGCCTCCGGTGCCGCTTGCGGCACACTGAGGCCCTGATTGCCTTCCTTTCGTACAGGTCATCCCCCATGAGCGCTTCCGTCGAGTTCGTCGTCGCCATTCCCGCCCGTTACGCCGCCTCGCGGCTGCCGGGCAAGCCACTGCGCCTGCTGGGCGGCGAACCGCTGGTGCTGCGCGTGGCGCAACGCGCGCTGCTCGCCGGCGCTCGCGAAGTGTGGGTGGCCACGGATGACCAGCGCATCGCCGATGCGTTGCAGGGCCTGGCCGAGGTGCGTGTGGCGATGACCTCCACCGATCATGCTTCCGGCACCGATCGCCTGGCCGAGTGCGCCGCACAGGCGGGCTGGTCGGACGACACCCTGGTGGTGAACCTGCAGGGCGATGAGCCGTTCGCCCCGGCCGAGGGCATCCGTGCCGTGGCCGAAGCGCTGGTCTACAGCGGTGCGGAGATGTCCACGCTGGCCACCCCGGTGGAAGACGCCGGAACGCTGTTCGACCCGAACGTGGTCAAGGTGGTGCGCAAGCAGAATCTGGACGCGCTGTACTTCAGCCGCGCGCCGATTCCGTGGCACCGCGACGCCTTCTCGCGCTCGCGCGACACGCTCGCCGGCCCACACTGGCTGCGCCACATCGGCATCTACGGCTACCGCGCCGGCTTCCTGCGCCGGTTCGCCGCGCTGCCGCCGGGCACGCTGGAGCAGCTGGAATCGCTCGAGCAGCTGCGCGTGCTGGAAGCAGGGCACCGCATCAGCGTGGCCCTGACCCCGGCCGAGTTCCCGCCCGGCATCGACACCCCGGACGATCTGGCGCGCGCCGAGGCCTGGTGGGCCGCCCACTCGTGACCGTGGCACGACGGCTGCATGACGCGTCCTCCGGCATAATCGGGGCATGAACGTCCAGCCCGTCCAGGATCTGCCCGAATTCGCCACCTGGCTCAACGCCACGCCCACCACGCTGGGCGAGCTGCAGGGGCGGCCCGTGGTGCTCGCCTTCGTCAACGCAGCCTCGGTGTGGTGCGCGCAGCGGCTGGCCGAGCTGGCCCAGTGGCAATCGCGCAACCCCGGCAAGGTGCAGCTGCTGGTGCTGCAGGTGCCGCGTTTCGATGGTGAGCGCGATCCTGCCCAGTCCCTGAAACTGCTGCGCCGCCAGGGGCTGAACGCCCCGGCCCTGCTGGATGCGGACTGGGATGGCTGGCGCCGGTTCGGCGTGACCGCATGGCCGACCCTAGTGCTGCTCGATGCGCAGGGACGCGAGCGTGAGCGGCTGATCGGTCTCGGCGGGGAGCTGGAGCGTTCGCTGACGGCGCTGTGCGAGGGCAGTTCGCGCCCATCCGATGAAGACCTGCACGGCGCCCGCGAGCTGAGCCCCGAGCCGCGCCTGCCGCTGCGCTTCCCGACCGGGTTGGCGGTGACCACCGAGCGCCTGTACATCGCCGACACCGGTCACCACCGCGTGCTCGAGTGCAGCCATGGTGGCCGCGTGCTGCGCCAGTTCGGCATGGGCACCGCCGATTTCATGGATGGCGACCAGGCCCAGGCGGCCTTCCATCATCCCCAGGGCCTCGCGCTGGAGCGCGAATGGCTTTACGTGGCCGATACCGGCAATCACGCGCTGCGCCGGATCCATCTGCTCTCCGGGCAGGTCGACACGCTGTGCGGCACCGGCCGCCCTGGCGAGCCGGTCGAAGGGCCGATCGCCGCGCCGCGCCGTACCGCACTGAACCACCCGCAGGGGCTGGCGGTCGCTGACAACCAGGTCCACATCGCCATGGCCGGCGACAACCGGATCTGGAGCTACCACCTCGGCCAGCGCAGCCTGCAGTGGCGCGCCGGCAGTGGCGCCATCGACGAACGCGACGGCAGTGGTCATATGGCCGCCTTCGCGCAGCCGTGCTCGGTCGCCGCGGTCCAGCAGGTGCTGTACGTCTGCGACGCGCTGGGCTCGTCGATCCGCGCCATGCAACTGCGTGGCGATCTGGTCCAGACACTGGTCGGGCAGGGGCTGTGGAGCTTCGGCGACCAGGACGGGCCGCGCGCCTCGGCACTGCTGCAGTACCCGCAGGCGATCGCGCTGAGTCCGGATGCGCCGCTGTTGTGGATCGCCGATGCCGGCAACGGCCGCCTGCGCACCCTGCGCCTGGGCGGTGGTGAGCTGAGCACGCTGGAGCTGCCGCGGCGCCTGCATGGTCCGGCCGGCCTGGCGCTGGGCGGTGGTGCGGTCTGGATCGCCGAGACCGATGCCCATGCCGTGCTGCGGTTCGACCCCGTCAGTGGTGTCCTGAGCGACGTGCCGATCAACGAATGACTGTTTCTTCCGCCCCCGCCTTCGATGGCAAGGCATTTGCGGCCCACCTGAGCACCGCACCCGGCGTGTACCGCATGTACGCCGCTGACGACACGCTGCTGTACGTCGGCAAGGCGCGCGCGCTGCGCAACCGCGTGGGCAGCTATTTCAACGGCACGCCCAAGACCACCCGGATCATGTCGATGCTGTCGCAGGTCGCGCGCATGGACGTGACCGTGACCCGCTCGGAGGCCGAGGCGCTGCTGCTGGAAAACCAGCTGATCAAGTCGCTCTCGCCGCGCTACAACGTCTCCCTGCGCGACGACAAGACTTACCCGCACGTGCTGCTGACCCGCGAGCAATGGCCGCGGATCGCGTTGCACCGCGGCCCGCGTGCGGTGCCGGGGCGTTACTTCGGTCCGTACCCGGGCGTCACCGCCGTGCGCGAGACGCTCAACCTGATGCACAAGCTGTTCAAGCTGCGCAGCTGCGAAGACAGCGTGTTCCGCAACCGCTCGCGGCCCTGCCTGCAGTACCAGATCGGTCGCTGCAGCGCGCCCTGCGTGGATCTGGTGGCACCGGAGGATTACGCCGAATCGGTGCGCCGCGCCTCGATGTTCCTGGAGGGCAAGAGTGACCAGCTCGCCCGTGAGCTTGGCACCCAGATGCAGACCGCCAGCGAAGCGCTGGAGTTCGAGCAGGCCGCGCGCCTGCGCGATCTGATCGCCTCGCTGCGCAGCATGCAGACCCGCCAGTACGTAGATGGCCGCGCGGCGGACTTGGACGTGCTCGCCTGCGCCACCCAGGGCGCCAGTGCCTGCGTGCTGCTGCTGGCCTTCCGTGACGGCCGCAACATGGGCACGCGCCCGTTCTTCCCGCGCACCAATGGCGAAGAAAGCGCCGATGAAGTGCTGGGTGCATTCGTCTCGCAGTACTACGCCGAGCACGCCCCGCCGCGCGAGATCCTGCTCGACCGCGAAATTCCCGACGCGAGCCTGATCGAGTCGGCGCTCAGTGCCTCGGCCGAGCACAAGGTGCAGTTGCGATGGAACGTGCGCGGCGAGCGCGCCGGCTATGTCGAGCTCGCCGCACGCAACGCGCAGATCACCCTGGTCACCGAGCTGGGCAGCCGCAACGCGCAGCACGCCCGCAGCGAGGACCTGCGGCAGATGCTGGGCCTTGCCGAACAGGTCAAGCGCGTGGAGTGCTTCGATATCAGCCACACCATGGGCGAAGCCACCGTGGCCTCGTGCGTGGTGTTCGATGCGGCCGGTCCGGTGCGCAGCCAGTACCGCCGCTTCAACATCAGTGGCATCGAGCCCGGCGATGACTACGCGGCCATGCACCAGGCGATCGAGCGGCGCTTCCGCCGCGCGGTCGAGGAAGACGGCGTGCTGCCGGACCTGCTGCTGATCGATGGCGGCGCCGGCCAGTTGGCCCAGGCGCAATCGGCGCTGGCCGACCTGGGCGTGGAAGGGGTGATGCTGGTCGGTGTGGCCAAGGGCGTGGAGCGCAGGGCAGGGCATGAAGCCCTGGTGCTGCCGGATGGTCGCGAGCTGCGCCCGGGCGCTGCCTCGCCCGCCCTGCAGTTCATCCAGCAGGTGCGTGACGAGGCCCACCGCTTCGCCATCACCGGCCACCGCGGGCGCCGCCAGAAGGCCCGGATGACCAGCAAGCTCGAAGATATTCCCGGCATCGGACCGCGCCGGCGGGCCAGCCTGCTCAAGCATTTCGGCGGCCTGGTCGGCCTGAAAGCCGCCGGCGAAGCGGAAATCGCGAAAGTGGACGGCATCAATGACGCCCTCGCTGCGCGTATCTACGCTAACCTTCATGGACTGCCTACGCCCGATGCGGCGGGCGAGTAGAGAGACGCAATGAAGTTGACCCTCCCCACCTGGCTGACCCTGCTGCGGATCGTGATGATCCCCGTCCTGGTGCTGGTGTTCTATCTCCCCTACAAGTGGACCAATTTCGCTTCCGCGGCGATCTTCGGCCTGGCCGCGCTCACCGACTGGCTCGACGGCTGGATTGCCCGCCGTTACGACCTGCAGTCCGCGTTCGGCGCCTTCCTCGACCCGGTCGCGGACAAGCTGATGGTGGCCGTGGCACTGTTCCTGATCGTGCAGGGCCATCCCACTGCGTGGATGGCGGTGTGGGCGGCGGTGATCGTCGGCCGCGAGATTGCCGTATCGGCACTGCGCGAATGGATGGCCGAAATCGGCCAGCGTGCGAAGGTGCGCGTGGCGGTGATCGGCAAGGTGAAAACCACCGCGCAGATGATCGCGCTGCTGTGCCTGCTGTACTCGGTGGCGCCGCACACCCCGATGCAGGACATCTGGATGGGTACCCAAGTCTTCCATATCGGTGACTGGACCCTGGCCATCGCCTCGATTCTCACGCTGTGGTCGGGCCTGCAGTACCTGCACGCGGCATGGCCGAGCCTGCGCGAGGACGAGCGCCTTGCGCGTGAGAACGCCAAAGCGAAAAAGAATGCATGAGGGCTGTTGACAGCCCCTCGTTTGGCTGTAGAATTTCGCCTCCCAAGCGGGAATAGCTCAGTTGGTAGAGCGCAACCTTGCCAAGGTTGAGGTCGCGAGTTCGAGTCTCGTTTCCCGCTCCAGATACTGTTTCCATCGCGATCCGTCGCGAAGGGAAACGCCGAAAAAAGCGACCTTCCGGGTCGCTTTTTTCGTGTGGGCGTATCTGCGGTCAGTGGCGCGTTCCGATCCGGACGTTGCACCACGTGCGGATGTTCTCGCGGTCGAACCCCGGGCAGCTGTTCTCGATCGGCAGGTACACGTAGAGCGCCTGCTCCGTGTGCACGAAGTGGTAATAGTTCGTGCGGTCCTTCCCGTACAGCCAATAGTTCGATGAGCCCGGGTTAATGACGTAGGGCTCGAACGAGAGGATCGATGATTCGGCCGGGATTACGTTGCTGCTGTCGGTCAGCATCATCCAGGCGTTGGAGAAGACGTGGGTGGTCGCGCCGACGATGGCGAGCGCGCCGATCAGGGCGGCGATGGCGAGGCTGGCAATGCGGAGAGGGCGTGGCATGGGGTGATGGTTGGGAATGACCGGGGGAGGGGCAGGCGAGGCCGGCACGCGCGCCGGGGCGGCCCGGGGCAACGCACGGAAATGCAGCAAAAAGGATGTTGACGACGTGAAGGAATTCCGACAGAATAGCGCTCCTTCGACGCAGGTCGAGGGGCCGACAGCCTCCAGCACCCCAGGGTGCGGTGCCGTCGGGGCAAGCGAAAGTCTGCGGGAATAGCTCAGTTGGTAGAGCGCAACCTTGCCAAGGTTGAGGTCGCGAGTTCGAGTCTCGTTTCCCGCTCCAGATTTCGACAGGGCCCCCTCGGGGCCTTGTTTTTCTCCGCGGTGGCACGCGGGCATCCGGTCCGGAAGCATTGGCCGGGATGTGAAAAAAAGTGTGAAAAAGCTGGTGTGTTTCGAGTGGTTTCGGTAACATGCACGCTTGATTTTGCGGGAATAGCTCAGTTGGTAGAGCGCAACCTTGCCAAGGTTGAGGTCGCGAGTTCGAGTCTCGTTTCCCGCTCCAAATCCTGACCAGGCCCCGTTCTCGGGGTCTTGTTCTATCGGGGCATGCAAGACGCCTCCGATGATCGTAGGGTCACCGGCCTGGTGGCAGAGTGGTCATGCAGCGGACTGCAAATCCGCGTACGCCGGTTCAATTCCGACCCAGGCCTCCAAATAGAAAGTAGCCCAGAGCCCGCGCATGCGGGCTTTGTGCGTTGTGGGCCTCCATTCAGTTTCGCAGGGGAGAGCCGACAGGGCCTACACAACCCGCTTCGTATGCTGCGCCCGTCCATATTGGCAGCCTTATGCAGACACAAAAAGCACGCGTAGCGACGGGTATCGAAGGCCTCGACAGCATCCTGGGCGGGGGCTTCCCGCAGGGGCGGCTGTATCTGCTCGAGGGTCCGCCCGGCTCAGGCAAGACCACGCTGTCCCTGCAGTTCCTGCTGCACGGGCTGAGCAAGGGGAGCGCTGCCTGTACATCACGCTCTCCGAGACGGCTGACGAACTCCGGGAAGTCGCCAATGCCCACGGCTGGTCGCTGGACGGGCTGGACCTGTTCGAGCTGGCCTCGGCCGAGGAAGCACTGGGCGACGGCCGCATGCAGTCGGTCCTGCACTCCTGGGAGGTCGAGCTGGATGAGACGGTCAAGCTGATCCTGGGCGAGGTGGAGCGCATCAAGCCGCACCGGGTGGTGTTCGACTCGCTCTCAGAGCTGCGATTGCTCTCGCAGGATCCGCTGCGCTATCGCCGGCAGATTCTGTCGCTCAAGCAGTTCTTCGCGCCGAAGAGCGCAACCGTGGTGCTGGTCGATGACATGACCGCCTCCGGCGAGGAGCGCGATGGCCAGCTGCACAGCCTGTGTCATGGCGTCGTATCACTGGAACGGCTGACGCTGGATTTCGGTCCGGCCCGGCGGCGGATGCATGTGCAGAAACTGCGCGGGGTGAACTTCACTGCCGGCTACCACGACATGACCATCCGCGAGGGCGGTCTGGAGGTGTTCCCGCGACTGATCGCTTCGGACCACCACGCCAAATTCAACGGTACCCCGATCAGCAGCGGGGTGGGCGAGATCGACAGCCTGCTCGGTGGTGGACCGCTGCGGGGCACCAGCACGTTGCTGACCGGCCCGGCCGGCAGCGGCAAGACCAACGTGGCGCTGCAGTATGTGTGGGCCGCGTGCGAGCGCGGTGAGCATTGCTGCATCTTCGAATTCGATGAGCGCATCGGCACCTTGCTGGCCCGCGCGGAGTCATTGGATATCGACCTCAGCAAACATCTGGAGACGGGGCTGCTGGAGATCCAGCAGGTGGACCCGGCCGAGATCTCGCCGGGCGAGTTCGCCTGGAACATGCAGCGTGCGGTGGAAGAACGTCAGTGCCGCCTGCTGGTGATCGACAGCCTCAACGGCTACGTCACGGCGATGCCGCAGGAAAAGCAGCTGATGCTCCAGCTGCACGAGATGCTGTCCTATCTCAACCAGAAGGG
Source organism: Stenotrophomonas sp. HMSC10F06 (assembly GCF_001807865.1). Lineage (NCBI taxonomy): Bacteria > Pseudomonadati > Pseudomonadota > Gammaproteobacteria > Lysobacterales > Lysobacteraceae > Stenotrophomonas > Stenotrophomonas sp. HMSC10F06. The sequence continues at coordinate 125,645 of NZ_KV791256.1, read as the reverse complement.
CGTGGCGACCATCCTGATCAATCCGCAGCATGGCCTGGTCGGCACCATGTCCACGGGCAATCTCAACGTGTCCTACATCGCCGACTCGGTCGTACTGTTCCGCTTCTTCGAGTCGCAGGGGCGGATCCGCAAGGCGATCTCGGTGATCAAGAACCGCGGCGGTGCGCACGAAAACACGATCCGCGAGCTGAACATCGACGGCAAGGGCATTTCGCTCAGTGCGCCCCTCAACGAGTTCAAGGGGATCCTGACCGGCACGCCGGAATTCGTGGGCAATACGGCGCATCTGCTCGGCCACACCCGTGCAGACTGACGCCACGTCCGGCGTGGTGCACATCGTTGCACCGTTCGGGCGTGATGCGCCGAGCATCGCTGCCGTGCTCAACGCCGCCGGGTTGCGGACCACGATCCAGGAAAGCCTGGCGCGGTTGGCCGATGCGCTCGATGACGAGGTGGGCGCGGTGGTGGTCACCGAGGAGGCCGTGGCGAAAGGCACGGCTGCCCTGCTCGAGCCCCTGGCCCGGCAACCGACCTGGTCGGATATTCCCTTCATCCTGCTGCGGTCCCCGCGCTCGCAGAAGCGGCCATTGGCCGACGCCGGCCTGCAGCTGGCGATCAACATCATCGAACTGGACCGGCCACTGGGCAGCAGCTCGCTGCTGAGTTCGGTGCGCAGTGCGCTGCGCGCGCGCGACAAGCAGTTCCTGGTGCGTGAGCAGATGCGGGCGCTGGCCGATGGGCGTGCCGCGCTGGAGCGCAGCGAAGCCGAACTGCGCCTGGTGGCCGACGCGATGCCGGTGCTGATCGCCTTCATCGACCGTGACCTGAATTACCGCTTCGCCAACAAGGCGTATGAAGCCTGGTTCGAGCGGCCGGTTTCGGACGTGATCGGCAGGCGCGTGCCCGACGTGTTCGGGCAGGAAGTGTGGACCAGTCGCCGGCCGTTGATCGAACGTGCGCTGGCCGGCGAGCACATCGTGTTCGAGGCGAACTGGCCGTTCAGTGATGGCCGGCGGCGCGACAGTGAGATCCGCTACTCGCCACGCGTTGATGCGGATGGAACGCCGGACGGGTTCCATGTGTTCGTCACCGACATCACCGCCTCCAAACTGGCCCTGGAGACCAGCCAGCAGCACGCGCTGGATTTGGAGGCGATGGTGGCCGAGCGCACCGCCGAACTGGAACACCAGATGGCCGCGCGCGAAGCCAGCGAAGCCGCACTGCGCCAGTCGCAGAAGATGGATGCGATCGGCCAGCTCACCGGCGGCATCGCGCATGACTTCAACAACATGCTGACCGGCATCCTGTCCTCGCTGGACATCATGCGCATGCGCGTGGAAATGGGGCGCATGGAGGGGTTGGAACGGTTCCTGGATGCCGCCACCGCCTCCAGCCAGCGTGCGGCCGCGTTGACCCAGCGCCTGCTGGCGTTCTCGCGCCGGCAATCGCTGGATTCGAAAACCGTCGAACTCAACGCACTGGTGGGGTCGGTCCAGCACCTGCTGCGCAGCACCTTGGGGGAAACGATCCGCATCCAGATGGTGACCAGCGATACCCCGCTGCGCGCGAACCTGGACAGCAACCAGTTTGAAAGCGCGCTGCTCAATCTGGCCATCAACGCACGCGATGCCATGCCCGATGGTGGAGAGTTGCGGCTGCGCACCTCGCATGTGCATGTCGCCGAGGCGGAGGTGCCGACCGTCCCGGCCGGCGAGTACGCCGTGGTGGCCGTGTCCGATACCGGCACCGGCATGCCGCCGGAGGTGGTCGAACGGATCTTCGAGCCGTTCTTCACCACCAAGCCGATCGGCAAGGGCACCGGGCTGGGCATGTCGATGATCTACGGCTTCATGCAGCAGTCCGGGGGCCACATCACCGTGGACTCCACGCCGGGGCAGGGCACGACGGTGTCCTTGTTCATGCCGGTGGTGCACGAACCGGCCGAGGATGAGGACACGCCGAACGCGCAGGCGGTATCGCTTGGCGCCGGGCAGTCGATCCTGGTGGTGGAGGACGACGAGCAGGTGCGGATGCTGGTGACGGTGGTGCTTGAGGATCTCGGGTATACCGCCGAGGTGGTCGGCGACGCCGATGGCGCCATTCCCATCCTCGGCTCGTCGAAGAAGATCGACCTGCTGATCACCGATGTCGGGCTGCCCGGTCTCAATGGACGGCAACTGGCGGAAATCGCGCGGCAGACGCGGCCATCCCTGCCGGTGCTGTTCATGACCGGCTACGCGGAGAAGGCGCAGGAACGCTCGGCGTTCCTCGACAACGGCATGGCGATGATCGCCAAGCCATTCCTGCTCGATGCGTTCAGTGAGGCAGTACGTAGTTCGATCGCCACGCGGCAGTGAGTGCGCGTGGCTGCCTGCGGCGGCCTGGGGGACGAAACCGCCGCGCGATGGAAACTTTCGGTTGCAGCGTCATCTGAATGCTTCAGCGAGCGGCTTTATTTAGATACCTGAAAGTGCCAGCATAGGGCTTTGAGAATGTCGGAGTTTACCCATGCCCTTATGCGCGATCGCGTATGTCAGCGACGTTGCGGGCCCGCTGTCTGCGGCGCATCTTGACGCCCTTGTCGAGGATGCCATCCGCTTCAACAGTCTGGCGGGGGTGACCGGCGTACTGCTGTGCGACGGCAGTCGTTTCCTGCAGTACTTTGAAGGTCCCGATGACGGGGTGTCGGCGGTGCATGAGCGGGTGTTGCAGGCACGGAGCCATCGCGCCATCCACAAGCTCGGCCACGCGCGCGTACCGCAGCGCTTTTTCCCGTACTGGAGCATGCGCTGGCTGGGCGTGGAGCCTGCCTTGATCGAGGTGCTCTCGGCAGGTGACTGGGAGGCGTTCGCAGACCGTATCGCCGGCGGCGCGCCGGCGGGCAGCGGGATGGAGCGGCTGCTGCAGTTCGTCGCCCCGCACCTGCCCGGGCAGGCCGCGTCACAGCCGGTGCGCTCGGCAGCGGAATGAGATGACCCCTGCAGCGTTTACCCGCAGGGGCTGATACCAGGGGGAGCCGGCCAGAGGCGGAGTATCCGCCGCCGCGCTGACATGCTGCTGTCAATATGCGCCCTGCATGATGCAGATACGGGCGCAGGCGCGAGATGAACGATTCATCAGGGGCGTCGCCTTTGGCCGTGTGGTAATTGACTTAATGCGAAGGAAGTGCAAATTTTAAGTGAACCCGAAGTGACTCCGCCCCTGAGGGGGTTTTGTCGTCCCTGAAGCAAGCAAGTCCCACGGAGGTCGTATGGAATACGGCGAACATGACTTGGCTGACGGAGTGCGAACCGAGCTGGAAGCCAGCTACGTGAAACATGGCTGCGGCCCGGAATTCTGGTCCACCTACCAGCGCGTGCTGGAGCGACTGGTACCGGCGCAGGGCACCGCGCGAACCCGTGTCACCAATGAACTGGCGTTGATCATCGAACAGTTGGGGATCGTGCGGCGCGCCCAGTTGGTGCCCCCACGCAGTGCGCGACCGCGCGCTCGCTGAAACCGGGTCGGGGGACCGGGAATCGGGACGGGGACAACCGCCAGCGCGGCGCCACTACAGGTAATGGAGACCGATGCCCAGCAGGGCCAGCAGCGTGCTGGCCGCGGCAAGCGTGCGCGGGCGGATCCAGCGTGACGGGCCTTGCTGCATGGCTGACGGGCTGGCACGGCGGATCAGACCGGTCGGGAACTGCCAGGCACGCATGCGCGCATCGCAGGCGTCCTGGCAGTCGCCACAGCCGATGCAATCGGCATGCGGCCCGGCGCGCACGTCCAGCGCCATCGGACAGACGGTGACGCAGTCCCCGCAATCCAGGCAATCGCCGAGCCGATCGGCGCTGAAGTGCGGCATGGGGCCGGCGATGTCCTCATGCGCGGCGCGGAACGCGTAATCGCTGGCGCTGGTGGGGTCGAGCAGTCCGCGGCCGCGGGCCTGCACGCCACCCAGCCCTGCCACGCGCGGGCCGCGCGGTTCACCGCGGCGCGCGTGATAGTGCATGCGCGGCGTGTCGCTGTCGCAGAACATGCCGTGGACGCGCGCATACGGGCACAACTCGCGACAGACATGTTCACGCAGGAAGCCCGCGTTGCCCCAGGTGGCGGCGGCGTAGAACAGGATCCAGAACGTTTCCCAGCCGCTCCAGGCCGGCGGCCACGGCGTGCCGACCAGACCGTGGATCGGGCTGAAAAAGCCCACGAAGGTGATGCCGGTCCACGCGGCCACCAGCAGCCACAGCAGATGCTTGGCCGCGCGCGCCGGTGCGGCCGGCAGGCAGTGCGCGGCGGCCTGTTCGATCCAGCGGAACAATCGGCTCCACAAGGTCTGCGGGCAGGCATGGCCGCACCAGACCCGGCCAGCCAGGTTGGTCAGCAGCACCAGGGTGGTGGCCAGCACGGCGGCCAGCCCCAGCAGGATGCCCACGTCCTGCGGCCAGAGCGTCCAGCCGAACAGATCGAAACGGCGCGCGGTCAGGTCGAACAACAGTGCCTGGCGGCCCTCCCAGCGCAGCCACGGCAGGGCGTAGAAGCCGGCCAGCAGCAGCGCCGACAGCAGCGGCCGCCAGCGCAGTGGCGCGCGGCGAACGGCGGGCGGCGGTGCCGGTGGTGGATCGACGAGATGCAGGGTGAGGCGGTCTGTCATGGTCACCCCAGCGGCAGATCGTCGTCGTCGCCGGGCATTGGCCGCAGCAGGTACCAGGTGATCGTGCTGGCGGCGGCGGTGACCGCCCAGAACATGAAGAACCCCAGTGTGTAGCCCAGTTCGCGGCTGATCTCGTGTTGCGGGAAGGTGATGTCGCGCAGGCGCAGCGGGTCGACGAACGCGAAGAAGACCACGCTGGCCAGGCCGGCTGCGACGAAACTGGGCCACAGGATGGCGCCCCATTGCTGGATCAGCCGTCGGCGGCTGCCGTCGGGCGGGTCATGCAGGTCGTTCATTGCGGCCACGGTCAGGAGGAGGGGGCAGGGCACGGCTATACTTCGCGCCGACCGGGGGCCGGGATCGCGGGTGCGCGCTTCCTGTCGAGCTCCCAGACTAGAAGGCTTCGCGACGGCCTTCATTGATTCTGATCAAGGCAGCGGCACGCGCTGCCGCCGATGCTGGGCGTTGCCGCCCGAGGATGTTCATGGCCGATCCCACCGACAACGCGCTGCCTCTCCCTGCGCCGGACCTGTGCAGCGAAGAGGAGGTCACCCGGCTGGTGCATGACTTCTATGCGCGCGTCCGCGAGGAGCCGCGGCTGGGGCCGGTCTTCGCGGCACGGATTCACGACTGGGATGCGCACCTGGCCCAGCTGGTCGATTTCTGGTCGGCGATGCTGCGCGGCACGCGCCGCTTCAAAGGCGCGCCGATGCCCAAGCACATGGCCATGGATGAGCTCGACCGCGATCTGTTCGACCGCTGGCTGGCCCTGTTCCGGCAGACCACCGCCGAATGTGGCAATCCGCCGATGCAGCGGCTGGCCGATGACGTTGCCGGGCGGATCGCCGATACGTTCTGGCGTCGCTTCCAGATGCTGCGTTGGCCCAGCCTGCCGCTGGTCGGCCGCCAGGGCCTGAATTGATCTGACGCAATGCGTGCGCGCCCGCGCGCGTGCACGCTGGCGGCATGGATACTTTCTCGCCTGCCGCCGCCGGGCTTGCCTGGCACTTCGACCCCGAGCTGCTGCGCCGCCACGACCGGCCCGGGCCGCGCTACACCTCCTATCCGACCGCGCCGCACTTCCATGACGGGTATGGCGAGCTGGCCCTGCGCGAGGCCATCGCCGGCAGCAACCGGCTCGGCCGGCCGCTGTCGCTGTATGTGCACGTGCCTTACTGCAGCAGCCCATGCTTCTACTGCGGCTGCAACCGTGTCATCACCCGCGATCACAGCAAGGGCATCAGCTACGTCGCCCGCGTGCTGAGCGAGGCGGACCTGATGGCGCCGCAGTTCGATCCGGCCCGTGAAGTGATCCAGCTGCACCTCGGTGGCGGCACGCCGAACTTCCTCGCGCCAGCACAGATGCGCGAGCTGCTCGAGGGGCTGCGCGAGCGCTTCAATTTCAGCACTGCGGCCGCACGCGATTTCTCCATCGAACTGGACCCGCGCTTCGTCACCCGCGCCGACATCGCCGGCTTGGCCGCGCTGGGCTTCAACCGCGCCAGCCTGGGCGTGCAGGATTTCGATCCGGACGTTCAGAAGGCGATCAACCGCGAGCAGGGCGTGGAGGCCACCCTGGACATCCTGCGCGCGTGCCGCGAGTACGGGCTGCGCTCGGTCAATGTCGATCTGATCTATGGCCTGCCGAAGCAGACGCTGGCCGGCTTCGCGCAGACCCTGGAAACCGTGTTGCGTGAACGCCCAGATCGCTTGGCGGTTTACGGCTATGCCCACCTGCCGCACCTGTTCCGCGCGCAGCGCCAGATCGCCGATGCGGATCTGCCCGGTCCCGACCAGAAGCTCGCCCTGCTCGGCCTGGCGGTGCAAAGGCTTTCCGAGGCGGGCTATCAGTACATCGGCATGGACCACTTCGCATTGCCGGAGGAGGACCTGTCGCGGGCACAACGCGCGGGCCAGCTGCACCGCAACTTCATGGGCTACACCACGCATGCCGATACCGATCTGGTCGGCCTGGGCGCCAGCGCGATCAGCCACATCGGCGACACCTACAGCCAGAACCCGCGCGAGCTGCCGGCCTGGGAGGCGGCCGTCGATGCAGGGCGCCTGCCAGTCTGGCGTGGCCTGCAGCTGGACGAGGACGACGTACTGCGCGCCGAGCTGATCGGCCAGCTGATGTGCCAGGGCGAAGTGGATGGCGCCGCGCTGGCAGCACGGCATGGCGTGGACTTCGAGGCGTATTTCGCCGACGGGCTGCGCGCGCTGGCCACGCTGCAGGCCGACGGCCTGGCCGACTACGCGCAGGGCGTGGTGCGCGCCAGCGAACGCGGGCGCCCGCTGCTGCGGCTGCTGGCGATGTGCTTCGACCGTTATCTGGCGCAGCCGGACCAGCCGGTGCGGTATTCCAGGGCGATCTGAGTGCCGTCGCCCCGGCGTGCGTGCATTCCAAAACCGGGCGCGATCAGGCACCCTATGCGCGCCGTTGCCCGGGTGGCGAAACTGGTAGACGCATCGGACTTAAAATCCGCCGGGGGCGACCCCATGCCGGTTCGATTCCGGCCCCGGGCACCAAGGCTTCCCCTTGGCGTGGGTTCTGATCGCGCTGCGATCGACGCACGCCGGTGATGATTCCACGCGAGGGCAGCCAACCGGCTGCCCTTGTTCGTTGCAGCCGGCGTTCCGGTGCAACGCAAACTTTACGCAGCCGGCCGCGCGCCGCCGTACGCTGCGCAGCAATTCACTTCGGAAAGGTCACATGGCCAACGCAGGACGTGCAGGGAACGCACTGGTGTGGGGCATGGCGGTGCTGCTCGGCGGCGCGGTCCATGCCAATGCCCAGGTCCATGCGCCGGCGCAGGAACCGGTACCGGTACCGGCGCAGACGGCAGGCGAGGTGATCGACCTTGCCCCGGTGCTGGTCTCCGGCGTGCAGCCGGGGCCGGGCATGTGGCAGGTCCGCAACAGCCAGGGGCACACACTGTGGATTCTCGGCACCGTCTCGCCGCTGCCGGCCAAGCTGGACTGGCGCGCCGACGAGGTGCAGGCGGTGATCGCCAGCGCACAGGAGGTGCTCGGCTCACCCGGCTGGACGCTGGATGCCGATGTGGGGTTCTTCCGCCGCCTGACCCTGGCGCCTGCGGCGATGAAGGCGGCGCGCGATCCTGACGGACGCACGCTGCGCGAGGTCCTGCCGCCCGATCTCTATGCACGCTGGGCGCTGCTCAAGCAGCGTCACATCGGGCGCGACAATGGCATCGAGAAAGACCGCCCGCTGGTGGCGGCTACGCAGTTGTACGCCGCCGCCCTCAAGGATGTGGGGCTGGGCCGATCCTCGCCGGTCTCCAGGATCATCGAGAAGGCCAGCAAGGCAAACGGCCTCAAGCCGGTGTCGACCCAGGTCACGATCAAGATCGCCGACCCGCGGCAGGCGTTGAAGGAAGTGCGCGGGACGGCCCTGCAGGACGTGGAATGCTTCCGGCGCACGCTGGAGGTGATCGAGCACGGGCTGCCGCTGCTGGCCGAGCGCGCCAATGCCTGGGCGGTGGGTGATATCCAGGCGCTGCAGCGCCTTGCAGTGAAAGGGCAGTACATGGCTTGCGTGGATGCGGTGGCCAACAGTGACTTCGGGCGCCGCCGCGGCCTGACCGACGTCGATGCCCAGGCTCACCGCAAATGGATCTCCATGGCCAGCGACGCGCTGGCACGCAACGCGGTGACCTTCGCGACGGTGCCGGTGACCTCGCTGGTCACGCCCGGCGGCTATATCGATCAGCTGCGCGAGCGTGGATTCGAGGTGCAGATCCCGGAATGACGCTTGCGCCGACGCGCTTTTCCGGAACGGGAAGGAGACACATTCGATGTCTACCCAGTGCGAATACTTCATGGCATAGTCAGCTTCAGTTCATTCCGGAAATCCTTCATGCCGCTGCATGCGGTCGCTTATGTCAGCGACGCTGTCGATGGAATCGAAACGTCTGATATCGATCAGATCCTGCGCGCGGCATCGGGATTCAATAAAGTGGCCGGCGTCACCGGCGTGCTGATGTTCGACGGGCGTCGGTTCCTGCAGTATTTCGAAGGGCCGGAGGATGGCGTGGATTCGGTGTTCCAGCGGGTGTTCAACGCGCGCATCCATACCAACCTGCGCGAGCTTGCGCGCGGGCCGGTCGGTGCCCGCCACTTCCCCCGCTGGACGATGGCCTCCGCAGCAGTGGAGCCCGAAGCACTGGCGCGCATCATCGATGCGCCCTGGCACGGATTTCTGGCCGGCCTGCCCGCGGTGGGAGACACGCCCACGGGGTTTGGCTGTCTGCTTGCGGCGTGGACCGGTGTCTCCGGCGAGTTGGAACCGGCGGCGGTGACGCTGGGTTCGTAAAGCAGAACAACGCTGGCCGTAACACAATGATCACGGTTGCCCGCCTATCCTCTTCCTACCAGCTGTGACCAGTCTTGCGGGGTTTGCCCTTGGAGGCTGTCTGAAAGGGTAGTAACCGCAGCTGGACCATTATTCCTTTGGCCGTCGTCCGTACTCTCCGCGGGCGGCGGCTTTGTTCTTTGTGGGGCAGGGGCAGGCGCGTTAGGCTTGCATGACCTGTATCCCCGGCTCCGTATCGCATGACGTATCCCCTGATGACGCCCCGCCTGCTGGCCGGCCCGGTTCCGCGATGCGGAGCCGAGCGATGACCCAGGCCATTTCCGCCGCGGCCGCGCCGCGCATCGGCGTCATCGGGCTGGGCTATGTCGGGCTGCCGTTGACGGTGACCTTCGGCCGGCAGCAGGCCACGGTGGGCTACGACATCGATAGCGCGCGGGTCGCCGAGCTGCAGCGTGGCCTGGACCACACGCTGGAACTGGAGGCCGATGAGCTCGCTGCCGCTGTGCATGCACGTTACAGCGCCGATCCCGCCGATCTGGCCGCCTGCAATGTGTACATCGTGACCGTGCCGACCCCGATCGATGCGCATGAGCAGCCCGATCTGGGGCCGCTGCGCAGCGCCAGTACCTTGATTGCCGGCCTGCTCAAGCGCGGCGACATCGTGATCTATGAATCCACGGTCTATCCCGGTACCACCGAGGAAGTCTGCGTCCCCCTGCTCGAGGAAGGGTCGGGGCTGCGCTTCAACGAGGATTTCTATTGCGGTTACAGCCCGGAGCGGATCAACCCGGGCGACCGCGAGCGGCGGCTGCCGGACATCCGCAAGATCACCTCCGGCTCGACGCCCGAGGTCGCCGCGGTGGTCGATGCCCTGTACAAGAGCATCATCACCGCAGGCACGTGGCCGGCACCGTCGATCCGCGTGGCCGAAGCCGCCAAGGTGATCGAGAACATCCAGCGCGACGTCAACATCGCCCTGGTCAACGAGCTAGCGCTGATCTTCGATCGGCTCGGCATCGATACCCAGGATGTGCTGGACGCGGCCGGCAGCAAGTGGAACTTCCTGCCGTTCCGGCCCGGCCTGGTCGGCGGCCACTGCATCGGCGTGGATCCGTACTACCTGCTGCACAAATCCGAGAGCGTGGGCTATCACCCCGATCTGATCCACACCGCGCGCCAGGTCAACAACCGGGTCGGCGAGCACGTCGCGCAACGCGTGCTGGCGCTGCTGGCATCGCGCCGCATCGATGTCGCCCAGGCCCGGGTGCTGGTGCTGGGCGTGACCTTCAAGGAGAACTGCCCGGACCTGCGCAACAGCCGCGCGCTGGAACTGGCGCAGCGCCTGCAGGCCAGTGGGGCCCGGGTGGACGTGCAGGACCCGTGGGTCGGTCCGGCGGCACTGGCCGATGCCGGCGTGCGTTGGGTCGACGCCCCGGATGCGGGCGGGTATGACGCGGTCGTGCTCGCCGTGGCGCACGATCGTTTCCGTGCCCTGGATGCGGCGCAGGTGCGCGCGCTGTTGGCGCCGGACGGCGTGGTGTACGACGTCAAATCCGTATGGCCCCGGGAAGTGGTGGACGACCGCCTGTAGACTCGTTGGCAGTATTGATTGAGGAAAGCCATGCACCGCTATCTCGCGTACCTGCTCGCCATCCTGCTGTTCCCGGTCTGCCTGTGGTTGGCCACGATCTGGCCCGCCTGGTACTGGGGCGTGGGGGTGACGGCCCTGCTGGTGGTGCTGGGCACGTGGGACATGCTGCAGAAGCGCAGCACGCTGCGGCGCAACTACCCGGTGATGGCGCACTTCCGCTACGGGCTGGAATCGATCGGGCCGGAGATCCGCCAGTACTTCGTGCAGAGCGATCTGGAAGACGTGCCGTTCTCGCGCCAGCAGCGTGCCCTGATCTACCAGCGCTCCAAGAATGAAATGGACGTGGTGCCATTCGGCACGCTGCGCAGCACGTATGCGGTGGATTACGAATGGATCAACCACTCGCTGGCGCCGACCGAGATCGGCCACCACGATTTCCGCATCCAGATCGGGCCCAACTGCGCCAAGCCGTACTCGGCCAGCGTGTTCAACATCTCTGCGATGAGCTTCGGCTCGTTGTCGGCCAACGCGATCCGCGCACTGAACGAAGGCGCGCGCCGCGGCAGCTTCTACCACGACACCGGCGAAGGGTCGATTTCTCCCTACCACCGCGAAATGGGCGGCGACCTGGTCTGGGAAATCGGCTCGGGCTATTTCGGTTGTCGTGATGAGGCTGGCGGTTTCAGTGAAGAGAAGTTCGTCGCCAACGCGAACCATGATCAGGTCAAGATGATCGAGATCAAGCTCTCGCAGGGCGCCAAGCCCGGCCATGGCGGCGTCTTGCCAGCGGCCAAGGTCAGCGAAGAGATCTCGATCACCCGTGGCGTGCCGATGGGCGTGGATTGCGTGTCGCCCTCCAGCCACAGCGCGTTCAATACTCCGGTCGAGCTGCTGCAGTTCGTCGCGCGGCTGCGCGAGTTGTCCGGCGGCAAGCCGGTCGGCTTCAAGCTGGCCATCGGCCACCCGTGGGAGTGGTTCGGTATTGCCAAGGCGATGCAGGAAACCGGGATGCTGCCGGATTTCATCGTCGTTGACGGCGCCGAGGGCGGGACCGGCGCCGCGCCGGCCGAGTTCATCGATCACGTTGGCGTGCCGATGCACGAAGCCCTGCTGCTGGTGCACAACACCCTGGTCGGGCTGGACCTGCGCGACCGCATCCGCGTGGGTGCGGCCGGCAAGGTGACCAGCGCGTTCGAGATCGCGCGCACCATCGCGCTGGGCGCGGACTGGTGCAACGCCGGCCGTGGTTTCATGTTCGCGCTGGGCTGCATCCAGTCGTTGAGCTGCCACAGCGACAAGTGCCCGACCGGCATCGCCACCCAGAACCCCAATCGCTGGCGGCACCTGGATGCGGCCGACAAGGCCACGCGCGTGCACAGCTACCACGAGAACACGCTGCGCGCGTTGCGCGACCTGCTGTGCGCGGCCGGCCTCAACGATCCCTCCGAGCTGGGGCCGGAGCACATCCTGCGCCGGGTCTCGCCGGTGGAAATCCGTTCGCTGGCCTCGTTGTATCGCTATCTTGCGCCCGGTGAACTGCTGCGCAAGGTGCCGGACCACGCGGTCTTCCATGATTACTGGGCCGATGCGCGCAGCGACTCGTTCCAGCCACCAGCGCGCATCCAGGCGCTGCGCGCGAGCAAATCGCGATGACGGGCGATCGTGCAGTGCGCTTGCGGGTCGGCCGCGCCGACGAGGCGGACCGGCTGTGGGTACTGCGCACCCGCTGCGTCCGCGAACTGTGCAGTACGGCGTATCCGCCGGAGGTAATTGCCCCATGGTCGGCCTCGCCGCCGCCGCAACACTACCGCGCGCTGCTCGCCGGCGGTGGCGGTGTGATTGCCGAAGACGCCGAGGGTGCGCTGCTGGGCTACGGCGTGATCGATCTGGCCGGCAACGAGGTCGATGCGTTGTTCGTCGATCCCGACTGCGGCGGCCGTGGCATCGGCCTGACCCTGATGCAGGCGATGGAGGCGTTGGCCGACCCTGCGCGGCCGCTGGTGCTCTCGGCCTCGCTCAACGCGGTGCCGTTCTACCAGCGCTGTGGTTTTGAGGCGCTGCGCGAGGAGAGCTACCCACACCCCAGCGGCGTCGCACTCGCGTCGGTGCGGATGCAGCGCACGCGTTGATGCCGGCCAGTGGCCGGCACCACCCGGATGCCGCGCTGAGCCGCGCCGAGCGCCTGTCAGGGCACGTCACTGGTAGTGCCGGCCGCTGGCCGGCACCTCGCGATCTATCCCTGCGCCAGCCAGGCCACCACGCCACGCCCGGCGCGCAGCCCGCTGGCGTAGCACGCGGTGAGCAGGTAGCCGCCGGTCGGTGCTTCCCAGTCCAGCATCTCGCCCGCACAGAACGTGCCCGGCCGTGCGCGCAGCATCAACTGCGTATCCAATGCCTCCAGGCGCACGCCACCGGCGGTGCTGATGACTTCATCGATCGGACGCGGTCGTTCCAGGGCCAGTGGCAGCCGCTTGAGCGCGTGCGCGATCTGCGCCAGCGGCAGCTGCCCGGCCTCGCGGCCCAGCACCTCGAACAGCAGGGCGGACTTCACCCCGCCCAGCCCGAGCTGGCGACGCAGGACCTCGCCGAAACTGCGGCCCTGGCGCGGCTTGCCAAGCTTCTCCAGCACCTGCGCTTCGGTCTGGCCCGGCAGCAGGTCCAGCTGCAGTTCCACCTGGCCGTCGCGGGCCAGGCTGTCGCGCAGATCGGCCGACAGCGCGTAGATCAGGCTGCCTTCGATGCCGGTCGCCGTGATCACGCACTCGCCCTGCAGTGAGCGCGGTTCGCCCTTCAGGTCGGTCCAGTGCGCCACCACCGGCTTGAGCGGGGCGCCGGCCTGGCGTTCGCTGAAGTAGGGCGTCCAACCGATGTCAAAGCCACAGTTGGCTGGCTGCAGCGGGGCGATGTCGATGCCGGTGGCGGCCATCGGCGCCATCCACGCGCCATCCGAGCCCAGTTCCGGCCAGCTGCCGCCGCCGAGCGCGAACACTACCGCGTCGGCCGTCACCGTCGTTTCGCCATCGGGCGTCTGGAAGCGCAGCGCGCCCGCGTCATCCCAGCCGGTCCAGCGATGCTGCACGTGGAAGCGCACGCCCTGTTCCTTCAGCCGGCGCACCCAGCCGCGCAGCAGCGGCGCGGCCTTGCGGTCCACCGGGAACACACGGCCGGAACTGCCCACGTAGGTTTCCACGCCGAAGTCCAACGCCCAGGCGCGCAGCGCCTCGGCATTGAAATCGGCCAGCCACCCGCCCACCGCCTCCGCGCGCTCGCGGTAGCGCGAAACGAACACGTCAGGCGCGTCGGAGTGGGTCAGGTTGAGGCCGCCCTTGCCGGCGATCAGGAACTTGCGACCGGGCGAGCCCTTGGCCTCGTACAGATCGACGGCGTGGCCGGCAGCGCGCACGGTTTCAGCCGCCATCAGGCCGGCGGGGCCGCCGCCGATGATCGCGACCCGGCGTGGGGTGGTCAGGGCAATGCTCATGCAGGCAGGATCAACGCGGCTTGACGTCGAGCAGCTCGACATCGAACACCAGCGAGGAGTTCGGCGCGATCGGGCCGGCGCGACGGGCGCCATAGCCGTACTCGGCCGGAATCATCAGCGTGCGCTTGCCGCCCACCTTCATGCCCGCGAAGCCTTCGTCCCAGCCCTTGATGACCTGGCCCTGGCCCAGGTCGAAGCTGAAGGGCTCGCCACGGTCCACCGAGCTGTCGAACTTGTCACCGTGCTTGTCGGCGGTGCGCTCATCGTAGATCCACCCGGTGTAGTGCACCGTGACCTTGCTGCCCGGCGTGGCCTCGGCGCCGGTGCCCGGCTGGGTGTCGATCTTCTCGAACTGCGCGATGCTGCCACCGGGCGGCGGGCCGGGCGGGGTGCAGGCGGCCAGCAGCGACAGCATCAGGGGGGCGAGCAGGTAATGCGGCAGACGGCGCATGGGCGGGCTCCGGATCCAAAAAACGGGGACGCAAGGGTAGCGCATCGCCGGGCGCTATCATGGGCGCATGTCGAAACTGCTGCTCAACCTGCGCAATGTCGCGGACGATGAAATCCAGGATGTCACCGCCCTGCTGGACAAGGCGGGCATTGCCCATTACCGCACCGAGCCCAGCCCGTGGGGCATCTCCTTCGGCGGCATCTGGGTGCGCGACAACGAGGATCACCCGCGGGCCAAGGCCTTGATGGCCGACTACCAGCAGACGCGCGGTGAGCGCGTGCGCGGCGAGCGTGAGGCCGCGCTGCGCGAGGGCACGGCCGAGACCTTCGGCAGCCTGATCCGGCGCCGCCCGGTGTTCGTGGTCACGGTGCTGGTCGGGATGGCCGTCGCGGCCGCGCTGGTGCTGCTGCCGTTCGTGCTGCTGCGCGGCTGATTCCGGCGCGGCTCAGGCGTCGCGGCCGCCCAGCGGCTAAAATGGCGTGATGATCGCCAATACCGCCGCCTACCACTTCACCCCCGTCGCCGACCCGGACGCGCTGTGCGCGACCCTGCTGGAGCGGGCCACCGCCGCGCAGCTGCGCGGCACGATCCTGGTAGCGGGCGAGGGCATCAACCTGTTCCTGGCCGGGGCGGAGCAGGCAATCGATGGCTTCTACACCGCCCTGCGGGCCGATGCCCGGTTTGCCGGGCTGCGGGTGAAGACCAGCTACAGCCACATGCAGCCCTTTGCCCGGCTCAAGGCCAAGGTCAAGCCGGAGATCATCAGCTTCCGCATCGACGACGCCCAGCCGCTGGCCTACCCGCGCGCGCCCTCGATCGATCCGGCCACGGTGCAGCGCTGGCTGCGCCAGGGGCACGATGACGCCGGCAAGCCGGTGGTGATGCTGGACACCCGCAACACCCAGGAGATCGAGTACGGCACGTTCCAGGACGCGCTGGTGCTGCCGATCACCAAGTTTACCGATCTGCCCGAGGCCCTGGCCCCGCACCGCGAGGCGCTCAAGGACAGCACCGTGGTCAGCTTCTGCACCGGCGGCATCCGCTGCGAGAAGGCGGCGCTGTGGATGCGCAACGACGGCATGGACAACGTCCTGCAGCTGGACGGCGGCATTCTGGGCTATTTCGAGGCCGTGGGCGGTGAGGGTTATGACGGCCGCTGCTTCGTCTTCGACGAGCGCGTGGCGCTGGATCCGGCCCTGCAGCCGCTGGTCGACCAGGACACCGGCGCCGCCTGAGCCGTCTTCACGGCGTTGATTGTCCTGAATCGTCGCGAGACGGAAATCAGCGTCTTGCCACCTGCGCCTTGTGGGCGGTGGCAAACCAGCCGGACAGCCCCATCTCAGTGGGATATCTCCTGGTTGGAACGAGCATTCATGATGCAGCTGTCGATTCTTGATCTGGCGCCGGTCTGCGAAGGCAGCGACACCACGCAGGCCTTCGCCAACATGCTGGACCTGGCCCAGCACGCCGAAGGCTGGGGCTTCCACCGCTATTGGCTGGCCGAGCACCACAACATGCCCGGCATCGCCAGTGCCGCCACCGCGGTACTGATCGGCCATGTGGCCGGGGGCACGAAGCGTATCCGCGTTGGTGCCGGCGGCATCATGCTGCCCAACCACTCGCCGCTGCAGGTCGCCGAGCAGTTCGGCACGCTGGCCTCGCTGTACCCGGACCGGATCGATCTTGGCCTGGGCCGCGCGCCTGGTACCGATCAGCCCACCGCCCGCGCACTGCGTCGTTACTTCGACAGCGCTGACCAGTTCCCGCAGGACGTGCGCGAGCTGCTGCATTACTTCGAGCCGGCCCAGAGGGGCCAGGCCGTTCGCGCCGTGCCCGGTGCGGGCATCCCGGTGCCGGTGTGGCTGCTCGGCTCCAGTCTGTTCAGTGCGCGGCTGTCGGCTGCGATGGGCCTGCCCTTCGCCTTCGCCTCGCACTTTGCGCCGGACGCGATGGATGAAGCGCTGGCGGTCTACCGTCGCGAATTCCGCGCATCGCAGTATCTGCAGGCGCCGTATGCGGTGCTGGGCTTGAACGTGGTCGCCAGCGATTCCGAAGCCGAGGCCAAGCGTCTGTTCACCACCCAGCAGCAGAGCTTCGTCAATCTGCGCCGTGGCCTGCCGGGCCTGATTCCGCCGCCGATCGACGACATCGAAGCGTTCTGGCAGCCGCACGAAAAGGCCGGCGTGCAGAACGCGCTGGCCTGCGCAGTGGTCGGTGACGTGAAGCAGGTGCAGGAAGGGCTGGCCGCGTTTGTGGCGCGGCACAAGCCTGACGAAGTGCTGGTCACCGCCAACATCTACGACCATGCCGCGCGCAAGCGTTCGTTCGGGCTGGCGATGCAGGCATGGCGCGCACTGCAGGCGTAATGCCCACGGCGCATGCGAAGAAGGTGTGACCGCGCGGTTCACGTCGCCGTAGCCGCCGATCGGCTGTGATGGTGGCTCCCCTTGCAGGAGCCACCCCATGGCCGAGCACGATCGTCAGCAGCACATCAAACAACTGGCCGAACTGATCCGCGGCGTGGACATCGCGATGTTCACCACGGTCGGTGTGGACGGACGCTTGTTCAGTCGTCCGCTGGGCACGCAGGAAGTCGAGTTCGATGGCGACCTGTGGTTCGCCACCGGCGCCGACAGCCCGAAGATCGCGGAAATCACCGCCAACCCGCGCGTCAACGTGGCCTACGCCTCGCCCTCGGGCAATACCTATGTCTCGGTCTCGGGCATCGCCCGTGTCGTGAACGATCGGGCCAAGATCGACGAACTCTGGTCGCCGGCGATGAAGATCTTCTTCCCGGGCGGCAAGGACGACCCGAACCTGCGCCTGATCCACGTCAGCGCCGAATCGGCCGAATACTGGGATGGCCCGGGTGGACTGCTCGGCAAGGCCCTGTATTTCGTGCTGTCGGCCGTGACCGATGACCCGGGCGCGATGTCCGACACCGGCACGGTGGATCTCAAGCCCGGCGCGTAACCGGGCTCACAGGGCCGGCCCTGCGCCGGCCAGTGTGGTGCTGAAGCCGGCCGCGGGGTCGGCTTTTTTCATGGCGCGTCGCGTGAAGGGGGGCCGGCCTCAGCCGAACCAGCGTTGGAACAGGTCCACCGTGTAGCCCACCAGGTGGCCCGAACTGAAGCCGAAGAACAGCACGGCAGCCACCGCCCCGACCCAGTTGACCAGCATCAGCACGCCGTCGCGTTCCAGCAGCGCCAGCGCGAACAGCAGCAACTGGAAGCCGAACAGATAGTTGGTGAGCGGGATCGGCAGCGACAACAGCACGCCGATCAGGATCAGCAGCAGGCCGCTGAAGGCATGGGCGGGCAGCGGCACCAGCAGTCCGGCCATCCGCGGTTTGAGCAGGCGGTCCAAGCGCCGCAGCGGGCCGTCGATGCGCTCTAGGAAGCGATGCATGGTGCCGCGCTTGGGCCCACGGTTGCGGATGAAGCCCGGCAGCCACGGCCGGCGCATGCCGCACAGCATCTGCGCACCGATCAGAACCACCAGCGGCCCACTGACCGCGCCGCCGATCCCGGGAATCGGAATGAAGGCCGGCAGGATCGCCACGAACAGGAACACACCGAACGCGCTCTGCTGCAGATCCTGCAGGATCTGGCCCAGCAGCAGCCGTTCCTCCGGGTCACCGTGGTCGAACATCGCCAGGAGGGTACGGATACCCTCGTTGCGGTACTGCGGCCGCGTCGGATCCGGCGGCGTCGGCTCAGCCGGTGATGTCATCGGTTTCGTCTTCGCTCAGGGTGCGCAGCAGCAGCTTGTCGACACGGGCACCGTCGAGATCGACGATCTCGATGCGCCAGCCGGCCCAATCGAAGTACTCGCCCGCATGCGGGATGCGGCCGAAATAATGGATGCACATGCCGGCCAGCGTGTAGTAATCGCCATCGTCGGCATCGGGCAGCTCGGCGTTGCCCATCAGTTCGCGCAGGTCCTCGATCGACAGCGAGCCATCGACCAGGAACGAGCCGTCCTCACGGGTCACGACCAGTGCGTCCTCGTCCACGTTCTCCACCGACTGCAGGCGGCCGACCACCGCGCCCATCAGGTCGCTGATGGTGACCAGGCCCTGGATCTCACCGTACTCGTCCACCACCAGCGCCATCGACTGCTGCTCCTCGCGGAAGATCTCCAGCAGCTTCATCGCGTGGGTGGACTCGGAGACGTACAGCGGCTCGCGCAGGTTCTGGAACAGCGAATGGTCATCGCGCACGAGGCGCGTCACCAGGCTTTTGACTTCCAGCACCCCGACGATGTCCTGGTCGTTGTCGCGGAACACCGGGTAACGGGAGAACTCGTTCTCGCGCATGGTGGCGAGGTTCTTCTCCGGCGCGGCCTGCGTATCCAGCCAGGCGATCCGGTTGCGCGGGGTCATCAGGCTGTCGGCGGTACGGTCGCCCAGGCGCATGACGCGGTTCATCATGTCGCGCTCGTGGGCGTCGATCACGCCGGCTTCGTGGCTCTCGGCCACCAGCATGCGGATCTCTTCTTCGGTGACCGAGGCGGCCTCATCCTTGCCCAGGCCGAGCACGCGCAGCACCAGCCGGGTGCTGTGGGAGAGCAGCCACACGAACGGGAAAGCGATCCGGGACAGCCAGCCCATCGGCCAGGCGACCAGCCCGGCGATGTCTTCCGAACGGGTAATGGCCAGTCGTTTGGGGACCAGTTCACCGAAGATCAGCGTCAGGAAGGTGATCAGGGCAACCGCCAGCGCCTTGCCCACTTCACTGGAGTAGGCGAAGGCCGGAACGATGCCGTGCAGCCACTCGGCGATGGCCAGGCCGATCGCCTCACCGCCGAACACACCGGTCAGGATGCCGATCAGGGTGATGCCGATCTGGACCGTGGACAGGAAGCTCTCGGGCTTTTCAGACAGTTCAAGCGCGCGCTCGGCGCGTTTGCTGGTGGCGGCCATCTGCTTGAGGCGGCTCTTGCGCGAGGTCATGACCGACATTTCGGACATGGCGAAGAAGCCGTTGAGCAGGATCAGGGCAAGGACGATAAGCAGTTCAAACACGGGCTTCATCCCCGGTTGGTGGCAGGGAGGGCGTGTTCAAGCGATGTCGGCTACCGGAGGGCGCGTAAGCGCGGCGGTGCGGCGGGGGGTAAGGGTCGTCGTCCATAGAGTGCACCCGAAGGTGCCCGCGCATCTTAACAAAAGGCCGGGGCAGGGATGCAATCAGGGTCGTTCAGGCAGGGCCGTGGGAGCGTGAAGATGACAGGGAGTACCCGGATTGGACATCAAACCGTCATAATTCCGCCCGGTGCCGTCCTTCCTCGACGGCGAATAGGTTTCTCAATGTTCTCTCTGCAGACCATTTTTGGCTCCGGCAAACAGTTCTACACCCTGCTGGACGAGGCTGCCCAGGCCGCCCAGGACAGCGCCAAGGCGCTGCACGCGATGCTGCGCGAAGCGGACCGCCAGCCGGCGCTGGACGCCTTCAAGCTGGCCCGCCTGCGCGAGCGCGCCGCCTCGGACAAGATCAGCCAGGCGCTGGTCGACAGCTTCATGACCCCGATCGAGCGCGAAGACATCGAAGCGCTGGGCTCGGCGCTGTACAAGATTCCCAAGCAGATCGAGAAGTTCGCCGATCGCTATTCGCTGGCCACCCAGCACCTGGAACACATCGATTTCGCGCCCCGCGCGGCGATGCTGGAGCAGGCCGCCAGCGTGGTGGTGGAAATGGTGGGCGACCTGCGCCACATGAATCTGGACCGGATGACCGCGCTCAACGAGAAGCTGCGCTCGCTGGAGAACGAAGCCGACCGCCTGATGCTCGAGCTGTACCGCGACATCTATTCCGGCCGCCTGGACAGCCTGCAGATGTTCCTGCTCAAGGAGTTCTTCGAGATCCTGGAGAAGGCCATCGATCGTTGCCGCGAGGCCGGCGTGGTCGCCTACCAGATCGTCTTGAAGAACAGCTGACGGACGCCACAGCATGCTGACCCTTGTTCTGGTGGTGATCCTGGCCGCGCTCGTCTTCGAGTTCATCAACGGCTTCCACGATACCGCCAACTCCATCGCCACCGTGGTGGCGACCAAAGTGCTCTCGCCCGGCTGGGCGGTGATGCTGGCGGCCTTCATGAACCTCATCGGTGCCCTGACCGGCACCGCCGTCGCGCTGACCATCGCCTCGGGCCTGCTCAACACCAACGTGGTCGATGTGACCCCGCAGGTGATCCTATGCGCGCTGCTGGGCGGCATCATCTGGAACCTGATCACGTGGTGGAAGGGGCTGCCGTCCTCGTCCTCGCACGCCCTGATCGGCGGCCTGTGCGGCGCCGGCCTGGCCGCTGCCCATAACAACTGGGACGCGCTGATCTGGTCCGAGCGCATCGGCACCTGGGCCCAGAATAAGGGCCTGCTGTGGAAGGTGTTCCTGCCGATGATCACCTCGCCGATCGCCGGCTTCCTGCTCGGCATCGCGGTGATGCTGCTGCTGTGGGCGATCATCGCGGGCATGGCCAAGGTGGGCGGGTTCATCGGCCGGCTGGCGCGCCCGCGCATCGTCAATGCGTTCTTCGGCAAGGCCCAGATCGCCTCGGCGGCCTACATGGGCTTCGCCCACGGCCACAACGATGCGCAGAAGACCATGGGCATCATCGCCATGACGCTGATCGGTGCCGAAGCGACCGGTGCCCTGAACGACCTGCCGTCCTGGCTGGCCTTCATGCACCCGGACGCGAGCGCCGGCGACGGCATCGCCATGTGGATCGTGCTGACCTGCGCCGTGGTGATGGCCGCCGGTACCGCCTCGGGCGGCTGGAAGATCATCAAGACCCTGGGCCACAAGATGGTCAAGCTGCACCCGATCCACGGCTTCGCCGCGGAAACCAGCTCGGCCACCATCCTGACCCTGGCCGCGCACTTCGGCATGCCGGTCTCGACCACCCACAGCATCTCCACCGCGATCATGGGCGTGGGCTTTGCCAAGAACCCGCGTTCGCTGCGCTTCGGCGTGATCGAGCGCATCGTGTGGGCGTGGATCCTGACGATCCCGGCCGCCGGCGGCTGTGCGTACCTGATCCTGCGCCTGTTCGAACTGTTCGGCTGGGCCTGACCGGTCCGCACGGTTGAACATCGAAAAGCCCGCCGCAAGGCGGGCTTTTTCGTGGAGGGAGCGTGCCGGACGGGGCGGGGCGAGGCCGGTATACGCAGGATGGCGCCGCGCCCGTTCTAACGCGGCGCCGGGTCGGCCCGATCCTGCCACTCGCGTGCCAGCAGGCCGTAGACGGCAGAATCGGAGACCTCGCCGGCAACCCGCCAGCGCTCCCGCAGCAGTCCTTCGCGCTGGAACCCGATCCGCTCCAGCACCTTGGCCGACGAGACGTTGCGCGGATCGATCTCCGCTTCCAGCCGACGCATGCGCAGTTCATCGAACAGGTAGGCCGCGAACCGTGACAGCGCCTCGTGCATGTAGCC
Source organism: Stenotrophomonas sp. HMSC10F06 (assembly GCF_001807865.1). Lineage (NCBI taxonomy): Bacteria > Pseudomonadati > Pseudomonadota > Gammaproteobacteria > Lysobacterales > Lysobacteraceae > Stenotrophomonas > Stenotrophomonas sp. HMSC10F06. The sequence continues at coordinate 103,721 of NZ_KV791256.1, read as the reverse complement.
CTTGCCCTGTGCCGCCGGCGCCAGGTGATACCCGATCTCCGCGCGCCTGGACGTCTCGTCGATCGCGAACACGACCACGATGCCCAGCAGCGGTCCGTCCACGTGCTCACGGATCGCCAGTTTCAGTTGCGTGCCTGCCTCCAGCGCGGCGAGATCGTCGAGGATCTGTACGTAGGCCTGCTTGAGGTCGGTCCACGCCGGATGGTTCCAGTAGCGCATGCCCGGACGGTCGGACTGGATCGCGAACAACGCCTGCGCGTCCGTGGCGCGGATCGGTGTCAGCACCAGGCGCGTGGTTTCCAGCATCAGGGTCGGGTCGAACGGCATGCGGGTTCCTGCGAATGCGGTGACGCCACGGTAATCCTTCCCGCTGCATGCATCCATGCCTGGTGGCACAGGCAAGAAAAAACCCGCCGGAAGGCGGGTTTTTTCAGTGCCACTCGAGGCGGATCAGACCTCCAGCGAAGCCAGGTCGCCCTTCTTTTCCAGCCAGCCCTTGCGGTCGCTGGCGCGCTTCTTGGCCAGCAGCATGTCCATCAGCGAATGGGTCTGCTCGCCATCATCGATGGTCAGCTGCACCAGGCGACGCGTATCGGGATGGATGGTGGACTCGCGCAGCTGCTGCGGGTTCATTTCACCCAGGCCCTTGAAGCGGGTCACGCTGACCTGGCCCTTGATCTTCTCGCGTTCGATCTTGTCCAGCATCGTGCGCTTCTCTTCCTCGTCCAGGGCGTAGAACACCTGCTTGCCCACGTCGACACGGAACAGCGGCGGCATCGCCACGAACACGTGGCCGGCATCGACCAGTGCCGGGAAGTGCTTGAGGAACAGCGCGGTCAGCAGGGTCGCGATGTGCAGGCCGTCCGAGTCGGCGTCGGCCAGGATGACGACCTTGCCGTAGCGCAGCCCGGCGATGTCTTCCTTGCCCGGGTCGCAGCCGATCGCGATGGCCAGGTTGTGCACTTCCTCGGAGGCCAGCACGCTGCCCGAGGACACTTCCCAGGTGTTGAGGATCTTGCCGCGCAGCGGCAGGATCGCCTGGAAGTCCTTGTCGCGGGCCTGCTTGGCACTGCCGCCGGCGGAGTCGCCTTCGACCAGGAACAGCTCGGTGCGCGACAGGTCCTGGCTGATGCAGTCGGCCAGCTTGCCGGGCAGGGCAGGCCCCTGGGTGACCTTCTTGCGGGTCACCAGCTTTTCGGTCTTCAGGCGCGCACTGGCGCGCTCGATCGCCAGCTGGGCGATCTGCTCGCCCAATGCGACGTTCTGGTTCAGCAGCAGGCTGAAGGCATCATGCGCAGCGCCCTCGACGAAGCCGGCGGCCTGGCGCGAGGACAGGCGTTCCTTGGTCTGGCCGCTGAACTGCGGATCGGTCATCTTCAGCGACAGCACGAACGACACGCGGTCCCATACGTCTTCCGGGGCCAGCTTGACGCCACGCGGCAGCAGATTGCGGAAGTCGCAGAACTCGCGCAGCGCCTCGGTCAGGCCGGTGCGGAGGCCGTTGGCGTGGGTGCCGTGCTGGGCGGTCGGGATCAGGTTGACGTAGCTTTCCTGGACCAGCTCGCCTTCGGGGATCCAGGCCAGGGCCCAGTCCACCACCTCGTTTTCTTTCTTCAGGTGGCCCACGAACAGGTCGGCCGGCAGCATCTCGCGCTCGCCGAGCTCGGCCTTGAGGTAATCGCTCAGGCCGTCTTCGTAGTACCAGGTGTCCTGCTCGCCGGTGGCTTCGTCGTGGAGCTTCACGGTCAGGCCCGGACACAGCACGGCCTTGGCACGCAGCAGGTGGCGCAGCGCGCGCAGGTTGTACTTGGGCGTGTCGAAGTACTTCGGGTCGGCCCAGAAGCGCACGCGGGTACCGGTGTTCTTCTTGCCGACGCTGCCGACCACTTCCAGCGGGGTGGCGCGGTCGCCGTTGCGGAAGGTGATGCGGTGTTCGCTGCCGTCGCGCTTGATATGCACTTCGACCAGGGTGGACAACGCGTTGACCACGCTCACGCCAACGCCATGCAGGCCGCCGGAGAAGGTGTAGTTCTTGTTGTTGAACTTGCCGCCCGCGTGCAGGCGGGTCAGGATCAGTTCGACGCCGGGGATCTTCTCCTCGGGGTGGATGTCCACGGGCATGCCGCGGCCGTCATCGCTGACCTCGCAGCTGCCGTCCTTGAACAGCGTGACTTCGACCGTGTGGGCATGCCCGGCCAGGGCTTCGTCGACGGCATTGTCGATGACTTCCTGCGCCAGATGGTTCGGGCGCGCGGTGTCGGTGTACATGCCGGGGCGGCGCTTGACCGGGTCCAGGCCGGACAGGACTTCAATATCGGCGGCGTTATAGCGGGCGTTCATCTGTCTTCATAAAGCGCAATGCGACGGCGAAGTTTGCGGTCTGGACGGGTTTTTTGCACGCCACACGTTCAGGGGGCGGCCGACCGGGGCGCGATAGACTGTGATGGATGGGAAACCGGAGCCTCCGGCGCCCCATTCCATGCCATACCGCGAGGAGCACCCCATGAAGAAGTTGCTGACCATCGTTGCCATCGCCGCCGCCGTGGTGGCCGTGCCCATGGCACTGGCCCAGAACGCCGGACAGGGCCAGCCCACGCCGCAGCAGGGCGAACAGGCCGACAGGGCGCAGGCCGAGGCGGACGCCAAGGCCAAGCGCCGCGCGGCCGCCACGGCCGAAATGAAGGCCAGGGGCGAGCAGGCCCCGCAGAAGGAGGAAGAGGAAGAAGCGCGGAAGAAGCGATAAGCGCTTCGCGCTGACGCTTCCCCACGGTTTGCGCGGCAAACCGTGGGCCCCGCTCACCCTCTCTTCCACATCCCCGCGCCTGTCGGCGCGCCCCCTTGAACTCCAAGGGGGCTCTCCACCAGAGAGACCTGGGGATCTGAAAAAGTAGTCAACATGAGCCCCGGTATCGCGCCGGGGCTCTTCTTCTTATGTGAAGACCGTCATCCGCCCCTTGGGCTGGGGGCCGTCAATCTGTAAACTATGGCTTTCCGGGAGTAGTGCGTGTCATCCATCAGCGAATGGACTGGCCTGATCGTGCGCGATCGCCAGCAGGGTAGGCAGGAGGTGACGGTCCAGACAGTGGCCGGCACGGCTGACCCGACGTCGCTGACCCACTCCCGCACCGCATCCCCCCTGATCCCGGCCCTGGCGCGTGAACGCCCCGCAGCCGCCCGGATCGCTCTGATTTCCCCCTTCACGTCGTCCGTCGCCCTGCGCGTCGGCGCCGTTTCCCCCTTCCTGACAGGACACCCCCAGCCATGACTCCCTTGATCTTCGTAACCGGCGGCGTAGTGTCCTCGCTCGGCAAAGGTATTGCCGCCGCGTCGCTTGCCGCCATCCTCGAGGCCCGCGGCCTGCGGGTGACGATGATGAAGCTCGATCCGTACATCAACGTCGACCCGGGCACCATGAGCCCGTTCCAGCACGGTGAGGTCTACGTCACCGATGACGGCGCCGAGACCGACCTGGACCTGGGCCATTACGAGCGCTTCGTGCGCACCCGCCTGAGCCGCAAGAACTCGGTCACCACCGGCCGCATCTACGAGAACGTGATCCGCAAGGAGCGCCGCGGCGACTACCTGGGCGCCACCGTGCAGGTCATTCCGCACATCACCGATGAGATCCGCCGCTGCATGGACGAGGCCACCGAAGGCTTCGACGTGGCGCTGGTGGAGATCGGCGGTACGGTGGGCGACATCGAGTCGCTGCCGTTCCTGGAGGCGATCCGCCAGGTGCGCACCGAGCGCGGCCCGGAGAAGGCGCTGTTCATGCACCTGACCCTGGTGCCGTACATCGCTGCCGCCGGCGAGTTGAAGACCAAGCCGACCCAGCACTCGGTCAAGGAGCTGCGTTCGATCGGCATCCAGCCGGACGTGCTGCTGTGCCGTTCCGAGCAGGTCGTGCCGGATTCGGAGCGCCGCAAGATCGCCCAGTTCACCAACGTCTCCGAGCGCGCCGTGATCAGCGTGCCGGACGTGGACGTGCTGTACCGCATTCCGATGGGCCTGCACGCGCAGGGCCTGGATGACATCGTCATCAACCAGCTCAAGCTCGGCGACAAGGCCGGCCCGGCCGACCTGCACGAGTGGGAAGCGGCGGTGGACGCCACCCTGCACCCGCTGGACGAGGTCACCATCGCGGTGGTCGGCAAGTACGTCGACCACCAGGACGCCTACAAGTCGGTCGGCGAAGCGCTCAAGCACGGCGGCCTGCGCCAGCGCACCAAGGTCAACCTGAAGTGGCTCGAAGCGCAGGAGCTGGAAGACAGCGACCTGGCCGCGCTGAAGGATGTCGACGGCATCCTGGTGCCGGGCGGCTTCGGCGACCGTGGTTTCGAAGGCAAGGTGCTGAGCTCGCAGTTCGCCCGTGAGCAGCAGGTGCCGTACTTCGGCATCTGCTACGGCATGCAGGCCGCAGTGGTCGATTTCGCCCGCCACGTGGCCGGCCTGGAAGGTGCCAACAGCACCGAGAACGATCGCCAGTCGCCGAACCCGGTGATCGGCCTGATCACCGAATGGCGCACCGCCACCGGCGATGTCGAGAAGCGTGACGACAAGAGCGACCTGGGCGGCACCATGCGCCTGGGCCTGCAGGAGCAGCGCCTGAAGCCGGGCACGCTGGCCCGCGAGCTGTACGGCAAGGACGTGGTCGCCGAGCGTCACCGCCACCGTTACGAGTTCAACAACCGCTATCGCACCCAGCTGGAAGATGCCGGCCTGGTGATCGCGGGCAAATCGATGGATGACACCCTGGTGGAAGTCATCGAACTGCCGCGCGACCAGCACCCGTGGTTCCTGGCCTGCCAGGCGCATCCGGAGTTCCTGTCGACCCCGCGCGACGGCCACCCGCTGTTCATCGGCTTCATCCGTGCCGCGCGCGAGCGCAAGGCCGGTGGCAAGCTGGCCCAGGACGCGGCCGCCTGATCGGCACGCCGCACTTGCGGTGGGGGCCACGTGCCCCCATTGCAGAGCGCTAATCACCCACGGCGGCTGGCCTGGCCAGTGTTCGCCGGACAACAAGGAAACGCCATGAAACTGTGTGGATTCGACGTCGGGCTGGACCAGCCCCTGTTCCTGATCGCCGGCCCGTGTGTGATCGAGTCGATGCAGCTGCAGCTGGACGTGGCTGGCAAGTTGAAGGAAATCACCGATCGCCTCGGCATCAACTTCATCTTCAAGTCGAGCTTCGACAAGGCCAACCGCACCTCGGGTACCGCCTTCCGCGGCCCGGGCATGGAAGAGGGCCTGAAGGTCCTGGCTGAGGTGAAGAAGCAGATCGGCGTGCCGGTGCTGACCGACGTGCACGAATACACCCCGATGGACGAAGTGGCCTCGGTGGTGGACGTGCTGCAGACGCCGGCGTTCCTCGTGCGTCAGACCGATTTCATCACCAAGGTGTGTGCGGCCGGCAAGCCGGTCAACATCAAGAAGGGTCAGTTCCTGTCGCCGTGGGACATGAAGCCGGTCGTCGAGAAGGCCAAGGCCACCGGCAACCAGGACATCATGGTCTGCGAGCGCGGTGCCAGCTTCGGCTACAACAACCTGGTCAGCGACATGCGTTCGCTGTCGGTGATGCGCGATACCGGTTGCCCGGTCGTGTTCGATGCCACCCATTCGGTGCAGCTGCCGGGCGGGCAGGGCAACAGCTCCGGCGGCCAGCGCGAGTTCGTGCCGGTGCTGGCGCGCGCGGCAGTGGCGGTCGGTGTCTCGGGCCTGTTCGCCGAGACCCATCCGGATCCGTCCAAGGCGCTGTCCGATGGCCCCAATGCGTGGCCGCTGGATCGCATGGAAGAACTGCTTGAAACCCTGATGGAACTCGACGCGGTCACCAAGAAGCACGGGTTCTCGCGCTTCGCATGATGGCCGACGTGCCGGCGTCACCCGCGGTGCGCCGCGGCTGGCGCGGTTGGGCCTGGGGCTGGATCGCGCTGGGTGCGGCGATGACCGCCTGGGGCGGTGTGTTCGTGCTGGTGCTGCTGGTATTCGCCAGCGTCGGCTCGCCGGGCGATGGCGACAACGCGCTGCGCTCGGTGCGCCCGCTGCTGCTGGTGACGCTGTCGCTGACCGGGACCGTCGCGCTGGTCTGTGTCACTGCCAGCGTGCTCGCATTCCGGCTGCGCCGGCAGGCGGCTGGCGGCGGTGGCGCACTGCTCCTGCTGGCGCTGTTGATGCTGGTATTGTTGATCCCATCGCTGGTCTCGCGCCAGGCCACCGTGGCCGGGGTGCTGCCGTCGGCCACGCCGATTTGGCAAGTGACGGGTGTGCAGGGATAATCACGCGGCATGTTTTTTTCGGCGCTGCATTGGCGGCGCCTCCCCTCTCTGACTGGTAACCGGCCCGCTATGACCACGATCCGCAGCATCCACGCCCGTGAAATCCTCGACAGCCGTGGCAACCCCACGCTGGAAGCCGAAGTCATCCTTGAGGACGGCTCGTTCGGTCGTGCCGCGGTGCCGTCGGGCGCCTCGACCGGCACCAAGGAAGCCGTGGAACTGCGTGACGGCGACAAGACCCGTTACCTGGGCAAGGGCGTGCGCAACGCCGTGTCCAACGTCAACACCACGATCGCCACGGCACTGAAGGGCTTCGACGCCGCCGACCAGGAAGGCCTGGACCGCCGCCTGATCGATCTGGACGGCACCGAGAACAAGGGCCGCCTGGGCGCGAACGCGCTGCTGGGGGTTTCGCTGGCCAACGCGCATGCCGTGGCCGCCTCGAAGAAGCAGGCGCTGTGGCAGCACCTGGCCAATGGCCGCGACGTGACCCTGCCGGTCCCGATGATGAACATCATCAACGGCGGCGCACATGCCGACAACAACGTCGACTTCCAGGAGTTCATGGTGCTGCCGGTCGGCTTCACCTCGTTCTCCGAGTCGCTGCGTGCCGGCACCGAGATCTTCCATTCGCTCAAGTCGGTGCTCAAGGGCCATGGCCTGAGCACGGCGGTGGGCGATGAAGGCGGCTTCGCGCCGGACTTCCGCAGCAACGTCGAAGCGCTGGACACCATCCTTGAAGCGATCGGCAAGGCCGGCTACACCGCCGGTGAAGACGTGCTGCTGGGCCTGGACGTGGCCTCCAGCGAGTTCTACGAGAACGGCAAGTACAACCTGGTCGGCGAGAACAAGCGCCTGACCTCCGAGCAGTTCGTCGACTTCCTGGCCGACTGGGCCGCGCAGTACCCGATCATCACCATCGAAGACGGCCTGGCCGAGAACGACTGGGCCGGCTGGAAGCTGCTGACCGATCGCATCGGCAACAAGGTGCAGCTGGTCGGTGACGATCTGTTCGTCACCAACCCGAAGATCTTCAAGGAAGGCATCGAGTCCGGCACCGCCAACGCGATCCTGATCAAGGTCAACCAGATCGGCACCCTGACCGAGACCCTGGAAGCGATCGCCATGGCGCACGCGGCCAACTACGCCTCGATCGTCTCGCACCGTTCGGGCGAAACCGAAGACACCACCATCGCCGACATCGCCGTGGCCACCACCGCCACCCAGATCAAGACCGGCTCGCTGTGCCGCAGCGATCGCGTGGCCAAGTACAACCAGCTCCTGCGGATCGAGGAAGCCCTCGGTGCCGGCGCGCGTTACGCTGGTCGTGACGCGTTCGTGTCGCTGAAGCGCTGATCGCATGCGCAACTGGCGCTGGCTGCTGCTGGTGCTCGCGCTGCTGCTCGCGTGGCTGCAGTACCGCTTCTGGTTTGGACCGGGCAACTCGGGCGAGGTGATGATGCTCGAAGCCCAGGTCGAGAACCAGAAGCGGGACAACGCCGGCCTGCAGCAGCGCAATGACGCGCTGGCTGCCGAGGTCAAGGACCTCAAGGAAGGCGAGGCGGCCATCGAAGAACGCGCGCGCAGCGAGCTGGGCATGATCAAGCCCGGCGAGAAGTTCTACCGCGTGGTCGAAGACGCGCCGGTGCCGCCGCCGCGTGCACCGACGGCCGTTCCCGATCCGGACGCGCCGCACCAGGACGTGCCCTGATGGCCGGCATCTGGGCGGTGGTGCCCGCCGCTGGACGTGGCACCCGCTTCGGCGGGCCCACGCCCAAGCAGTATCTGCTGGCCGGCGACCGCGTGTTGCTGGCCCATACCCTCCAGGCGCTGCTCTCGCACCCGGTCGTGGCCGGGGTGATGGTGGTGGTCGCCGAGGATGACGCCGATTGGCCGGGCTGGCAGTCGCTGGCGGACAAACCCATCCTGACCTGCATCGGCGGGGCGACCCGTGCCGGCTCGGTACTGGCCGGCCTGCATGCCTTGCCCGATGACGTGCGGGCCGATGATTTCGTGCTGGTCCACGATGCCGCCCGCCCCAACCTGGCCGCTGCCGATCTGGGCCGCCTGCTGGAAGTGGGGCGTGCCGACCCTGTCGGCGCGATCCTCGCCGCCCCCGTCCGCGACACCCTCAAGCGTGCCGGCGACGACGGCGGCATCGATGCCACCGAGCCGCGTGAGCGCCTGTGGCGCGCGCTGACCCCGCAGCTGTTCCGCCGCCACCAGCTGGCGCGCGCGCTGCAGGAGGCGGCCGATGCCGGCGTGGAGGTCACCGACGAGGCCATGGCCATGGAGCGCCAGGGGCTGCGCCCGCTGCTGGTGGAAGGCAGCGAAGACAACTTCAAGGTCACCACCCCGGCTGATCTGTCCCGTTTTGAATTCGTGTTGTCGCGTCGCGAACCCTGACGTCCGCACGCGCCACACCCAACCGCAGGTTCTTGCAATGACCACGCCACAGTTCCCTCCCTTCCGCATCGGACAGGGCTACGACGTCCATGCCTTCGGCGAGGGCGACCACATCATGCTCGGTGGCATCCGGGTCGAACACAGCTGTGGCGTGCTCGCGCACAGCGATGGCGATGTGATCCTGCACGCCCTGTGTGATGCGATGCTCGGCGCGCTGGCGCTGGGTGACATCGGCGTGCATTTCCCGCCGACGGACATGCGCTGGAAGGGCGCGGACAGCGCGCACCTGCTTGCGCATTGCAACGGCCTGCTGCGCGAGCGCGGCTGGCAGGTCGGCAACACCGACATCACCGTGATCTGCGAGCGGCCCAAGGTCGGCCCGCATGCGTTGGCCATGCGCGAGCGCATCGCCACCGTGCTGGGCATCGCGCTGGACTGCGTGAGCGTCAAGGCGACCACGTCGGAAAAGCTGGGCTTCACCGGCCGCAGCGAGGGCATCGCCGCCCAGGCCAGCGTACTGCTGGTGGCGCTGTGATCCCGTTGCCGCTGGCGTTCGGCGCGCCGTTGCTCACCGCGAAGATCCGCACCACGCCCGAGGATTTCCAGGTCGACGAACTGCCGGCATTCGAGCCGAGCGGCGAGGGCGAGCACCTGCTGCTGACGATCCGCAAGCGTGGCGCGAACACCGTGCACGTCGCCAAGGTGCTGGCCAAATGGGCCGGGCTGCCGGACATGGCGGTCAGCTACGCCGGCATGAAAGACCGCCATGCGGTCACCACCCAGCGCTTCAGCGTGCACCTGCCCAAGCGCGTGGCGCCGGATCCGGCGCTGCTGGCTTCCGATGAGATCGAGGTGGTCGAGTCGACCTGGCACAACCGCAAGCTGCAGCGCGGTGCGTTGGCCGGCAACCGCTTCAAGCTGGTCCTGCGCGATGTGCAGGGGGATGCTGCGGCCATCGAAGAGCGACTTTCCCATATCGCCTCGCGCGGCCTGCCGAACTGGTTCGGTGAGCAGCGTTTCGGTCGCGATGGCGGCAATGTGCCGGCGGCGCTGGCGATGTTCGGTGGCCGCCGCATGCGTCCGGACCAGCGCTCGCTGCTGCTCTCGGCCGCCCGTTCGGCGCTGTTCAACCAGGTGTTGGCGGCGCGCGTGGAGCAGGGCAACTGGGACGCGCCGCTGGACGGCGAAGTCTGGATGCTCGATGGCAGCCGCAGCGTGTTCGGCCCGGAGCCGTGGACGGATCTGCTGGCTGATCGTCTCGGCCGCTTCGACATTCATCCCAGCGGCCCATTGTGGGGAGAGGGGGAACTGCGCAGCACCGGTGCCGCTGCCGAGCTGGAGCTGGGCGCGGTTGCCGATGCGCAATCGCTTGCACTGCGCGCCGGCCTGGAGAGCGCCCGCCTGAAGCAGGAGCGCCGCGCGCTGCGCCTGCGCCCGGCGATGCTGCAGCACCGGTGGCTGGCTCCCGACGTGCTGGAACTGAGCTTCGCGTTGCCGCCCGGCTGCTACGCCACCGCGGTGCTGCATGAGCTGGGGCCGGTAGAAGACGCCAGCCAGTCCGCGTAGAGCCGACCGATGGTCGGCTGCCGTCCGTCCCGGCACCACAAATTGCGTAGAGCCGACCGTTGGTCGGCTGCCTTCCTCAGCCGACCAACGGTCGGCTCTACCCCGCGCGTGGGGGCCAGGGCCGGCGTTACCGGTTGCTCAGCAGCACCAGCACTGCGCCGGTGCCGCCCTGGCCGGCGGGCGCGGAATGAAACGCGAGTACGTCGTTGCGCAGGCGCAGCAGACGATCCACCAGATTCTTCAGCACCGGTGCGCCGCCATCGGATTGCAGTCCCTTGCCGTGGATGATGCGCACGCAGCCGTACTCATGGGCATGCGCTTCCACCAGGAACTGGCGCACCAGTGTCTCGGCCTGGGCCACCGTCGCGCCATGCAGGTCCAGTTCGTCCTGCACGGAGTACTGCCCGCGCTTTAGCCGCTGGAACATCCGCGGCGGCAGATTCTCGCGCCGGTAGCTGGCGGTATCGCCGGCCTCCAGTGGGCTGCTGTCGCGCAGCAGCCGGGCGAATTCCCCGCGGGCCTCCTGTTCATCCTGTTCGGCCATGCGCGCACGCGGCTTGGGCCGCGGCGTGGCCGGCGGCGGGGTGACCACCTTGCGCAGCGGCTTGACCTCGCCGATGGCGGCCCGGAACAGGGCCGCGGGATCTTCGTCTTCAGAATGTGACATGCGTACAGCCTAATGGGCGGGAGGGGCGATGCCTACCGTTATCGGGGTAGGACGATCTGTCCGCTTGCGGCACAATAGCTGACGCACTTGCGCGGTCGTCGCGCTCCGGAAGGGGCAGGGCCACCGCCGCCAACAGTGGGAAGTGATGGAATCGATGTCTTGAAAAATCAAGCGGTTAAATCGCAGATGCGGATTCTGGTCAGCAACGACGACGGTGTCGATGCGCCGGGCATCAAGATGCTCGCCACGGTATTGCGTGACGCAGGTCATGAAGTGACCGTGGTCGCCCCCGATCGCGATCGCTCAGGCGCCAGCAATTCGCTGACCCTGGACCTGCCGATCCGCATGAAGCGCATCGACCACTACACCTGCTCGGTGGCCGGCACGCCGACCGACTGCGTGCATCTGGCCCTCACCGGCATGCTCGAGTACGAGCCGGATATCGTCGTCTCGGGCATCAACAACGCGGCCAACCTCGGCGACGACGTGATCTATTCCGGCACCGTCTCGGCGGCGATGGAAGGGCGCTTCCTGGGTCTGCCCGCCGTGGCGATGTCGCTGGTCACGCACAACCACGAGCCACGCAACTTCGAAACGGCCGCCCGCGCTGCGGTGGAGATCGTCACCCGGCTCAAGGCCGATCCACTGCCCGCCGACACCATCCTCAACGTCAACGTGCCGGACCTGCCGTGGAGCGAAGTACGCGGCTTCGAAGTGACCCGCCTGGGCAACCGTCACCGCGCCGAAGGCTGCATTGCCCAGCGCGACCCGCGCGGCAACCAGGTGTACTGGATCGGCCCGGCCGGGCGCGAACAGGACTCCGGCCCGGGCACGGATTTCCACGCGGTGCGCAACGGCTATATCTCGATCACCCCGATCCAGGTCGACCTCACCCGCTACCAGGCGCTGGAGAAGGTGGCCAGCTGGGTCGGCGGGCTGACCGCCGCGCTGGATCGGCCGGCATGAGCCCACGCCTGCGCCTGCAGCCCGAAGCGGTCGGCATCGGCATGACCTCCCAGCGCGTCCGCGACCGCCTGGTCGACCGCCTGCGCGATGCCGGCATCGCCGACGAAGCCACCCTCAATGCCATCCGCGTGGTGCCGCGCCATCTGTTCATCGATGAAGCACTGGCCTCGCGTGCCTACGAAGACACCGCCCTGCCGATCGGCCACGGCCAGACCATTTCGCAACCCTGGGTGGTTGCGCGCATGACCGAAGCGGTGCTGCAGTCGGCGCCGACGAAGGTGCTGGAAGTCGGCACCGGCTCGGGTTACCAGGCCGCCGTGCTGGGGGCGATCGGGCTGGAGGTCTACACGGTCGAGCGCATCGGAGATCTGCTGCGCCAGGCGCGCAAGCGCTTCCGTGCGCTGGGCATGAACATCCGCAGCAAGCATGACGACGGGCGCGTCGGCTGGGCCGAGCACGGCCCTTACGATGCAATCGTGGTGACGGCGGCGGCACCGGCGCTGGTCGATGCGCTGGTCGAGCAGCTGGCCGTGGGTGGGCGCCTGGTGGCGCCGGTCGGCGGCCCGGGCGCGCAGTCGCTGATCCAGTTGACCCGTCGCGATGACGGCAGTGTCGAACAGCAGGTACTGGCACCGGTCACGTTCGTACCGCTGCTGTCTGGCATGCTGGACTGATTCCAAGGAGCGTTGCGTCATGAAGATTTTTGGTCCGCTGTACGAGCGGGCAATGAAGTGGGCCGCGCACGAGCGCGCCCCGACCTATCTGACGGTGTTGAGCTTCATCGAAGCGATCATCTTCCCGGTGATGCCCGAGGTGATGCTGGCGCCGATGTGCGTGGCCCAGCCCAAGCGCGGCTGGTGGTTCGCCACGCTCAGTCTGGCCGGCTCGATGGCCGGTGCGCTGGTCGGCTATGCGCTGGGCCACTTCGCCTTTGAAGCGCTCAAGCCGGTGTTCGCCGCGCTGGGCATGCTGGGCAGCATCGAGGGCGGTATCGCCATCGTGCAGGCCAAGATGGCCGAGTCGCCGTGGGCAGTGTTCACCTTCCTGGTGCTGGGCGGCTTCATGCCGATCCCGATGAAGGTCTTCACATGGGCATCGGGTATCGTCGGCGTGCCGTTGCCGCAGTATTTCCTGAGCATGTTGATCGGCCGTGGCAAGCGCGTGTACGTGCTGGCGGCGGTCATTCGTATTGGCGGGCCGCGCGCGGAAGCTGCGCTGCGCCGTTGGATTGAACCGCTGGGCTGGATCGCGACCGCGCTGGTGGTCGTGCTGGTCGCCTGGCTTGTATGGAGGTCGAAGTTCGCATGAGTGCTGATCGTTTGAGCAAGGGAGTGCGCAGCGGCGCGCTGCTGTTGGTGGTGTCGGCGCTGAGCGCCTGCGGCACTGCCACCGTGGTGCGGCCCTCGGGCTCGGGCGGCGGCGTGGCCCACAGCACGCCGCAGACCTCGGTGGCCAAGCCCGGCCAGACTGCGGTCGTCCGTCGTGGCGACACGCTGTATGCACTGGCCCGCATCCACAACATCACCCCGCGTGATCTGGCTGCCTGGAACGGGCTGGCCGAGCCGTACACGATCTATCCCGGCCAGTCGCTGCGCCTGTACCCGGGCGGCAGTGGCAGCCCCGGTCGCGCCCCGACCACCGTGGTCACCGCGCCGCGTCCGGGCAGTACGGCGCCGGCGGCCACCCCGGCCCCGACCACCGCCATCAAGAGCAACATCAGCTGGCGCTGGCCGGCCGATGGCGCGATCGTTGGCCGCTTCGTCGCCGGCGAGGCGACCAAGCAGGGCGTGGACATCGCCGGCACCAGCGGCCAGCCGGTCCGCGCGACCGCCGCCGGCGTGGTGGTGTATTCCGGTGCGGGCCTGGTCGGTTTCGGTGAGCTGATCATCATCAAGCACAGCGACCAGTGGCTGTCGGCGTATGGCCACAACCGCAAGCGCCTGGTCAGCGAAGGGCAGAGCGTGAAGGCCGGCGAGCAGATCGCCGAAATGGGCCGCACCGGCGCTGCGCGCGACATGCTGCACTTCGAGATCCGCTACAACGGCAAGCCGGTCGATCCGCTGCTGTATCTGCCGCCGCGGTAATCAATGCAGCCGACCAACCGTCGGCTCTACCCCGCACAGCCCGTAACCGGGTGGTAGAGCGACGCCAAGCGTCGCTGTCGAGGCCGGGACGCAGGCACAAAAAAGGCCGCTCGCGGCGGCCTTTTCTGAACGGAAAGCCCGGTCTCACCCCTTCAGGATGAACGCCGCCGCCACCTTGCGACCCTCGCTGGCGAGGATGTTGAAGGTCCGTGCGGCCGCCGGGTTGTTCATCACTTCCAGGCCGATCCCCCGGGTCAGGCATGCGGCCATGACCGCAGCGGGCGGGAACACCTGGGTATCGCCGGTGCCCAGCACCACCAGTGCGGGGTTCAGCGCCAGCACCGGCGCCAGGTCTTCCGTGGTCAGGCGGGCGATATCGGCCACCGGCCAGGCTTCGATCAGCGTGTCCGGGGCCAGGATGAAACTGGCGGCCAGGGTCCGGTCATTCACCTTCGCGCTGCGGCCATCGGCGGCACGCAGGGCGTAGGCGTAATCGGGGATTTCGTGGCTCAGCTGCATGGGCGTTCCGGGATCAGCCGCGCGGCAGGACGATCTGGCGCTGTTCCTTGCTCGGGCGGTACAGCACGGCCACGTGGCCGATGCGCTGCACCAGCGCGCTTTCACTGGCATTGACCAGCTCGGCGATGAGGGCGTCGCGGGCCTCGCGGTCTTCGGCGGCGACCTTCACCTTGATCAGCTCGTGGCGTTCCAGCACCTCTTCCAGTTCAGCCAGGAAGGCCGGTGTCACCCCCTTGCCGCCGATCTGGAGCAGGGCTTTCAGATCATGCGCGTGACCGCGGAGGAAACGGGTTTGGGAAGACGTCAGGGCGATAGCCATTCAGGAACAAGCGGTTAACTGGGGCGATCAGGGTATCATGACCTCCCCATCGGACCCGCATCTCAATGGCAACCCGCAGCAAAAGCAGTCAACGTTGGTTGAAAGAGCACTTCGCCGACCCCTTCGTGAAGAAGGCCCAGGCCGAGGGCATGCGCTCGCGCGCGGCCTACAAACTGGAGGAGCTGCTGGAGCGGGATCGGCTGCTGAAGCCGCACATGGTCGTGGTCGACCTGGGTGCCGCCCCGGGCGGCTGGTCCCAGCAGGTCCGCCGTCAGATCGGCGACACCGGCCGGGTCCTGGCGCTGGACATCCTGGAGATGCCGCCGCTGGCAGGCGTGGAGTTCCTTCACGGTGACTTCAGGGAACAGGCCGTCCTATCGGAGTTCGAAGCCATGCTGGGGGATCAGCCGGTAGACCTTGTGCTCTCGGATATGGCCCCCAATAAGAGTGGAATGGACGCGGTGGACCAACCGCGGATGATGCACCTGGCAGAGTTGGCGTTGGAGTTTGCCGACAACCATCTCAAGCCCGGTGGCGCGTTCCTGATCAAGCTGTTCCAGGGCGTGGGCTTTGACGACTACGTGCGCGAAATGCGCCGCCGGTACGACAAAGTGGTGATCCGCAAGCCTGAAGCGTCCCGTAAGCGCTCGCCCGAGGTGTACGCCTTGGGGCAGGGAAAACGCGCGCAGATCAAGTAAGCTCAACCATACGAATCGCGTCAGGAATTAGAGGAACACCGGAGCCAATGAGGATGAACGACTTGACCAAGAACCTCCTGCTATGGGTGGTCGTCGCCGTCGTGCTGATGGTGGTCTTCCAGAGCTTCTCGCCGAAGAGCAGCGGAGCCGGCGCGCAGGGTGCGACGTATTCGCAGTTCCTCGACCAGGTGGACAGCGGCAACATCCAGAAAGTAGTGCTGGGCGAAATGCGCGGCGGTGCCAATGATGTGACCTACACCACCCGCAGCGGCCAGACCAGCACCATCACCGCGCCCTACGATCGCGACCTGATCAACGTGCTGCGCGGCAAGAAGGTGGAATTCGAGCAGGCGCCGCCGTCCAGCGGCATCTCGCTGGGCGCGATCCTGATGAACTTCCTCCCGGTGATCCTGATCATCGGCTTCTGGATCTTCATCATGCGCCAGATGCAGGGCGGTGGCGGCGGGGCCAAGGGCGCGATGTCCTTCGGCAAGTCGCGCGCCAAGCTGCAGGGCGAAGACCAGATCAAGGTCACCTTCGCCGATGTCGCCGGCTGCGACGAGGCCAAGGAAGAGGTTGGCGAACTGGTCGACTTCCTGCGTGACCCGACCAAGTTCACCAAGCTGGGCGGCAAGATCCCGCGCGGCGTGCTGATGGTCGGCCCGCCGGGTACCGGCAAGACCCTGCTGGCCCGCGCCATTGCGGGTGAGGCCAAGGTCCCGTTCTTCTCGATCTCCGGTTCGGACTTCGTGGAAATGTTCGTCGGCGTCGGCGCCAGCCGCGTGCGCGACATGTTCGAGCAGGCCAAGAAGCAGGCCCCGTGCATCATCTTCATCGATGAAATCGACGCCGTCGGTCGCCATCGTGGCGCCGGTCTCGGCGGCGGTCATGACGAGCGCGAGCAGACGCTGAACCAGCTGCTGGTCGAAATGGACGGTTTCGAGGGAGGCGAGGGCGTGATCGTCATCGCCGCCACCAACCGTCCGGACGTGCTGGATCCGGCGCTGCTGCGCCCGGGCCGTTTCGATCGCCAGGTCGTGGTCGGCCTGCCGGACGTCAAGGGCCGCGAGCAGATCCTCAAGGTGCACATGCGCAAGCTGCCGCTGGCCGACGATGTCGAGCCGATGGTGATCGCGCGCGGTACCCCGGGCTTCTCCGGTGCGGACCTGGCCAACCTGGCCAACGAAGCGGCGTTGTTTGCCGCGCGTGGCGGCGAGAAGGAAGTCCGCATGGACCACTTCGACCGTGCCCGCGACAAGATCCTGATGGGTGCCGAGCGCCGTTCGATGGCGATGAGCGAAGAAGAAAAGACGCTCACCGCGTATCACGAAGCTGGCCATGCCATCGTCGGCCGCCTGGTGCCCGAGCATGACCCGGTCTACAAGGTCACCATCATTCCGCGCGGCCGCGCGCTGGGCGTGACGATGTACCTGCCGGAAGGCGACAAGTACTCGATGAACCGCGTGGCGATCGAATCGCAGCTGTGCTCGCTGTACGGTGGCCGTGTGGCCGAAGAGTTGATCTTCGGCACCGACAAGGTCACCACCGGTGCCTCCAACGATATCGAGCGCGCCACCAAGATGGCCCGCAACATGGTCACCAAGTGGGGCCTGTCCGACGAGCTCGGCCCGATCGCCTATGGTGAAGAGGACGATGAAGTGTTCCTCGGCCGTTCGGTGACGCAGCACAAGAGCGTGTCCGACGACACCGCGCGCCGCATCGACGAAGTGGTTCGCAGCATCCTGGACAAGGCTTACGCCCGTACCACCGAGCTGCTGACCGCCAACCTCGACAAGCTGCACACGATGTCCCAGCTGCTGCTGCAGTACGAGACCATCGATGCGCCGCAGATCAACGCCGTGATGGAAGGGCGCGATCCGCCGCCGCCGGCGGGCTGGGGCAAGTCGGCCAGCAACAAGGATGGCGGCAACAACGACAAGGGCGGCGATGCCCGTCCGGTCGCCCCGATCGCCGGCCCTGCCGAACAGATCTGAGTGTTGCCCACGTAAGTGACGAAGGCCGGGGAGACCCGGCCTTCGTCGTTTCCGGCGGGTCATAATGTGGCTCTGTTTTCGTTCCCGTTCTGGAGTCGCCATGTCCGCACCCCCACCGCAGCCGATCTCGCACACCACCGAAATGGTGATCGCCACGATCATTGGCGTGGCCATCGGCCTGACCCGCGACAACTTCCTGCTCGGCGCCGGCATCGGCATCGCCGTCGGCGTGCTGATGAGCATCGCCAAGACGGTCTACGTGGAGCGCAAGCGCCGCCAGCGCTGAGGGCAGGCTTCGTCAGCGCGACCGGCAGGCGGTCGCGTGGTCCGGCGTAAACTACGCGCTGGCGTACTTCGTGGATCTGCCCATGTTCGACATTTCTCCCCAGCTCGATTGCGGCGGCCGCTTGCTGCGGCTGGATCGCCCGCGGGTCATGGGCATCGTCAATGTCACCCCGGATTCGTTCTCCGACGGCGGTGAGCACGGCAGCGTCGAGGCCGCGGTCGCACACGGCCTGCAGCTGGTCGCCGAAGGTGCCGACCTGCTCGACATCGGCGGCGAGTCGACCCGGCCTGGCAGTGCGCCGGTGCCGCTGGACGAAGAACTGCGCCGGGTCATCCCGGTGATCGAGCGCCTGGCGCGCGAAACTTCCGTGCCGATCAGCATCGACACTTTCAAGCCCGAGGTGATGCGTGCCGCCGTTGCCGCCGGTGCCGGCCTGATCAATGACATTCATGCGCTGCGCCAGCCCGGTGCGCTGGAGGCTGCCGCCGAGCTCGGCGTGCCGGTGGTGTTGATGCACATGCAGGGCGAGCCGGGCAGCATGCAGGACACCCCGCACTACGACGATGTCGTCGCCGAGGTGCATCGTTTCCTGACCGAGCGCATGTTCCAGGCCGAGATGGCCGGCGTCGCCAAGAAGCACCTGATCATCGATCTGGGCTTCGGCTTCGGCAAGACCACCGAACACAACATGATCCTGCTGGCGCGCTCGGACCGTTTCCTTGAGCTCGGTGTCCCGATGCTGGCTGGTCTGTCGCGCAAGCGCAGCATCGGTGAGCTGACCGGTCGTGAACAGCCGCGTGACCGCGTGGCCGGTTCGGTCGCCGCGCACCTGATCGCTGCCCAGCGCGGCGCAATGCTGCTGCGCGTGCACGATGTCGCGGCCACGGTCGATGCCCTGAAGGTGTGGGCGGCGGTGGATGCCGTGCCGATGCCGCGGGCGCCGGCCGCACCGGGGATTCCGCGCTGGCCGGACGAGGACTGATGGCCGTCGACCAACGCCCGCTTGCGATCGCGGTGATGGGGCCGACCGCGTCGGGCAAGACCGCCACCGCGATCGCGCTGGCCCAGCAGTTGGACGGTGAGATCGTCAGCGTCGATTCGGCCCTGGTCTACCGCGGCCTGGATATCGGTTCGGCCAAACCCGACGCCACCGAGCGCGCGCAGGCCCCGCATCATCTGCTCGATGTGCGCGACCCGTGGCAGACCTATTCGGCGGCAGAGTTCGCCGGCGACGCTGCCCGGGCCGTGCGCGACATCATTGCGCGCGGCCGCATGCCGATTCTGGCCGGTGGCACCGGGCTGTACTTTCGTGCCCTGCTGCAGGGCCTGTCGCCGATGCCTGAAGCCGATCCGGCGATGCGCGCGCAGATCGCCGCCGAGGCGGCCGGGCAGGGCTGGGCGGCGATGCACGCCCAACTGGCCGATATCGATCCGGCAGCGGCAAGGCGCATTCATGCGACCGATCCACAGCGCATCCAGCGGGCGCTGGAAGTCCATCGCCTGACCGGCACCCCGATCAGCGAATGGCAGAAGCTGCCTGGTGTGGACCGGCTGCCGGTGCGGGCGCTCAAGCTGGTGTTGGCCCCCCGCGAGCGCAAGGTGCTGCACCAGCGCATCGAAACCCGGTTCGACGCGATGCTGGATCACGGTTTCCTGGACGAAGTCCGCGCGCTGCGCGCCCTGCCGGCCATGGCCGGGGTGGCCGCGCCGCTGGATCTGCCGGCCGTACGCGCGGTCGGGTACCGGCAGGCATGGGAATACCTGGGCGGGCAGGGGACGGCCGCCGAGTTCCGTGAGCGGGGTATCCAGGCCACCCGGCAGCTGGCCAAGCGGCAGCTGACCTGGTTGCGCGGGGAGCTTGATGCGCGCTGGTTCGATCCCCATTTAGAGAAGGCTTCCCTGGCGGATGCGGTGTCGACCTTCGTCGCACGCTGAGTCCACGCCGCCACCCACCCGCCCCGTGTACCATCAAGGGTTCCGGCGGGCGGCGGGGGCCGTGGCAACTGCCGGAAGACCATAAAAACAATAATCAGGAGTGTGCAATGTCCAAGGGGCAATCGCTGCAGGATCCGTTTCTGAATGCACTTCGGCGCGAACGTGTGCCGGTGTCGGTGTATCTGGTCAATGGCATCAAGCTGCAGGGGACGATTGAATCGTTCGACCAGTTCGTGGTGCTGCTGCGTAACACGGTGAGCCAGATGGTGTACAAGCACGCCATTTCGACCGTGGTACCGGCGCGCAATGTGAAGGTCGGGCCCGGTGGTGGCTATGTGCAGTCCAACGATGGCGCCGAAGGCGTCCAAGGTGATGACGACGTTGAGTGACAGTGTGAAAAATTCTGGAGAACTGCGTGTTTGACCGTTCCAAGCGAGGCGAACACGCACTCCTGATCCAGCCGCACGCCGGCCGGCTCGAAGATGACGTGCTTGAAGAGTTCACCGATCTGGCCCGCTCCGCCGGGGCCAGCATCGCGGCCACGTTGACCGCGCGCATCGATCGGCCCAATCCGTCGATCCTGATCGGCAGCGGCAAGCTGGACGAGGTCAAGGCCGCGGCCGAGGCCACCGGCGCTGACCTGATTCTGGTCAACCACGCCCTGTCGCCGGGGCAGGAGCGCAACCTGGAGCGGTTCCTGGAGCGGCGCGTGATCGACCGCACCGGGCTGATCCTGGATATCTTCGCCCAGCGTGCGCGCAGCCATGAAGGCAAGCTGCAGGTGGAACTGGCGCAGCTGCGCCACATGTCCACGCGGCTGGTCCGCGGCTGGACCCATCTGGAGCGCCAGCGCGGTGGTTCCATCGGCCTGCGCGGCCCGGGTGAAACCCAGCTGGAAACCGATCGCCGCCTGCTGCAGAAGCGGGTGGAGCAGCTGCAGAAGAAACTGGAAAAGGTGGAAGTGCAGCGCACCCAGATGCGCCGTGCCCGCCTGCGCAGCGAACTGCCGCGCGTCGCCTTGGTGGGTTACACCAACGCCGGCAAGTCGACGCTGTTCAACGCATTGACCGGCGCCGAGGCCTACGCGGCGGACCAGCTGTTCGCGACGCTGGACCCGACGGTGCGCCGCATCGCGCTGCCCGGTGGCAGCGTCGTGCTTGCCGATACCGTCGGTTTCGTCCGCGACCTGCCGCATGACCTGGTGGCGGCGTTCCGCTCGACCTTGTCTGAAGCCCGCGAAGCGGACTTCCTGCTGCACCTGGTCGATGCCGCCGATCCGCACCGTGAGGAGCGCATCGCGCAGGTCGATGAGGTGCTGACTGCCATCGGCGCGGGCGATCTGCCGCAGCTGCTGGTGTTCAACAAGATCGACCGCATCGACGGGGCCGAGGTGCGCCACGATGGCCAGGACGGCATCCCCGACAGCGCCCGTCGCGAACGGGTCTGGATTTCCGCCCGCGACAACGTGGGCCTGCCGCTGCTGCAGTCCGTGCTGGGCAAGCGCCTGGGCCTGCAGCACGTCAGTGGCGAGCTGCGGCTGCCGCCAAGTGCCGGTCGCCTGCGGTCGCGTCTGCACCAGCTGGAGGTCGTGCGCAGCGAAGCAACCGATGAAGACGGTTGGCTGCTCCAGGTTGAGATTCCGATCGCCGAGGCCGAGAAGCTGGCGGCCGGCGAGGACGGCGCACCGATCCGCGCCATGCTCCCGGAAAAACTTCCGGAGTGGTGAGGGGTGTGCCGGCCGCTGGCCGGCATCCCATGATCCTGAGGGTACGCGACCCTCCGTCGCACCCGGCGACACACGACATCACCCACGATTTCGGCTAAAACTGGGGGCGTTCGTTCCCCCGTTGATCCAGGATTCCCCATGACCGTTCCTTCCGACGCCGAGCTCGGCGCCCTCGCCAGTGACGTGGGCCAGCGGCTGCAGCAGGCCTCGCTGCAACTGGTGACCGCCGAGAGCTGTAGTGGCGGCTGGATCGCCAAGGCGATGACGGATATCGCCGGTTCCTCGGCGTTCTTCGACTGCGGCATGGTGGTGTACAGCTACGAAGCCAAGCAGCGTCTGCTTGGCGTGCGTGCGCAGACGCTGGAGCAGTTCGGCGCGGTCAGCCGCGAGACCGTGCTGGAGATGGTCTCCGGCGCGTTGATCAATTCCGGGGCGGGCATTGCCGTGGCGGTGACCGGGATCGCCGGGCCGGGCGGCGGAAGCGAGGACAAGCCGGTCGGCAGCGTCTGGATCGGCTGGAAGGGCCGGGGCGGCTACGCCCGTGCGCAGTTGTTCCAGTTCGACGGCGACCGCGAAGCCATACGGCGGCAGACCGTACAGCAGGCGCTGACGGGAATCTTCCCCCTGTTGTGACATCCTGACCGCGTGTGCTGACAGGAGAGTGGGCCGATGTGGGAAACGCTGGGTACCGTGCGTGACCTGGGGCGATTGCAGGAAATCGCGTCGGTCCTGATCCGCTATGGCTTCGGCGATCTGGTGCGCCGGATCGGCTTGGCCGATGTGCTTGAGCGTGCCGGCCGCCTGCTGCACTGGAACGACACCCAGCAGATGCTGCGGATGACCGCGCCGGTGCGCGTGCGCCGCGCGATGGAGGATCTGGGTCCGACCTTCGTCAAACTCGGCCAGGTGCTGGCCACCCGCGTGGACCTGTTCCCGCCGGACTGGATCGCTGAATTTTCCGAACTCCAGAACGCGGTACCGGCGCTGCCGTACGCGCAGGTGCGCGACCAGCTGGAGCGCGACCTGGGCGCGCCGGCGACGGAGGTGTTCGCGTGGCTGGATGAAACCCCGATGGCCGCCGCCTCGCTGGCACAGGCCCATCGCGCGACCCTGCATGACGGCACTGCCGTGGTGCTGAAGATCCGCCGCCCCGGCATCCGCGACGTGATTGAAGCCGACCTGCGCCTGCTGGCGCGGCTGGCCGAGATCGTGGAGGCGCGGCTGCCCGATCTGCAGCGCTACCGCCCGGCCGAGGTGGTGCAGCAGTTCCAGGTGTCACTGCGGCGCGAGCTGGATTTTGCCGCCGAATGCCGCAATGCCGAACGCATCGCGCGCAACTTCCAGGGCCGCAATGACATCCTGATTCCCAATGTGCACTGGCAGTGGACCTGCGAAAGCCTCAACGTGCAGGACTTCGTTGATGGTATTCCGGGCCGCGACCTGGCCGGTGTCGATGCAGCCGGCCTGGACCGCGTGCAGCTGGCCCGGACCGGGGCGCGCATCGTGCTCAAGATGGTGCTCGAGGATGGCTGTTTCCACGCCGACCCGCACCCGGGCAACATCATCTACCTGCGCGACGGCCGGATCGGCGTGATCGATTTCGGCATGGTCGGCGCGATTTCCGAACAGCGCCGCTTCCAGGTCGCCCAGCTCCTGCACGGCCTGGTCACGCAGGAGCCCGAGCAGGTGGCCGACGTCCTGCTGGACTGGGCCGGTGGCGTGGAGGTGGACGAATCGCGGCTGCAGCAGGACATCAGCACCTTCGTCGACCAGTACCGCGGGGTGCCGCTCAAGGACCTGCACATGGGCCTGATGCTGGGCAACATCACCCAGCTGCTGCGCCAGTACGCGCTGACCCTGCCGGCCGATCTGGCCCTGATGATCAAGACCTTCCTGACCCTGGAAGGGATGGGCCGCCAGCTTGACCCGCAGTTCGACATGGCCAGTGCCGCGCGTCCGTACCTGGAACGGGTGATGTGGCAGCGTTACTCGCCCGGCGCGATGCTCAAGCGCGGCAAGCGCAGCCTGGTAGGGGTGATGGACCTGGTCGGCGACCTGCCGCGCGATGTCCGCCGACTGCTGCAGATGGCGCGCCGCGGGCGGCTCCAGCTCAAGGTCGAGACCACCGCACTGCAGGGCTTCGGCGACCAGGTCAACCGCGCCGCCAATCGGCTGGTGATGGGCATCGTGACCGCTGCGCTGATCATCGGCTCCTCCATCGTCATGCACAGTGTCGGCGGCGTCTCCAGCCGCTGGCTGCTGGCGCTGGGCGTAGCCGGGTTCATCGGTGCCGGCTTCTGCGGCGTGTGGATACTGTTCTCGATCTGGCGCAGCGGCAAGAACCCATAGGGTTCCTGCCGCTGGGATCCGAAGGATCCCAGCAACGTGCCGCCGACGCCGCACGTCGCGCGTAGAGCCGACCGTTGGTCGGCTGCTCTTGGCTGACCGGGCCGGTCATCGTATTCCCCAGGTAGCGCCACGCCCTGCGTGGCTGCTCCCCATCCCGCGCCAGGAATGCCTGACCCAGGAAATGGCAGAGGCTCAACGCCGGAGGGATGGCCGCATGCGGCACGCGCCCGCAGCGCCAGGCATTGCCGTGCTGCGCGCGGTCACCGACCAACGGTCGGTGGCTACAGGCGTTGCTGGCGTCTTCGGCCGGGGCCCGGACCACCGTCCTTGTAATGGCTCTTGCTCTGCGGGCACTTGCGTGCCCGCATCGTTAGTAGTAATACTACTAACCATGGACCTGACCGATACCCAGCAGGCGATCCTGCAGTTGATCGCCGAGCGTATAGAGACCGATGGCGCACCGCCGTCGCAGACCGAAATCGCCCGCGCGTTCGGCTTCAAGGGCGTCCGCGCGGCCCAGTACCATCTGGAAGCGCTGGAGCAGGCCGGGGCGATCCGCCGCATTCCGGGCCAGGCCCGCGGCATCCGCCTGGTCCAGGCACCGGCGCTGCAGAGCGGCCTGCCCGAATCGCTGCCCGCCTCGGCGCTGCCGGACCACGTCCTGCGCCTGCCGGTGCTGGGCCGGGTCGCGGCCGGTCTGCCGATCGGTGCGGACATCGGCTCGGATGACTTCGTGGTCCTGGACCGGGTGTTCTTCTCGCCCGCGCCGGACTACCTGCTGAAAGTGCAGGGCGATTCGATGATCGACGAGGGCATCTTCGACGGCGACCTGATCGGCGTGCACCGCACCCGTGACGCGCGCTCCGGCCAGATCGTGGTGGCCCGCATCGATGACGAGATCACGGTCAAGCTGCTGAAGATGGGCAAGGACCGGATCCGCCTGCTGCCACGCAATCCCGATTACAAACCGATCGAAGTGCTGCCGGACCAGGACTTCGCGATCGAAGGCCTCTATTGCGGGTTGCTGCGGCCCAACCGCTGACCCTGTTCCCCCTGAATCACGCGCGGTCTTTTGTGGCACATCTCTGGTTTTGCTGAGGTTGGTACGGATGTCCGATAATTTTTTTCCGAACGCCGGGCAGAATCTCAGCCCGTGCGATACGCCAGCCTTAAAGTGAACCCATGGCCAAGAAGACTTCCAAAGACAGCACCTCCACCGATACGACCTCTGCAAGGACCACTCCGATGGACGAAAACAAAAAGCGCGCCCTCACCGCCGCGCTGAGCCAGATCGAAAAGCAGTTCGGCAAGGGCGCCGTGATGCGCATGGGCGACCGTGTCGTCGAGGCGGTCGAGGTCATCCCTACCGGTTCGCTGATGCTGGATATCGCACTCGGCATCGGCGGCCTGCCAAAGGGCCGTGTGGTGGAGATCTACGGTCCGGAATCGTCGGGCAAGACCACCCTGACCCTGCAGGCGATCGCCGAATGCCAGAAGAAGGGCGGTACCGCCGCCTTCATCGATGCCGAGCACGCGCTGGACCCGATCTACGCCGCCAAGCTGGGCGTCAACGTGGACGACCTGCTGCTGTCGCAGCCGGATACCGGTGAGCAGGCGCTGGAAATCGCCGACATGCTGGTGCGCTCCAGCTCGGTGGACATCGTGGTGGTCGACTCGGTCGCCGCGCTGACCCCGAAGGCTGAAATCGAAGGCGAAATGGGCGACCAGCTGCCGGGCCTGCAGGCCCGCCTGATGAGCCAGGCGCTGCGCAAGCTGACCGGCAACATCAAGCGCTCCAACACCCTGGTGGTCTTCATCAACCAGCTGCGCATGAAGATCGGCGTGATGATGCCGGGCCAGAGCCCGGAAGTGACCACCGGCGGCAACGCGCTGAAGTTCTACGCCTCGGTCCGCCTGGACATCCGCCGTATCGGCGCGATCAAGAAGGGCGACGAGATCATCGGCAACCAGACCAAGATCAAGGTGGTCAAGAACAAGCTGGCGCCGCCGTTCAAGCAGGTGATCACCGAAATTCTGTACGGCGAAGGCATCAGCCGCGAAGGCGAGCTGATCGACATGGGCGTGGAAGCCAAGCTCGTCGAAAAGGCAGGCGCCTGGTACAGCTACGGCGAAGAGCGCATCGGCCAGGGCAAGGACAACGCCCGCGGCTATCTGCGCGACAACCCGCAGGTTGCCCAGCGTCTGGAAGCCGAGCTGCGCGAGAAGTTCCAGCCGGAAGAAGCCGTGCGTGAAGGCGGCGACGACGCCGAAGACGACGCCGAGTGAGTTTCCTGCGGGGCAGGGCGGCGCCGTCAGTGACGCCTGCCCTGGCCCGCAGTTCCACCAATCCCCGACGGGATGGCGCCAAGGATGGCGCACTGTAATGATAGGCGGCCATGCACGATTCCGATCCCCCCGCACCCCGGCGCAAGCGCCGTGTCCAGGAACAGACGCCGGTCCAGCGGGCGTTGGGGTTGCTGGTGCGCCGCGAGCATTCGCGCAAAGAGCTGACCCGCAAGCTGCAGGCCCGGGGCATCGAGAACGAGGCCGCCGAAGCGGCCGTCAGCAAGCTGGCCGAGGCCGGCTGGCAGGACGACACCCGCTTTGCCGAGAATCTGGTCCGGATCCGGGCCAATACCGGCTATGGGCCGATCCACATCCGCGCCGAACTGGGCACGCATGGCCTGGATAGTGATCAGATCGCTGCCGCCATGGATACTTTCGAAGGCGACTGGACCGAGAACGCCCGCGACCTGGTCTGCCGCCGTTTCGGCGAGGCCGGCCCGCAGGAACTGCCACAGCGGCGCAAAGCGGCCGATCTGCTGGCCCGCCGCGGCTTCCCCGGCGACAGTATCCGCCAGGCCACCCGTTACGACCCTGAGGACTGAGCGGCCCGGGCCTGATACCCTTTGTGGTTTCGGCGGTCCTGCAGTTGACACCCGGCCATTGGGGCTGCGTGCCAGGGACTGACCGGCCCGCACAAAGCCAGCCCCCCATGAACGCATCCGTCAAATTCACTACCTCCCAGATCCGCAGCGATTTCCTTGAGTTCTTCAAGGGCAAGGGTCATACGATCGTGCCGTCGGCGCCGTTGGTGCCGGGCAATGATCCGACCCTGCTGTTCACCAATTCCGGCATGGTGCAGTTCAAGGACGTGTTCCTTGGCGCCGAGAAGCGCAGCTACGTGCGCGCGGCCGACGTCCAGCGCTGCCTGCGCGCCGGTGGCAAGCACAACGACCTGGACCAGGTCGGTTACACCGCGCGCCATCACACCTTCTTTGAAATGCTGGGCAACTGGTCCTTCGGCGATTACTTCAAGAAGGATGCCATCGCCTGGGCATGGGAGCTGCTGACCCAGGTCTGGAAGCTGCCGGCCGAGCGCCTGCTGGTCACCGTCTACCAGACCGATGACGAGGCCTACGCGCTGTGGCGCGACATGGTCGGCATTCCGGAATCGCGCATCGTGCGCATCGGCGACAACAAGGGTGCGCCGTTCGCCTCGGACAACTTCTGGCAGATGGCCGAGACCGGCCCGTGCGGTCCGTGCACCGAGATCTTCTATGACCACGGCGACCACATCGCCGGCGGCCCCCCGGGCTCGCCCGACGAAGACGGCGATCGCTTCATCGAGATCTGGAACCTGGTCTTCATGCAGTTCGACCGCCAGCCCGACGGCACCCTGTTGCCGCTGCCGGCGCCGTGCGTGGATACCGGCATGGGCCTGGAGCGCCTGGCCGCGATCCTGCAGCACGTCCATACCAATTATGAAATCGACCTGTTCCAGGCGCTGATCCGCAAGGCCAGCGAGCTGACCGGCATGGCCGATCTGGAGAACAAGTCGCTGCGCGTGATCGCCGATCACATCCGCGCGTGTTCGTTCCTGATCGTCGATGGCGTGCTGCCGTCCAACGAAGGCCGCGGCTACGTGCTGCGCCGTATCATCCGCCGCGCGCTGCGCCATGGCTGGATGCTCGGCGTGCGCCAGCCGTTCTTCAGCAAGCTGGTGCCGACCCTGGTCGAGCAGATGGGCGTGGCCTATCCGGAACTGCCGGCCCAGGTCGACACCGTCGTGCGCGCCCTGCAGGCCGAGGAAGAGCGTTTTGCTGAAACGCTGGATTCGGGCATGAAGATCTTCGACGACGTCGCGGCCAAGGTCAGCAACGGCGTGATCCCCGGCGTGGATGCGTTCCGCCTGTACGACACCTACGGTTTCCCGCTCGATCTCACCCAGGACATCGCGCGCGAGCGTGACCTGACCGTGGACATCGACGGCTTCAACGCCGCGATGGAGACCCAGCGCGAGACCGCGCGCGCGGCCGGCAAGTTCGGCGGCGGCGTGACCCTGTCGGCCGATCTGGTCGCCACGCTCAAGCCGACCGTGTTCCTTGGGTACGACCGCCTGCAGGCCGACGACCTCACCGTGGTCGCCATCCTCAAGGACGGCCGCCCGGCGGAGACCGCCCAGGCCGGTGACGACGTCATCGTGCTGACCAACCAGACCCCGTTCTACGCCGAATCCGGCGGCCAGGTCGGCGACAACGGCACCCTGACCGGCGCGGGCGTGCAGGTGGACATCCGCGACACGCAGAAGTTTGCCGGCCAGTTCCATGGCCATGTGGGCAGGCTCACCCAGGGCAGCCTGAAGGTCGGCGACGTGCTGTCCGGCCAGGTCGATGGCAAGCGCCGCGGCGCCACCATCCTCAACCACTCGGCCACCCACCTGCTGCATGCCGCCCTGCGCGAAGTGCTGGGCACCCACGTGCAGCAGAAGGGCTCGCTGGTTGCGCCTGATCGCCTGCGCTTCGACTTCTCGCACTTCGCGCCGATCAGCGCCGAGGACCTGGCGATCATCGAGCGCAAGGTCAACGAGCAGGTGCGTGCCAACAACGCGGCCGAAGTCCACAACATGGGCATGCAGGAAGCGCTCGACTTCGGCGCGATGGCACTGTTCGGCGAGAAGTACGGCGAACACGTGCGCGTGCTGAAGATGGGCGACTACTCCACCGAACTGTGTGGCGGTACGCATGTCTCGCGCACCGGCGACATCGGTCTGTTCAAGATCACCGCCGAAGGTGGCGTGTCCTCCGGCGTGCGCCGTATCGAAGCGGTGACCGGGCAGGGCGCCCTGGATTACGTGGCCCATGAAGAAGCCCAGCTGAGTGAAGCGGCCGCACTGCTCGGCGGTAACGCCGGTGACGTGGTCGACAAGATCCGCCAGCTCGGCGAGCGCCAGAAGAAGCTCGAGCGCGAACTCGACGCACTCAAGGCCAAACAGGCTGCGGGCGCGACCGCCGATCTTGGCGCCGGCGCAGTGGAGGTCAAGGGCGTCAAGATCCTGGCCGCGCGCCTGGAAGGCTTCGACGCCAAGGCCCTGCGCGATGCCATCGACCGCCTCAAGCAGCAGCTCGGTGATGCGGTGATCGTGCTGGCCGGCACCCAGGACGGCAAGGCCGCCTTGGTCGCGGGCGTGAACGGCAGCGCAATGGGCAAGGTCAAGGCCGGGGAACTGTTGGCCCATATCGCCAGTCAGATCGGGGGCAAGGGCGGCGGCCGCCCGGACCTCGCCCAGGGTGGTGGTGAGGACGGGCCCGCCCTTGCTTCTGCACTGGCCGCCGTCGTCGACTGGGTCACCCCCCGTATCTGAACAACCTGACGGTTCCTGCTCCTTGAAGGGGCGGGAGGCCTGACGGTACTATGGCGAATCTTTTCCCGTTGTCGTGGGGCGCTCTTGCCGGGGCGCCAAGCCGGTGGGGAAATGCCACCACCGGTTCCCTGGAGACTTGAACAAATGTTGATCCTGACTCGCCGCGTAGGCGAAACCCTGATGATCGGTGACTCGGTCAGCGTGACCGTGCTCGGCGTCAAGGGCAACCAGGTGCGTATCGGTATCACCGCTCCGAAGGACGTGGCCGTGCACCGCGAAGAGATTTACCAGCGCATCCAGCGCGGTGATGAGCCGAATGCATCCGGAAGTGAAAATTCTTCGGATTAAGGCTTTACCTGAGGGCGCGGAAAACGTTATTATTCGCGCCCCCGCTGAGATGATTCATCGCAGTGGCGGACCAAGAACACTGGAGCGGTGCCCGAGTGGCTGAAGGGGCTCCCCTGCTAAGGGAGTATAGGGCTTAAAACTCTATCGAGGGTTCGAATCCCTCCCGCTCCGCCAGTTGTAGAAAAGGCCTTCGTACGCAAGTACGGAGGCCTTTTTCTTTATGCGATCCGGCTCAGGCGACCGATGTGCAGGCCGCCTCGATCCGATACCCAACCGGATCGATAAGGAAGGCGGCGTAATAGTGATCGCCATACGCATGAAACCGGCGGAACGCGCGTCGGCCGACGCATTCGGATGGCGAATGCAGTCGATCCCCAATCTTCATTGGTGCCGGCGCGGCGGCTCGGCTACGGTCGTTCTCCAGCGGCGCCCACCGGGCGCCCCCGTGGAAGGAGCAGGAACATGTCGATGGGAAGGAGGTCGCTACGCGGCTGGGTGGTCATGAGCCTGCTGATGGGCATGGTCATGCCGGCCGGTGCCGCTTCGTTGGATGAGCGGCTGCATCGGGCAGCGGAGAAGGGCGATGCCACTGCAGTGCGTACGCTGCTGGGGCAGGGCGCCAGGGTGGATGCGCGCGGCGTGGCGAAGGCGACACCGTTGCTGGTTGCGACCCACCACAATCACGTGGAGGCCGCGCTTGCGCTGATCCAGGCGGGTGCCGACGTCAATGCCAAGGATGCGATCCAGGACAGCCCCTATCTCTACGCCGGTGCCCGCGGGCATCTCGAGATCCTGCGCGCGACCCTGGCGGCCGGTGCGGACTTGAAGAGCACCAATCGCTACGGTGGCACTGCACTCATTCCGGCGGCCGAACGCGGGCACGTGGAGACCGTGGCGACGCTGATCGCTGCCGGCGTCGAGGTGGATCATGTCAACAACCTGCAGTGGACCGCGCTGCTGGAGGCGATCATCCTCGCCGATGGCGGCCCGCGGCATGTCGAGATCGTCCGTCAGCTCATCGCGGCGGGCGCGGATGTGAACCTGCCCGACGGTGACGGCGTTAGCCCGCTGCAGCATGCACGCCAGCGCGGGTACCGCGCGATCGAGACGCTGCTTCTCGCCGCCGGCGCTGCCCAGGGCTGAGCATCCGCACGGCGGCGGGGGGAGCAATGTTGCCGCTGCCTTGACGCGGCAACGGCATGCTCTGCACCACCGTTCTGCGACGCTGTGCGCTTCCCCCGCAGAATCAGGAGTCGCCGTGAACGCACGTCGCCACTTCCTCTCCGTTGCAGCCGCCGGCACCGCAGCCTTCGCCGCTTCACCGTTGATGGCGCAGTCGTCCGGCCCGGGCAGCGTCCTGCCCACCCGCGGCCAGGCCTCGACGAAACCCTTGCCCGGCAATCCGGCGCAGCAGGGCAGGCGCTATCGTCCGCAGACCCGCCTGGGCCTGGGCGGTGTCGCGATCGGCAATGGCTTCGCGGCCGCCAGCGACGCACAGAGTGAAGCCACGCTGGCAGCGGCCTATGCGGCAGGCGTGCGCTATTACGACACGTCACCCTGGTACGGGCTCGGCCTGAGCGAGCGCCGCTACGGCCATCACCTGCACAACCACCCGGCGCGCGAGTACACGCTGTCGACCAAGGTCGGCCGGCTGCTGACCGCGACCGCCGGTGAACTGCAGGAGGTGATGTGGAAGGATCCCTCGCCGTTCCATTACCGCTACGACTACTCCGCCGACGGCACGCGGCGTTCGGTGGAGGACAGCCTCAACCGGCTTGGTGTGTCGCAGCTGGATGTGGTCTTCATCCATGACCTCTCGCCGGACAACGAGAAAGACCTGGGCATGCCGTGGGAGCAGCGCTTCGCGGAAGCGGCGAAGGGCGCCATGCCAGCACTGACCCGCATGCGCGAGGAGGGCTTGATCAAGGCGTGGGGCTTCGGTGTGAACCGTCCCGAGCCCGCCCTGCGTGCGGTGGCCGAGGCGGATCCGGACATCTTCCTGCTCGCCTGCCAGTACTCGCTGCTCGACCACGAGCAGGCCCTGCACGACACCTTCCCCAAGATCGCCGCACACGGAGCATCGGTAGTGGTCGGCTCGCCGCTGCTGGCTGGCTACCTGGCTGGGCGCGATCGCTATCTGTATGACGGCAAGGTGCCGTCGTGGGCGCCGGAAAAGCGTGCCAGGGTGCAGGCCATCTGTGATCGCCATGGCGTGGACCTGCGCACCGCGGCGCTGCAGTTCGCCGATGCGCCGGAGGTGGTCTCGGCGGTCATTCCGGGCGCGCGCACGCCCGAACAGGTGCTGGCCAACGTCGCTTCCATGTCCGTGGCGGTGCCGGGCGCCTTCTGGGCAGAGCTCAAGCAGGAAAAGCTGATTGCCTCCGATGCGCCGGTGCCGCGCGGCTGACCAGGCCGAAGCGCCGGCAGATCGCTTGAGCTGAGCGGCGCGCCAACCCGACCCATCACGCCCCGCGCCCAGTGGGGCGTGGCCGGGCGCCGTCCGCGTCCCTGGGCGGGCTGGCCTTCCGCTGGCCCGCCGGATGCGGCATCATGCCGCCCAATCGTTCCCTCCAGCCGCCGCCAGAGGAATCCCTTCCTGCCTGGAGGCATTGCCGTGTCCGTCGTTCCGTTCCGTGTTGCCCCGATCCATTCGGGTCGTCGTCGTGCTGTTCCCTCGATCTCCCCGCTGATGCAGGCGATGGGCTGCGTGCTGGGCCTGGCCCTGTCCGCGTCTGCCGTGCAGGCCGAAGAGGCGCCGGCGGGCGAGGCACCTGCCAAGGACGGCGCACAGACCCTGCAGACCGTGCAGGTCACCGCCAACCAGCTCGGCACCGTCACCGAGGGCAGTGATTCGTACACGCCCGGCACGATCGCCACCGCCACCCGCCTGGTGCTCAGTCCGCGCCAGACGCCGCAGTCGATCAGCGTGATCACCCGGCAGGAAATGAACGACTTCGGGCTCAACGGCATCGATGACGTCATGAAGGTCACGCCCGGCGTGAGCATCGTCACCTATGACAGCGAGCGCACCGAGTACTACGCGCGTGGCTTTGCGGTGCAGAACTTCCAGTACGACGGCATCCCGATGGCGCGCGATTCGGCCTACTCGGCCGGCAACACGCTCAGCGACATGGCCATCTATGACCGCATCGAAGTGCTCAAGGGCGCCACCGGCCTGCTGACCGGCATGGGCGATCCGGGCGCGACCATCAACCTGGTGCGCAAGAAGCCGACCCGCGAACTGGCTGGCAGCGCCACGCTGGGCGTGGGCTCGTGGGACAGCTATCGCGCCGAGGTCGATGTCGGCGGGCCGCTCACTGAAAGTGGCCGCGTGCGCGGCCGCGTCGTGGGCGCCTACCAGGACAAGCATTCCAATGCCGACCACTACCAGCGCAGCAATGAAGTCTTCTACGGCATTCTCGAGGCCGACGTCGGCGAGAGCACCCTGCTGACTGTCGGTGCCGATTACCAGGACAGCGATCCGGAAGGGTCCAGCTGGGGTGGCATTCCGCTGCTGGACAGCGAGGGCAACTTCAACAGGATGCCGCGCTCGTTCAACAACGGCGCACGCT
Organism: Stenotrophomonas sp. HMSC10F06; assembly: GCF_001807865.1. Classification (NCBI taxonomy): domain Bacteria; kingdom Pseudomonadati; phylum Pseudomonadota; class Gammaproteobacteria; order Lysobacterales; family Lysobacteraceae; genus Stenotrophomonas; species Stenotrophomonas sp. HMSC10F06. The sequence goes on along the minus strand of NZ_KV791256.1, from coordinate 70,367 downwards.
GGAGCCGCTGGGGCCAGTACGCCCGTACCGGCTTCGCCACGCTGGAGCACACCTTCGCCAATGACTGGGTCGCCAAGTTGCAGCTCAATCACCAGGTCAACGGGTATGACGCCTCGCTGGGCGCGGCGGCCGGTGGCAATCCCGATCCGGTCACCGGTGAGGGCGTGAGCATGTGGCTGGGCCAGTACATCGGCAAGACGACCAGCAATGCGGCCGATCTGTACGTCAGCGGCAAGTTCGAGTGGTTCGGCCGGCAGCATGAGCTGGTGGTCGGTGGCAGCGTGTCGCGCAAGCGCTGGGTCAACAACGGCTACTCGCCGCAGCCGGGCTATGTCAGCAGCGTTGCCGACTACTACGCCTGGACCGGCGATGTGCCCGAGCCGGATTGGCAGTGGGGCTACGGTGACAACCAGGTCACCCGCGAAAGCGGTGCCTACGTGGTGGGCCGTTTCGACCTGGCCGATCCGCTCAAGCTGATCCTCGGCAGCCGCATCGCCAACTACAAGTCTCCGGATACCGACGAGAGCGGCGTGGTCGTGCCGTATGCCGGCCTGGTGTACGACCTCAATCGCAACGTCTCGGTGTTCGCCAGCTACAGCACCATCTTCAAGCCGCAGGGCAACCAGGACGAGCAGGGCCGGGTGCTCGATCCGCTGGAAGGGCGCAGCTACGAAGCCGGCCTGAAAGCGGAGTTCTACGATGGCCGCCTCAATGCCAGTGCGGCGGTGTTCCAGCTGGAACAGGACAACTACGCGCAGCCGACCGGCGGCAGGACGCCGAGTGGCGGCATCGCCTATGAAGGCCTGATGGGCGTGCGCACCAAGGGATATGAGCTGGAGGTGTCCGGTCAGCTGGCGCCGGGCTGGCAGGTGCAGGGCGGCTACGCGCACAAGATCGCGCGCCAGCAGTCCGCCAAGGTCTCCACGCTGGAGCCGGAAGACCAGTTCAGCGTGCACACCAGCTACCGGCTCACCGGTGTGGCTGATGGCTGGAGCCTCGGCGGTGGCGCGCGCTGGCAGGGCAGCACCTTCGGCACCATCACCAACCCGGCCACCGGCGGAAGCCAGGTCCATCGCACCGAGCCCTATTGGCTGCTCGATGCGATGGCGCGTTACCAGTTCAATGACCAGCTCTCGGCGACGCTCAACGTCAACAACCTGCTGGACAAGCACTACTACACGATCTTCAGCTGGTACAGCACCTACACCTGGGGTGAGCCTCGCAACGTCCGGCTGACGCTGAACTACAGATTCTGATCCACGCAACGAACGACACCCCGGGCAACCGGGGTGTCTGCGTTTCCGCGCCTGGTGATTACAGCGCGACGTCGAACACGATGACTTCCGCATCATTGGCGTTCTCCAGCGTCAGCTGCGCCTCGTCGCTGACCTGCAGCGCATCGCCGGTTTCCAGGGTGATGCCGTTGACCTGCAGCTGCCCGCGGGCCACCTGTACATAGGCGCCGCGGCCCGGGGCCAGCGGCAGGTGGACGCGCTCGTCACCGTCCAGGATCGTGGCGTAGAGGTTGGCATCCTGGTGGATCAGCAGCGAACCCTCACGGCCATCGCGCGAAGCGATCAGGCGCAGCTGGCCGCGCTTGGTCTCCGGCGCGAAGTGGGTCTCCTGGTAGCTCGGGGTGATGTTTTCCTGATCGGGGAACAGCCAGATCTGCAGGAAGTGCACCGCCTCGTCGGCCGAGTGGTTGAACTCGCTGTGGCTGACGCCGCTGCCGGCGCTCATGCGCTGCACATCGCCGTAGCGCAGCACCGAACCGGTGCCCATCGAGTCCTTGTGCTCCAGCGCGCCGCCGAGCACGTAGGAGACGATCTCCATGTTGCTGTGGCTGTGGGTGCCGAAACCCTGGCCGCCCTGCACGCGGTCTTCGTTGATCACCCGCAGCGGCCCGAAGCTGACGTAGCGCGGGTCGTAGTAATTGGCGAAGGAGAAGGTGTGCATGGAGTTCAGCCAGCCATGGTCGGCCTTGCCACGGGTGTTGCTCTTGCGGATCTGCAGCATGGGAATCTCCTGGGTGTTCGATGGTTTCGATGGCGGTCCGGGGTGGTCGCTGCCGTTCCCTTTCCTGTTGCGGCCAGTATCCGCTTGCTCCGACCGCTTGAAAAACGGATAGTTTCGCAAGCCATCATCGAAAATTTCGAATGCTCAAGCTCAGCCTCGACGCCCTGCAGATCCTGGACGCCATCGACCGCCGTGGCTCGTTCGCCTCGGCCGGCAAGGCCCTGCACAAGGTGCCCTCGACCATCTCCTACACAGTCGCCAAGCTGGAAGAAGACCTGGGCGTGCAGCTGTTCGACCGGGTCGGGCCGCGCGCGCACCTGACCCCGGCCGGGGAGGCGCTGCTGGAAGAGGGGCGCCATCTGCTGCGGGCCGCCCGCGAGCTGGAGATGCGGGTGCGGCGCGTGGCCTCCGGCTGGGAAGCCGAGCTGACCGTGGCGGTCGATTCGATGTTCGTACCGGCGCTGCTGGCCGAGGACGTACGAGCCTTCAATGCGGTGGCCGAACAGACCCGGATGCGGCTGATCACTGAATCGCTCTCGGGCACGTGGGAGGCATTGCTGGACCGGCGCGCGGACCTGCTGGTCGGCGCGCCGGGTGAGGGGCCCAGTGGCGGCGGCTACGTAGTCGAGCCGATGGGCGTGGTGCGCTTCGTGTTCGCCGTGTCGCCCTCACATCCATTGGCGGCCGCGCCCGAACCGTTGGGCCGTGAGCAGCTGGCCACCCACTGCGCGATCGCCGTGGCCGATTCGGCACGGCGGCTGCTGCCGCGTACGGTGGGCCTGCTGATGGGACAGGAAACGGTCACCGTGCCGGACATGGTCAGCAAGTTCCGCCTGCAGTGCGCCGGGCTCGGTTTCGGTTTCCTGCCCGAGCCGTATGTGCAGCAGGCGGTGCGGGACGGCCGGCTGGTGATCAAACAGGTCGAGGAACCCAAACCGGACGAGACGTTCTGGCTGGCCTGGCGCACCGGCGAGGAGGGGGCCGCATTGCGCTGGTGGCGGGAGCGGCTGCAGCGCCCGGAGGTGCTGGCGGGCTGGTGGCCCACCATGGAAGGCTGGCTGGGCTGATCGCAGGCCGGGCAGGGGCCTGCGGCGATGCCGCTGCCCGTCCGTTCAAGCTGAATGTTGGCTTGGCTGTCATCGGATGGTCATCTGGATGCGATAGAGCGGCGCTTGCGTGATCGGTACCCTGCGCGACTCGTCTGGTTTTTCCGATTCTGCCCATGAAGCGCTTGCTGCTGTTGCTGCTGGCCGGGGCTGGCCTGTGGCTGGCTGCCTGCTCTTCCTTGACCTCCACCGCTGCCTCGACCTCGTTGAGTGATCGCCTGATCGCGCCCGGCGGCGTATCCACGCTGCTGGACATGCCGCGCATCGCCGAAGCGGTGGAGAGCGTGCCCAACCGGCATGGCCGGGTGACCGGGCGCGCGGGCGTGCCGATCTTCTGGCGTGCGTTCGACCCCGGTCAGTACGGGCTGCATTACCAGTACCTGGCCCAGCAGCACGACAACGGCGAGCCGCTGCGCACCGGCATGGCGCTGGACCTGCCGCACCCGTTCCGGGCGCAGGCACCGCGCGGCACGGTGGTGCTGCTGCACGGCTGGATGATGAACGGTGATGCGATGCTGCCGTGGTCGCTGCAGCTGGCGCAGTCCGGCTACCGCGTGGTCACCATCGACCTGCGCAACCACGGCCATTCGGGTGCGGGACCGTCGGGCTACGGCACCTTCGAATCGGACGACGTGGTCGATGTCATCGCGGCGCTGAAGGCGCGTGGTGAAGTGGTCGGGCCGTTGTACCTGTTCGGGGTGTCCTATGGCGCTGCCACTGCGCTGTTCACCGCCGACAAGCTCGGCGACCAGGTCACCGGCGTGGTGGCGATGGAGTCTTTCGCCAATGCCGGCGATGCCATCCGCAGCATGATCCCGCACCTGATGTCACTGCAACCGACGGCATGGAAAGCGCAGGCGATGGCCGCCTACGGACGTTGGCGCTATGGCGGTCAGGATATCGACCAGGTGATCGCCGCCGCCAGCCAGCGGCTGGACCTGGATCTGGACCGCGTCGATGTCACCCGCGCGCTGGCCGACAGCCGCGCCTGCGTGCTGCTGTTGCATGGCCAGGACGATCAGCATGTACCGGTCGGGCAGGGGCGCCGCCTGGCGGCCGCCAGCCCGCGCGTGCACTACATCGAGCTGCGTGGCGAAGACCACATCACGCTGCCACTGCGCGTGGATCTGCTGGGCAGTGTGGTGGATGACTGGCTGGCGCATGACGACCACGCCGGTGGTGCGTGCCCCGCGCCGGAACTGCCGGGTGAAGCCGACCTGATGGCGATGCAGGCGGCACAGGCGCACGCCCCGCCGCAGGGGTGACAGTTGGGGACAACGCAAAAAAAAACAGCAACCGATGGCTGCTGTCTTCGTCGATGCAATGGTGCGCCCGGAGAGATTCGAACTCCCGACCGCCTGGTTCGTAGCCAGGTACTCTATCCAACTGAGCTACGGGCGCATTTACATCGAATTTTCATTACTGATACCGACGGCGAAATCGATACCCTGTTGATGGTGCGCCCGGAGAGATTCGAACTCCCGACCGCCTGGTTCGTAGCCAGGTACTCTATCCAACTGAGCTACGGGCGCGTCAACAGGAGCGGAATTATGCGGATCGGCGTCGCATTCGTCAACGGTTTTTGTGAAGGTCTTCATTCAAATGAATGAAAAAGGCGCTCCACCACGGCTTCCGGCGTTTTCATCCAGGCGAAGTGATCGGCACGCGTGCCCAGCGCCTGCGCACTCAACACGCTGAGCTGCGCACGCATGCCGGGCATCTTGGCCAGCAGGGCCTGCATCGAGGAAGGCGGTGCCAGCCAGTCGTGATCCATCACCACGGCAGTGGCCTGGCCCTGCAGGGTGCGCATGCCGGCCTCCAGATCGGTCGCCATGCCCGCCGCCGCATAGTGGTTGTTGAGGCCTACGCGTGACCAGTCGCGGATCAGGCCGCGCGCTTCCGTGCCGCCGAAGCCGAGCTTCTTGCCGTGCAGGACCCCTTGGCGCTGTGCCAGCCAGGGCAGGAAGCGGTACACCAGCGGCAGCGCCCAGCCGCGCGGGGCGGGGAAGGTGCGCCAGTACGGCGTGCCGCTGGCGACCAGCCACAACCGTGCGAAGCGCTGCGGGTGCAACCCGACGAAGCAGCAGGCCAGCTGACCGCCGAGGCTGTGGCCGCCGATGATCAGGGGCGTTACCGCGTCTTCGGGCATCTGGGCCAGGCTGGCCGGCAGGTCGTGTTCGAGGATCTCGCGATACCCCCAATCCTGCGTGCGCGACGGCCGCAGGCTGCTGCTGCCGTTGCCGCGCCACTCATGCAGGTACACCGCGATGCCACGCGCCGCGAGCGCATCGGCGAAGGGCAGGTAGTGGCGCGCGGCGACGCCCAGCGCCGGCAACCACAGCAGGCGTGCGCGTGGCTGCGTCGGCACGCGTGCCAGCAGTTCGAAGCGATGGCCATCGCCGGTCTGCACGGGAAGGGGAGAGGCGTCGATCATGCCGGGCGTGCCGCGCCGAAGTGGTCGATCACCAGCACCTCGCTGCGGCCCGGGTAGTAACCGCTCTGCAGGCCCCGCGCGACGTAGTCGATGGCCGCTTCGCAGGCGTTCGGCAACGACAACCCCTGGCACAGCTGCGCGGCGATCGCCGAGGCCAACGTGCAGCCGGTGCCGTGCGCATCCACCGGCAACCGGGCGTGGATGAACTCGTCGCGGGTGACGCCGTCGAAGTAGCGATCGATCACGCGGCTGCCTTCATCCAGATGGCCGCCCTTGAGCAGTACCGCGCCGGCACCCAGCTCGAGCAGCGCGTCGGCGGCATCTTCAGCGTCTTCGGCGGTGACGATGCGGCGGCCGAGCAGCAGCTCGGCTTCCGGCGTGTTGGGCGTGAGCAGCGTGGCCAGTGGAACCAGGCGCGTGCGCATGGCCTTCAGGGCGGCGTCTTCAAGCAGTTTGGCACCGCTGGTGGCGACCATGACCGGATCCAGCACGACATGCGGCGGGCGGTGCTTTTCCAGCGCGTCGGCCACCAGGCCGATCACCTCGGCATTGGCGAGCATGCCCAGCTTCACCGCATGGATATCGAAATCGGCGAAGCAGGCGTCGATCTGCGCCTGCAGGAACTCCAGTGGCGGCACGTGCACGGCGGTGACGCCGCGGGTGTTCTGTGCGGTCAGCGCGGCAATCGCCGAAAGGCCATGTACGCGATGGGCGGCGAAGGCCTTCAGGTCGGCCTGGATGCCTGCGCCACCGCCGGAATCGGAGCCGGCGATGGTCAGGGCGGAAACGGGGCTGGAAGGCGTCATGCCTCGATTGTGCAATGTTTGCCGCCGTATTGCTGCCGCGCCGTCAGCGCGCCCGCAGCAGCGCCCACTGCCGGTACAGCACGTAGCCCAGACCGGTGCCGCCGGTCAGCAGGGCAGGCGCCAGCAGCGCGTCGTAACCGAAGCGCAGGAACAACCCGGCGCCGATCACGCCGCCAGCCAGGAAACCGCTGACGATCAGGCCGCTCAGGGTCAGCCGCCGGATCGGCAGTGGCAGGCCGCGCAACAGGTGACCCAGGCCGATGCCCAGGTCGGTGAACATGCCGCTGAGATGGGTGGTGCGCACCACCGCCCCGCTGAACGTGGTCGCCATCGCGTTCTGCAGGCCGCAGGCCATCGCCGCCGCGAGCGCGCCCCAGATCTGCTGCTGTTTGAACAAGGGGATCGCGATCAGCAGCAACAGCGATTCGAGCGCCAGCACCACGCCATAGCGGCGGCCCAGCTGCAGGCCGCTGTCCTGGATGATCACGCCGCTGAGTGTGGCACCCACGCAGAAGGCGATCAGCAGTCCCCACAGATGCCCGACCACGCGCCAGTCGCGCTGGGCCAGCGCCATGCCGAGCTGGCTGGTGGTGCCGGTCATGTGGCTGACCGCCTGGTGCTCGAAGCCGAGGAAGCCGACCACGTTGACCATTCCGGCCACGCAGGACAGCGCGATCGCGCCGATCCAGACCCAGGTGGGCAGCCGGATGCTCATCCGGCGCGTGTGGTGGGGGTCACGGCACGATCAACGGCCCGCAGGCGGGCCGTTGAACTGCACATCGGAGAAACTGCCGCTGGCCGGATCGAATACCGCGCCCCAGAACTGCGCGCCGCCATCGCAGACCCGGATCGCATCGCGCGCCGGGTCGATATCGGCATCGTCGGGCAGATGGAAGGCGTTGAGATAGATCAGCTGGCGGCCGTCCATTTCGATGCCCACGTATTGGCGATCGAAATCGGCCGCCTTGGGCACCTGCGCCTCCAGCGACGGCAACTGGGCTTCCAGCTGTTCGACCTGTTGGCGGCTGGGGGCCCAGTAGCCGGTGACGCGCCCCGGCTCGCGGCCGGGGCTGGAGCGTGAGCAGGTATCCAGGACCTGGGCGGCGACGACCGGTCGCGTCACCACCCAGGACTGGCCGGTCTTGACCGCGGTCGGGACGCTGGCGCCCGGCCGTGTATTGGCAGGCGTGCAGGCGGCCGCCAGCGCAGCAAGCGCCAGCGGCAGGACCGCACGGGACAGGAAACGGCTCACAACACCTCCGAAGCGTAATCGGCCAGGCGCGAACGCTCGCCACGGCGCAGCGTGATGTGCGCGCTGTGCGGCCAGTTCTTGAAGCGGTCCACCGCGTAGGTCAGGCCCGAGGTGGTCTCGGTCAGGTACGGGGTATCGATCTGTTCCACGTTGCCCAGGCACACGATCTTGGTGCCGGGGCCGGCACGGGTGATCAGGGTCTTCATCTGCTTGGGAGTGAGGTTCTGCGCTTCATCCAGGATCAGATAGCGCGACAGGAACGTGCGGCCACGCATGAAGTTCAGCGAGCGGATCTTGATCCGGCTGGCGATCAGGTCGTTGGTCGCCGCACGGCCCCACGCGCCGCCTTCCTGGGTATGCGTGAGCACTTCCAGGTTGTCGGTCAGCGCGCCCATCCACGGCGTCATCTTCTCTTCCTCGGTACCGGGCAGGAAGCCGATGTCCTCGCCGACGCTGACCGTGGCGCGGGTCATGATGATCTCGCGGTAGCGCTGCTGGTCCATGGTCTGGGCCAGGCCGGCGGCCAGCGCCAGCAGCGTCTTGCCGGTACCGGCAGTGCCGAGCAGGGTGACGAAATCGATCTCCGGGTCCATCAGCGCGTTGAGGGCGAAGTTCTGCTCGCGGTTGCGCGCGCTGATGCCCCACACCGCGTGGCTGCCATGGCGGAAATCGTTGACCAGCGACAGCGTGATCTTCTCACCGTCCACCTTGGCCACGCGCAGTTCGACTTCATCGTCGCCCGGCAGGTAGGCGTACTGGTTGGGATGCCAGTTCTCGTCTTCGCTGGCGATGATTTCGTAACTGGTGCGTCCCTTGTCGCTCCAGCTGCGCAGGTTGTCGGTGTGCTTCTTCCAGAAGTCTTCCGGCAGCTCGGTGGCGCCGGTGTAGAGCAGGCTGAAATCGTCGAGTGCGCGGTCGTTTTCGTAATCCTCGGACACGATGCCGGCGATCGCCGCCTTGATCCGCAGGTTGATGTCCTTGGAGACGAACACCACAGGGATCTCGGGCACCTGCTCCTTCAGGGCCAGGATCGCCCCGAGGATGGCATTGTCCGGAATCACCGCGCCGAAGCTCTTGCCGGCCTCGAAGTGGCTGGTCTGGAAACGCAGCAGGCCCACGCTCTGCTTGCCGCGCAGCTGCAGCCCGTTCGGCCGCTGCAGCGGAATGCCATCGGCCAGGTTGTCCAGGCCCGAGGCCTGCACCAGCTCATTGAGGAAACGGCTGACCTGACGCGCGTTGCGGCTCGCCTCGGTGGTGCCCTTCTTGCCGTTGTCCAGCTCTTCGATCACCTGCATCGGCAGGTAGACATCATGCTCCTCGAACTTGAACAGCGCGGTCGGATCGTGCATGAGCACGTTGGTATCCAGTACGTAGATGCGCTTGCCTCGGGTCATCGTCAATTCCTGGTGGCAGAACAGGGACAAGCCATCACGACCTGCGGGGCAGGGTGATGGCCATTGGGGGTGCCGGGGTGATCACTGGGTTTTCGCGGCCTTCAGGGCTTCAAGGACGGTGTCTGCGTGGCCGGCCACTTTGACCTTGCGCCACGCCTGCACGATACGACTGTCCGGCGAAATGAGGAAGGTGCTGCGCTCGATGCCGCGCACCTGCTTGCCGTACATGTTCTTCAGCTTGATCACGTCGAACGCGGTGCACAGCGCTTCATCGCCATCGCTGATCAGCGGGAAGGCGAAGCCCAGCTTGGCGCAGAAGTTGTCGTGGGATTTGACCGAATCGCGGGAAACGCCGAAAACGCGGGCGCCGGCGTTGGTGAACTGCGGGAGCAGTGCGTTGAAATCGATGCCCTCGGTGGTGCAGCCCGGGGTGCTGTCCTTGGGGTAGAAGTACAGCACCAGCCACTGGCCGGCCAGATCGCCGAGGGTGGTGGTCTCGCCGCCGGACAAGGCCAGCGGCAGTGCGAGGGTGGTGCTGTCCAGGGTGTCGCCGTCGTTCATGGGTTCCTTTCCGGATCCTGGGGTAGATCTACTACAACTGCATGAAACCCCGCGCGCCCGTGACGAGCGCGCGAAACATCAGAACTTCATCGGGTCCATGATCGCATCGAGGTTGAGGTGATCGCAGAACTCGAGGAAATCATCGCGCAGCGCGGCGATGTGCATGTTGGCCGGCACACCGATCGTGACCTGCGCGGAGAACATTTCCGCACCGGTCTGCATCGCGCGGTAACGCGTGCTCTGCAGGTTTTCGATGGTGATGCCCTGGCGGTCGAAGAAATCGGCCAGCTGGAACAGGATTCCCGGCTTGTCGGCGGCGATCACTTCCACGATGTAGGGCAGCAGGTTGGACTGCGCCTGCTTGGCCCCGGTGCGGTACCAGACCAGCTTCAGGCCTTCCTCACGCTCCAGCCGGGTCAGCATCGCCTCCAGCTTGGCCACCGAGTCCCACGAGCCGGTGGCCAGGGCGGTGACGGACACGTCGCGCCCGACCGTGGCCAGGCGGGCGTCGACCAGATTGCAGCCACTGTCGGCGATACGCCGGGTCACAGGCAGCAGGGGGGACTCCGGATGCGTCGTATAGGCGTTGATCAGGAGGTGGTTTTCGGTCGGCGCAGGCCGCGGCGTGGTGTCGGTCAAGATGGTTCCGGGTGATGCAAGGTGAGTCTGAACGGCCGGACGACGGCACGTTCGCCGGAGTCCAGCATACTTGCCCGCGCTTTCGACCCGCAAGTAACATGCAACGTACATCTGGCCGGCGTTTACGCAGGCACGGTGCCCCCTTTCTTCCGAGCACGATGTCCTTGTCCCTTTCCGGTCTCATCACCGCGCTGGCGACGCCCTTCCAGGCGAACGGCGCATTGGATCCCGACGGTTGGCAGCGCTTGCTGCATCTGCAACTGGAGGGTGGTGTTCACGGGGTGGTGGTGGCCGGTTCGACCGGTGAAGCCGCGGCCCTGTCCGATGACGAATACGACCAGCTGCTGCGCAGTGCGGTCAAAACCGTCGCCGGGCGCATCCCGGTATTGGCCGGCACCGGCCTGTCCGGGACGGCCAAAACGATCGAGCAGACCCGCCGGGCGGCCGCCAATGGCGCCACGCACGCGCTGGTGGTGACCCCGCCGTACGTGCGCCCCACCCAGGAAGGCCTGATCGCGCATTACCGCGCGGTGGCCGACCAGGGCGGCCTGCCGGTCATCCTGTACAACGTGCCCGGCCGCACCGGCTGCGACATGCTGCCCGCGACCGTGGCCGAGCTGGCCAGCCACCCGAACATCGTCGGCATCAAGGAAGCGGTGGGCGATATCGGCCGCGTGCATGCCCTGCTGGCCCTGCGTTCGCCGGATTTCGCCATCCTCAGTGGTGACGACGGCACGGCCGCGCGCTCGATCCTGTCCGGCGTGGACGGCCTGATCTCGGTCGGTTCCAACGCCTTGCCGGGTGCCTACCGGCGGATGTGCGACCTGGCAGCGGCCGGTGAGCGCGAGGCGACCGAGTCGTGGGATGCCCGTCTGGAGCCCTTCCATGAATTCTGCGGCGTGGAGTCCAACCCGATCCCGGTGAAGGACCTGCTGCGCCGGATCGGCATTGGTGACGGCCTGCGCCTGCCGCTGCTGCCCCTGTCCGCGGCCCACCACGCCGCTGCCGAACACCTGGCCACCGATATCGGTGCGCTGGAAGCACTATCCAACCACTGATCACAGTGGTCACCCAGGAGATTCCCATGCGTCAATCCGTTTCCGCCATCCGCGTGCTGTCCTTCGCGATCCTGGCTACCGCCACCCTCGTCGGCACCACCGGTTGCTTCAAGCGCGGTGCCAAGGGCGACTACGCCCTGGCCCCGGAAGTGCGTCCGCTGGAAGTGCCGCCGGATCTGAACGTCCCGGCCGGCCAGGCCGCCGCCACCGCCGCCACCAGCTCCACGCTGGCCTCGCAGTCTGCGCGTCCGGCGCCGTCCTCGACCCAGGCACCGGCCAACAATGCCGGGTTCACCGTGCCGGGCACCAAGGAAGAGGTGTTCGCCAAGGTCGGCACCGCGCTGGAGTCCGTTGAAGGCGTGAAGATCGCCAGCAAGGCACAGCTGCTGGGTTCCTATGACGTGGCCTTCGAAGGCAGCGACTTCCTGGTCCGCGTGGTGGCCGTCGATGCCGGCGCCTATGTGTCGGCCGTGGATCCGCGTGGCCTGCCGGCGACCGCCGCCGCCCCGACCAAGCTGCTGGGTGAGCTGAAGGCGAAGCTGGCTCCGTAAAAGCGCCAGCGGCCGGCACTACCGAAGCTGCGGGTCAGAGAAGCAAAAAGGGCGCCCTCGGCGCCCTTTTTGTTGCTGCCAGCGCCGGAAGGCTCAGCGTTCCAGCAGCTTCAGCTTGTCCGGCTTGCCGTCCCATTCGCCGGCATCGGCAGGCGGGTCCTTGCGCACGGTAAGCACCGGCCAGGCCTGGGCCAGTTCGGCGTTCAGGGCGACGAACACTTCCTGCCCGGCGGGCACGTCGTCTTCAGGGAAGATCGCGTTGACCGGGCACTCCGGTTCGCACAGGGTGCAGTCGATGCACTCATCCGGGTCGATCACCAGGAAGTTGGGGCCTTCGTGGAAGCAATCCACGGGGCACACTTCCACGCAATCGGTGTGTTTGCACTTGATGCAGTTTTCAGTGACGACGAAAGGCATGGGGAAATCCGGCGTTAAGCCGACCAATTCTAGAACAGGTTGTGCCTGAATGCTGGGGCCGTGCGCTCAGCCGAGCAGGCCGCGCTGCCGCGCAAGACGGTACAGGCCCCGCGCCGCAAGGCTTTCAGGCGCATCGACGGGGGTCCTGTCGAGCACCTTCAGCGCGTGGGCATAGCGCGTGGTCAGCGTGGTATTGCCCACCAGGTGCACCTCGGCCCCGGGCGCGGCCAGGTCGCGGATTTCATGGCCGAGCAACAGGCCGGAGAGATAGGAGGGGGCGGCCGAAGGCGCGAGACGCTCGAACAGGCCCAACGCACGCACGCCGAACAGGTGGTGCAGCAGGCCACCGGCATCGCCGCTGCGCTGCACGCCTTGGGCGAAGGCGATGGCATCGAAACCATCGCCGTCGTCCATCAGGCGGCCGAGCAGGCTGTGCTGGCGCAGCAGCGCGAACACCTCGCCGGTCATGGCGGTCGCAAAACCGGTGATCGCCCCATCGTGCAGCGTTGCCCACTTGCTGTGCGTACCAGGCAGGCAGACATGGGCGTGGCCTGCGCGGGTGTCCAGGCCGAATAATTGCGTTTCTTCGCCGCGCATCACATCCGGCGTCCCGCCCGCGCCCTGGACGGCCACGCCAGGCACGAACCAGAGATCACGGCCAGGCAGCCGTGCATCGTGATGCAACTGCAGCGCTGCGGCGAGATCGGCCAGCCCGGCCGGGCAGGGCAGGTAGGCCTGCTCGATCCAGCCATTGCGGCTGCCGATCATCCCGCTGAGCAGGATCGTGCTGTCCGGCCAGCCATCGACCAGCCCGGCCAGCACGTCGGCGTAGTTGCCATCGCAGTGCAGTATTCCGCGCGCACTGGAGCGCTGCTCAAGGGTGGCACCGTGCTGGTCCAGCCGGTAGCCGCGCAGGCTGCTGCTGCCCCAGTCAACGGCGATCATCCGCGGATCCGGCTCTCGGGCAGGCCAGGCTGCGCCTGGCGCGCGCTGAACAGGCTGCCGGCGTGCGTGCTTGCGGCCAATTCCTCCGGCGTGTGGTCCAGCCGCGAGCTGATCACGTACAAGGTACGCAGGTCATTGCCGCCGAAAGCCACGCAGGTGGGGTGTTTGACCGGCACCGGCTGGACCTGCAGCAGGGTGCCATCGGGTGCATAGCAGCTGACCTGGCGCGCGCGCCATTGCGCGTTCCATACCCGTCCGGCCGCATCGACGGCCGAGCCATCCGGTTCGGCCGCCGTATCGGCCAGGGCGGTGAATTCGCGCACGTTACGGGTGCTGGCCTGCTCGGGGTCGTAATCGCAGGCCATGATCCGCGGCGATACCGAGTCGCACCAGTACATCGTGCGGCCATCCAGGCTGAAGCTGATCGCATTGGAAATCACGATGCCCGGCAGCGGCAGCTCGCGCAGGCCGTGGCGGGTGGAGTACTGGTAGAAGCGGCCATCGGCAGCGCGCTCGGGGTGCTCGTTCATGGTGCCGAACACGAAATTGCCGTGACGATCGGCGCGGCCATCATTGCTGCGGGTATAGGGCTTGTAGGGCTCCACATCGGCAAGCCACTGCAGGGGCAGGGTGTCGTCGGTGGCGCTGGCAAGATCTGCGCGGTGCAGCGAGCTGACCAACGCCACCAGCAAGGTGCCGTCGTCGAACAGGCCGATGCAGCCGGGGCGGTCAGGCAGCACCCAGTAGCGGCGGGCGCCGCGCGCGGGGTGGTGCTCCCACAGCCGGCGCTCGGCGATGTCGATCCACAACACGCTCTGCCGCTGTTCGCACCAGAGCACGCCTTCGCCATGGGTGCAGCGGCTGTCCACCACCAGCGTGGCCGGGGCCAGCTCAACGCTCATCGCCACTCACCATTCGGCAACGGAGCCGTCGCTGTGGCGCCAGATCGGGTTGCGCCAGTCAGGCGGGTTTTCATGGGCATGGCGCAGGCGCTCCTCATCGATTTCCACGCCCAGCCCGGGTTTGGGCAGGGCGGCGATGCTGCCATGGTCGCAGTGGAAGTCATCCTTGTTCAACACGTAATCGAGCAGATCGGCGCCCTGGTTGTAGTGGATGCCGATGCTCTGTTCCTGCAGCACCGCGTTGTGCGAGACGAAATCCAACTGCAGGCAGGCCGCGAGCGCGACCGGGCCCAGCGGGCAGTGCGGCGCGAGCGCGACATCGTAGGCTTCGGCCATCGCCGCGATCTTCAGGCACTCGGTAAGGCCACCGGCATGCGAGAGATCCGGTTGCAGCAACGACAGACCGCCGTTGGCGAGGACCTGCTTGAATTCGAAGCGCGAGTACATGCGCTCACCGGCCGCCAGTGGAATCGAGGTGGCCGCGGCCAGGCGCGGGTAGTACTCGGCCTGCTCCGGAAGGACCGGCTCTTCAACGAACAGGGGCCGGTAAGGCTCAAGCTCCTTGAGCAGGACCCGGGCCATCGGTGCGCCCACCCGGCCATGGAAATCCACGCCGAAATCGATGCTGTCGCCGAATGCATCGCGCAGCGCGGCGACCTTGGCGATGGCGGCATCCACGCGGCGGGGGCTGTCCAGCAGCTGCATCTCTTCGGTGCCGTTGAACTTGAACGTATCAAAGCCGAGCGCGCGGTACCGATGTACCTGCTCGACCAGATCGGCCGGCCGGTCGCCGCCCACCCAGCGGTAGGTCTTCATCCGATCGCGCACCAGGCCCCCCAGCAACTGGTAGACCGGCACGCCGAGCGCCTTGCCCTTGATGTCCCACAGCGCCTGGTCGATGCCGGCGATGGCGCTCATCAAAATCGCGCCGCCGCGGTAGAAGCCGCCGCGGTACATCGTCTGCCACAGGTCGTTGATCCGGGCCGGGTCCTTGCCGATCAGATACGCCGACAGCTCATGCACGGCGGCGTCCACCGTGCGTGCGCGGCCTTCGATCACGGGTTCGCCCCAGCCGACGATGCCCTCATCGGTCTCGATCTTCAGGAACAGCCAACGCGGTGCGGCGTGATAGGTAACCAGTCGGGTGATCTTCATCCGTGCGTAGTCCGGTAGGCCTGGAGGAACGCCTGGGCCTGCTCGCGGGTACGCTGCAGCGGCTGGGCAGGTTGATAGAGATCGCCCCCGATCCCGGCACCGACCGCACCGGCGGCGAGGTAGCTGGCGAGGGAGTCCGGGGTCACGCCGCCGACCACGTACAACGGCAGCTCGCGCGGCAAGACCGAGCGCAGGGCGCGCACGTGGCCGGGGCCATAGGTGGCCGCTGGGAACAGCTTGAGCATCTGCGCACCGGCATCGATCGCATCGAATGCCTCGCTGGCGGTGGCGAACCCGGCCATCACCTGCAGGCCCCGATCCACCGCGTGGCGGATCAGCGCCGGCCGCGTGTTGGGGGTGACGATGAAGCGTGCGCCGATCTCCACCAATGCGTCCACCTGCTGTTCGCGCAGCACGGTGCCGCCCCCGATCCAGGCCTGTGCACCGAACGCGCGCTGCGCGCCGGCGATGCTGTCTTCCCAGCGTGGCGAGTTCAGCGGGACTTCGATCGCATCGAAGCCGGCATCCACCAGTGCGCCGACGTGAGCGAGGGTGTCTTCGGGGGTGATGCCGCGCAGGATCGCGACAAGCGGCAGATGGAAGGTCGGTGCGGTCATGATTACTCGTGGTAAAGCTGGGAACGGCCACCGTCGATCAGGATGTCGGTGGCATTGATGAAGCGGGCTTCGTCACTGGCCAGGAACAGCGCGGTATGCGCCACCTCGCCGGGCTCGCCGATGCGCTTGCAGGGCAGCAGCTGCTCCTGCGCGTGGCGCGTGGCGGCCGGGTCGGCGCTGTTGGCGAACCAGGCTTCGATCCGCGGCACCAGGATCAGCCCCGGCGAAATCGAGTTCACCCGGATGCCCTGCGCCGCATACTCGATGCCCAGCGCTTTGCTCAGCCCGATCAGCCCATGCTTGGCGACCGGGTAGGGGAAGGCGTGCGGGATGATGCGGTGGCCATGCACCGAGGCGATGTTGACGATGGAACCGGCCTGCTGCGCCAGCATCGCCGGCAGCACTGCACGGCACACGTTCCAGGCGCCTTTGAGGTTGAGGTCCAGGCAGCGTTCCCACTGTGCGTCTTCCAGCTGCAGCGGGTCGGCGAAGACATCGGCCCCGGCATTGTTGACCAGCACGTCCACGCGCCCATGCTCGGCGCGGATGGCCTCCACCAGGGCACGCACGGCGGCGGCATCGGTGATGTCGGCCAGGCGATGGTCGATCCGGGCATCCACGGCATGCGGTGGATTGAGATCCAGTCCGATCACCCGGGCGCCGTGCTCGGCGAACAGCGCGGCGGTGGCCGCACCGATGCCGCTGGCCGCGCCGGTCACCAGCGCGATCTTGTCCTGCAGTCGTTTACTCATCGAACAGTGTGTCCAGGGGAGCCAACGGCAGACGGTACGACAAAGCGGGGACGGACAAAGCAAGCTCCAGGAATCGGCGGGCGCGGGGGGCGCTGGCGGGCTGGCAGCCGGGGGCGGCGCAACCATACGATCAGGGTTGCGTGCGAAGGTATTCTTATCAAATGAAATTTTTCGGGATATCTATTCCCCCGTCGAATACCGTGATTCAATGCGGCGATCAACGCAGAACGGATGTGTGATGACCACCGCGCCTGGCCCCTGGACAAATGCCTCCCGGCTCAAGACCCGGCATTTGATGTTGTTGCTGCACCTGCATGAACATGGTTCGGTCCTGCGCGCGGCCGAGGCCGCCGCCATGACCCAGCCGGCCGCGTCCAAGCTGCTGGCGGAGATGGAAGACATGCTCGGGGTGAAACTGTTCGAGCGCCATGCCCGCGGCGTGGAGCCGACCTGGTACGGCCACGTGCTGATCCGGCGCGCACGCTCGGCAATGTCCGAGATCGGGCGGGCCACGGAGGAGATCGCCGCGCTGCGCAGCGGGCATCGGGGCCAGGTGTCGATCGGCACCGTGGTCAACCCGGGCACCAACCTGGTGCCACAGGCGATCGCCGAGGTGAAGCGCGAGTTCCCGGACATCCTGATCCGGGTCGAGATGGACTACAGCCGGCCCCTGGTGGCCCGTCTGCTGGACGGCCAGCTGGACCTGGTGATCGGCCGGATCCTCGGGCCGGAGGGTGCGGCGGACCTGGCCTTCGAAGCGCTGGCCGATGAACCGCATTCGGTGATCGCCCGTGCCGGCCATCCGCTGGCCAACCGCGATGATCTGCACCATGCCGATCTGGCCCGGCATGGCTGGATCCTGCCCCCGGCCGACAGCGTGCTGCGCGCGCGGCTGGACGCGCTGTTCCTGGAACAGGGCCTGCCGATCCCGCAGAACATCATCGAGACCAGTTCATTGCCGGTGATGACCAGCCTGCTGCGCGGCAGCGATCTGCTCGCCGCGCTGCCGGTGGAATCGGTGGCGCCCTACATCCAGGCCAAGCTGCTGACCGTGCTGCCGATCGATGTGGGCGTCCGCATGGAATCGTTCGGGATCATCTACCGGCGCGGCCACGTGCTGCCGCCCGCCGCCGAACGCATGCTGTTGGCCCTGCGTACCACCGCGCGCTGGCTGTATCCGGGGCTCCGCGGGAGCGGCTGACACGGGCCGGGCCCCTGCTGGTATAGGCACCGTGAATGGTATTCTCCGAAGGAATACATCCGGCCCAATATTTTATTGGCATGGAATGGCTCCCGCTGCCTAAGCTGCCCGCCAGCTACCACCCCTCACGAGGGTGGCCGCGATGATCCCCGGGTCGGTTCCACCGGTGTCGGGGTCACCTTAAAACCTGATTGTTACAGGCAGCGCCGCCTTCGCAGCGCTGTCCACCGTCAGCACATGTGTCCTGGGAGGGAAACATCATGTCAGTACGTTGTTGCCGTGGGGCGACAGGCGCATCCGTGCCTGCACGCACCCCCACCGCTGTGCGCCGCCGCGCGCTGGCGGTCTGCGTTTCGATGCTGGTTGCCGGCCAGGCCATGGCGCAACAGAGTGATATCCAGGACGCCACCGCGGCGACCCAGCTGGACACCGTCCAGGTGACCGGCACCCGCAGCAGCGTGACCCGTGCCCAGCAGATCAAACAGAATGCCGAGCAGATCGTGGATTCGATCGTGGCCGAGGACATCGGCAAGCTGCCCGACAACAACGTCGCCGAGGCACTGCAGCGCATCTCCGGCATCCAGATCACCCGCAACTACGGCGAGGGCAGCACGATCGCCATCCGTGGCCTGACCCAGGTGCGCACCGAGCTCAACGGGCGTGACATCTTCACCGCCAATGACGGTCGCGGCCTGAGCTTCGAGGATGTGTCGGCCGAGCTGCTCGGTGGCGTCAATGTCTACAAGAATCCGTCGGCGGAAATGATCGAAGGTGGCCTCGGTGGCACCGTCGACCTGCGTACGCGGCTGCCCTTCGATTACGAGGGCCGCAAAATCGCCGGCAGCCTGCAGTACAACCATTACGATCTGGCCGATGACAGCAAGCCCGCGTTCTCGGGCATGTTCAGCGACCGCTGGCAGACCGGCATCGGCGAAGTCGGCCTGCTGGTGAACTACTCGCAGCAGGCCAGCCCGTTCCGCCAGGACACGATCTCGCTGGAGCCCTGGTATTCGCAGACGGACCTGCCCGGCTTCGAAGGGACCGAGGTATTCGTCCCGCATGGTGCCGGCGTCAACACCACCGTGGGTGAGCGCAAGCGCCGCACCGGCGCGGTGGCGCTGCAGTGGCGCCCGCGCGATGACATCGAGGTGCAGGCGCAGGTGCTGCGCTCGGACTACGATTTCCGCTGGCAGGACTATTCCTTCTTCGCCTACAGCGGCGGCGATGCCATGCAGGGCGCGCGCGATATCGTGGTCAACGACCGCAACGAACTGGTCAGTGGCGTATTCCAGAATACCCCGGCCGATTCCAACACCAGCCTGACCCAGCGCAAGTCGATCACCACCGACTACTCGCTCGGCGCGAAGTGGACGGTGAGCCCGAGCCTGACCCTGAGCACCGATGTCCAGTACGTCGATGCCACCACCAAGGGGACGCGCTACATCGTGGGCACCGGCATGAACGCCACGCCGTTCTACACGATCGACCTCAGTGGCGACCTGCCGTACCTGGCGGTGACCGATGCAGTCGGCAACCAGGGGTACCTCACCGATCCGGCCAACTACGTTGGCTGGAAGTTCCACCTGGACAACAAGGACGACAACAAGGGCACCGAGTTCGCGTGGCGCTCGGACATGGACCTGGCGTTCGAGGATGGCTTCGCCCGCAGCTTCAAGGCCGGCGTGCGCTACACCGACCGCAAGGCCGAGAACCAGGGCAATGTCTGGCGCTTCATGTGGCTGGGCGCGCCGTTCGCCGATTTCCCGAACGTGGGACTGGTGCCGAACCCGATCACCGACTTCTTCCGCGGCAAAAGCTACACCTTCGGGCCGACCCTGAGTGCCTCCGATGCCGCGGTGGAGAATTACGAGCAGACCCTGGCCGCGTTCGGTGCCGATCCGCTGGAATTCTCGCCGAACAACATCAACAACCAGCGCGAAAAGACCTACGCCGCGTACGGCGTCCTTCGCTTCGGTGCGGATGACTGGGGCGTCCCGTTCGATGGCAACATCGGCGTGCGCGTGGTGCGGACCGAGGTGACCTCCGACGGCGTGCGTACCGGGACCGACATCGAAGGCGGTGGCCTGCTGCCGGTCAATGTCGAGCAGTCCTACACCGATGTGCTGCCCAGCCTCAACCTGCGCTGGATGTTCACCGACCAGCTGCAGCTGCGCTTTGCCGCCTCCAAGGGCATTTCGCGCCCGGGCTTCGACAAGCTCAACCCGAACCTGAGCCTGAGCGCGGCCGATGCCGGGGGTGGCGTGACCCGGCGCACCGGTTCGGCCGGCAATCCCAACCTCAAGCCGATGGAGGCCACCCAGTTCGATACGTCGCTGGAGTGGTACTTCGGCCAAGGCTCGATGATGTACGGCACCGCCTTCTACAAGAAGGTCGATGGGTTCATCGCCAACGCCGTGTTCAACGAGGTCTACGCCGGCGAGAACTGGGAGATCACCCGCCCGGTGAATGGCGATGACGGCAAGATCAAGGGCGTGGAGGTGGGCTACACCCAGTTCTTCGACTTCCTGCCGGGCTGGATGAGCCATTTCGGCCTGCAGACCAACTACACCTATGTCGACTCCAAGGCGCCCAGCCCGAATGCCACCGATACCAATGGCAGCCAGTTGGTGGTGCCGCTGGAGGGGCTCTCCAAGAACAGCTACAACGTCATCCTCAGCTATGAAGTCCCGCGCTTCCAGGCGCGCGTGGCCTACAACTGGCGCAGCGACTGGCTGATCACCACGGCCGGCAACGGCACCGGCAACCTGCCTGTCTACAACAAGGGCTTTGGCCAGCTGGACGCCTCGCTGCGGTTCAACATCAACGAGGTGTGGTCGGTGTCGCTGGACGGCATGAACCTGCTCGATACCCGCAACGAAAGCTACCTGGGCTACACCACGCGCTACCGCGACTTCGTGATCAACGATCGTCGCTACGGCATCACCCTGCGCGCCAGCCTGTAACGCGTGACCGTCTGCGGGCCTTCCTGCTTCGTGGCACCTCCCCAGCACGAAGCAGGGAGGACCGCAGCTTCTGTTCCAGGCGTGTGGACATTGGGCCGCATGCCGCTCCACCGGGAGGCCCGTGCATGACCCCCGCCGATTGGCTGATCTGGACCGTGCGCGCATCGGTCCGCCCGCGTCACTGCCGGGCAGGGTGGCTGGTGCTGCTGCTGGCCGTGTTTCCGGTTCTCGCCACCGCGGCGCCCTACCAGTGGCGCAACGTGGCCATCGGTGGCGGTGGCTTCGTGACCGGGCTGGTCTTCCATCCGGCCGAACCGGACCTGCTGTACGCGCGCACCGATGTCGGCGGTGCCTACCGTTGGGATCAGGCCAGCGGCCGCTGGAGCGCATTGACCGACTGGCTCGGTCGTGACGATGCCAATCTCACCGGTATCGAAAGCCTGGCCGTGGACCCGCGCGACCCGCAGCGTGTCTATCTGGCCGCAGGCACCTATACCAACCCCCGCGTGGGCAATGGCGCGATCCTGCGTTCGTCCGATCGGGGGGCCACGTTCGCGCGCACCGATCTTCCCTTCAAACTCGGTGGCAACGAGCTTTCGCGCGGCAATGGCGAGCGACTGGCCGTGGACCCCCATCAAGGCGGCATTCTTCTGCTCGGCTCACGCAGCAATGGCCTGTGGCGCAGTGACGACCATGGTGCGCACTGGCAGGAAGTGACGACCTTCCCGGCGATCGCGCGCAGCGCGCAGGCCAGCGCGCCGGCCTGGAACGGCACGCAGCAGATCGGCATCGTGTTCGTGCAGTTCGATGCGCGCAGTGGCCGCGCTGGCAGCCCTACACCCGTGATCTACGCTGGCGTATCGACGACGACGGGCCCGGCGATTTTCCGCTCCACGGATGGTGGGCGCGCCTGGCAGCCACTGCCCGGGCAACCGACCGGTCTGCGTCCCACCCGCATGGCGCAGGGCAGCGACGGTCGCCTCTACATCGCCTATGCGGATCTGCCCGGCCCGGACCGCATGGGCAACGGGGCGCTGTGGCGTTTCGACATCAAGCAGGCTCGGTGGCAGGACATCAGCCCGGTGCCGCAGTCCAGCGACACCCAGGGCGATGGCTTCGGCTGGGGCGCGGTCGCGGTGGAGGCCGGCAACCCGGACGTGGTGATGGCCAGCACCTTCAACCGTTTCGGGCCGCACGACGATATCTTCCGCAGTACCGATGGCGGTCGCAGCTGGACCCCGGTCATCGCGGGCGCGAGGTTCGACCACGGCAACGCGCCATGGACCGCGCACGCCTCCCCGCACTGGATCGCCGATGTGCAGATCGATCCGTTCGATCCGCGCCGGGTGCTGTTCGTCACCGGCTACGGCCTGTGGGCGAGCCGCGATGTCCGCGCGGCCGATCACGGCCAGCCCGTGCAGTGGTGGTTCCAGAATGATGGGTTGGAAGAAACGGTCCCGCTGGACCTGGTCAGCCCGGGGCAGGGCGCACACCTGCTGAGCGCGCTGGGCGATATCGATGGCTTCCGCCACGATGACCTGACCGTGTCGCCATTGCAGTACGCCGGTCCGCGCCTGACCAACAGCGAGAGCATCGACGCTGCCGCGCAGTCACCTTCCCACGTGGTGCGCAGCGGCACCGTGCGCCATCGCCTGCATGACGAGGTCCGTGCGGCCTGGTCGAACGATGGTGGGCGTACGTGGCAGGCGTTCGTCAGCGAACCGCCGGACGGCGAGGGCGCGGGCCGCATCCGCATCGGCAGCGATGGCGGCCGGGTGCTGTGGCACACGCTGCGCGGCAGCCATTGGTACACCGATGACCACGGCCGGCATTGGCAGGCCGTGCGCGGCCTGCCCAACACTGCCGTGGTGGTCGCGGACACCCGCTCGCCTGCGCACTGGTATGGGTACGACGCCGCCAGCGGCGCGTTGCTGCGCAGCGACGATGGTGGCGCCTCGTTCGTCGCCGACCGCGAACGCCTGGCGCCGGCCCCGGTGCTGACGGCCGAGCTGCGCGCCGATCCACAGCAGGGTGGGCTGGTGTATGTCGGTGCCGGTCCGCAGGGGCTGCTGCGCTGGCGCGCGGGTGATCTGCAGCGCGTGGCGGGGGTGGATGCGGTTCACAGCCTCGGCGTCGGCAAGGGTGCCCCGGGTCGTGACGTTGCCAGCGTGTTCGTTGCGGGCACCGTCGAGGGCGTCCATGGGCTCTTCCGTTCCGATGATGGCGGTGCCCGGTGGCTGCGCATCGATGACGCCGCGCACCAGTTCGGTCAGATTCAACGCGTCACCGGGGATCCGCGCCTGCATGGGCGCGTCTACTTCGCCACCGGTGGGCGCGGCATCGTCTATGGAGATCCACAATGAAACGAGCGTGTGCGCTGGCGGTATCGCTGTGGATGGTCACCGCCGCCGTGCAGGCCGAGCCGGTCCTGCCCCGGCTGTTTGCCGACGGCATGGTGCTGCAGCGTGACCAGCCGCTGCCGGTGTGGGGTACGGCCACGCCCGGCGCACGCCTGCAGGTCGGCATCGACGGCGAACGTGCCAGTACCACGGTCGGTACGGACGGTAGCTGGAAGGTCGTGCTGCCGCCGCACGCGGCCGGTGGCCCATTCCAGCTGGAGATCACGGGCGACGGGCGCGCGCTGCAGGTGCGCGATGTCCTGTTCGGCGATGTCTGGCTGGCCAGCGGTCAGTCCAACATGGAATGGCCGCTGCACGATACGCAGGACGCGGCGGCGGCCGTCGCCGCTGCGAGCGACGCGCAGCTGCGTCATTTCAAGATTCCCAAATCCTGGTCCGGGCAGCCGGAAACCACACTGGCCGGTGGCCGCTGGCTGCCGGCGTCCCCCGCCAACGCGGGGAGCTTCTCCGCGGTCGCGTACTACTTCGCGCGCGAGCTGCGGCAGCACGCCGGGGTGCCGATCGGCATCATCGACAGCACCTGGGGCGGCAGCACCATCGAAGCCTGGATGGCCGCCGCGCTGCAGGACATTGATGCAGGCGCGCTGGCCACGCGCATGCAGGCGCAACGCGAGACGGATGCACGCACCCTGGCCAAGGTGCGCCAACGCCTTGCGCAGTGGCACACCTTTGACGAGCAGCCGCAGTGGGCCGCAGCCCGGTTCGACGACCGCGATTGGGAAGCCGCCACGCTCCCGGGGCTATGGGAAACCGGCGGCTATGCCGGCATGGACGGGATCGGCTGGTACCGTGCCGAGTTCACCTTGAGCGCGGCACAGGCTGCGCAGGCCGGCACCCTTGGAGTCGGACGGATCGATGACGCGGACCGCACCTTCGTCAATGGCGTGCAGGTCGGCGCGACGACGATGGCCTGGAACACACCGCGTGTGTATCCGCTGCCCGCCGGCCAACTGCAGGCCGGCCGCAACGTGGTCGCGGTGCGAGTGGAGGACCTGGGCGGTGGTGGTGGCATCCACGGTGAGCCGTCCGAACTGTTCGTGCGCCTGGCCGATGGCAGCCAGGTGCAGCTGCAAGGCTGGCGTTTCCGTCCCGGCAAGGTGACGGTCGCCCTGGACGATGACAAGAACCAGATCCCGACGCTGCTGTACAACCGCATGATCCACCCGTTGCCGCCATTCCCGATCAAGGGGGTGATCTGGTACCAGGGCGAGAGCAATGCCACCGATGCCGGAGCGCTGGCCTATCGGGATCAGTTCAAGGCCTTGATCCAGCAGTGGCGGCAGGACTGGAACGCACCGGCGCTGCCGTTTGTCTGGGTGCAGCTGGCCAGCTTCGGCGCGGGCGCCGATCACGGTGAGCAGAGCCCGTGGGCGTTGCTGCGCGAGTCGCAGTCGGCGGCGCTGTCGCTGCCGCATACCGCGCAGGTGGTGAGCATCGACCTGGGCAATGCGACGGATATCCATCCGCGCAACAAGCGCGATGTCGGCGCACGCCTGGCGCTGGCCGCCCGGCACGCGGCGTATGGCGAAACGCTGACGTACAGCGGTCCGGTGCAGCGCGACGTCCGCTTCGATCGCGGCCAGGCCGTCATCACCTTCGGTCCGATGGGCAGTGTGCTGGCGGTGCGCGGCGGTGGGATGCAGGTACAGGGTTTCACCGTGGCCGGTGCCGACCGCCGGTTCCACCCTGCACAGGCGCGAATCGATGGTGATCGCGTGATTGTCCACAGCGAGGCGGTCGCCACGCCGGTGGCAGTGCGCTATGCCTGGCGGGAGAACCCCGCCGACGCCAACCTGATCAATTCGCAACAGCTGCCGGCGTCGCCGTTCCGCAGCGATACCTGGTGACCACAAGGACCCCGTGCATGTCTCCGACCACATACCCGCTTCCGCTGTTCCCGCGCCGCCTGCTGCTGCCGGCCGCCTTGTTTTGTCTGCTGGCCGCCTGTGAGCAGGCACCGACGCCGACACCGGCCGATGGCGCCACGGCTGCACAGCCTTCCGCGACAGGCAAACCGGCGACGAACGATGACGCCAGGCAGGCGCCGATCCCGCAGTTCACCAGCAAGGATGGCAGGCATGCGCTGCTGGTCGATGGTGAGCCCTTCCTGGTGCTGGGCGCGCAGGTCAACAACTCCAGCAACTACGCCGCAGCGCTGGAGGCAGTGTGGCCGGCGGTGAAGATCATCGGTGCCAATACGGTGCAGGTGCCGATCGCCTGGGAACAGATCGAGCCGGAGGAAGGCAAGTTCGATTTCACCTTCGTCGATACGCTGCTGCAGCAGGCGCGTGAACATGACGTGCGCTTGGTACTGCTGTGGTTTGCCACCTGGAAGAACAACGGCCCGGCCTACGCGCCGCGCTGGGTGAAGACCGATAACACCCGCTTCCCGCGCGTGATCACCCGCGACGGGCGCAGCATCGGTTCGCTGTCGCCGCACGCCCCGGCCACGCTGGAGGCGGATCGCAGGGCCTTCGTTGCCTTCATGCAGCATCTCAAGGCGGCCGATCCACAGCGCACGGTGATCATGGTGCAGCCGGAGAACGAGCCGGGCACCTATGGCAGCGTCCGCGATTTCTCGCCGATGGCGCAGCAACTGTTCGACGGCCCGGTGCCGGCCGAACTGCTGCAGAAGCTCGGCAAGTCACCCGGCACCTGGGCACAGGTGTTCGGTGCCGATGCCGATGAGTTCTTCCATGCCTGGTCGATCGGGCGCTTCATCGATCAGGTCACTGAAGCAGGCAAGGCGGTGTATCCGTTGCCGATGTACGTCAACGGCGCGCTGCGCGGGCCGTTCAATCCCGGGCAGCCGGGCCAGTACGCCAGTGGTGGCCCGACCGACAACGTGCTGGATGTGTGGAAGGCCGCCGGGCCCCATATCGATTTCCTGGCCCCGGACATCTACATGCCCGAGTACCGCATGTACACCACGGTGCTGGCGCGCTATGCGCGGCCGGACAATGCGCTGTTCGTCGCCGAGACCGGCAACGCGCCACCGTATGCACGCTACCTGTTCCCGACGCTGGGCCATGACGGCATCGGCTGGTCCACGTTCGGCATCGATTTCAGCCACTACAGCAACTATCCGCTGGGCGCGAAGAAGGTGGACGAGGCAACGCTGGCGCCGTTCGCTACGGGCTTCCAGCTGGTCAGCCTGGGCATGCGCCAGTTCGCCAAGGCCTCGGCCGAAGGCAAGCTGCATGGCGTGGCCGAAGAAGCCGGCCAGGCCGTGCAGGACGTGCCGCTCAATGCGCGCTGGCGCGCCACCGTCACCTATGGCGTGCCGCAGTTCTGGTTCCAGGGCCAGCCGCCGGGCCATCCCGAGCCGATCGGCAGTGCGCTGATCGCCGAACTTGGCCCGGACGAATTCCTGATCACCGCCCAGCACGCGCGGGTCACCCTGCACCCGGCCGGAGAGGCCACCGCGAACATGGTGCTCGATCGTGTCGAGGAGGGGTTCTACAAGGATGGCCAGTGGCAGTTCCAGCGCAACTGGAACGGCGACCAGACCGATTACGGCTTGAACTTCACCACTGCGCCGCAGCTGCTCAAGGTCACGCTGGCGACGTATTGAACCGGGGGTGCCCGCACCCGCGCAACGAATGAGAAGGGAGCACTGAATGCGTTACATGAGCGTACTGAGCGTGCCGCTGCTGGCATTGCTGGCGTCACCGGCGATGGCCCAGAGCCATCGCGTGCTGGACAACGGTGTGGTGGTGGTGCCGGCCCAGGCCGGCGCGGCCCAGGTCCGGCTGGAACTGGTGGACGACAACATCGTGCGGGTCAGCGCCGATCCGGACGGCGACTTCAAGCGCACCCCCAGCCTGATGCGTGTCCCCGTGCAGGGGAAGCCGCGCTTCACGGTGGAGCAGGGCGGCGGCAACGTGCGCCTGGTTGCCGCCGGCATCAGCGCGGAGATCTCCGAAGCCGATGGCCATGTCAGCTTCCGCGATGCCGAAGGCAAGCCGCTGCTGGCCGAGCGCGCCGGTGGCCGCAGCTTCAGCCCGCTCAGCGTGGAAGGCAAGGCGTACTACAGCGTGCGCCAGCGCTTCGAGTCGCCCAGCGATGAGGCGATCTACGGGTTCGGCCAGCACCAGCAGGGCTGGATGAACCAGAAGGGGCGCGACGTCGAGCTGCTCCAGGGCAACATCGACATGGCGGTGCCGTTCATCGTCTCCAGCCGCAATTACGGTCTGCTCTGGGACAACAATGCGATCACCCGGCTGGGTGACCCGCGTGGGCTGCAGCCGCTGCAGTCTTCCCTTCAGGTGTTCGATGCCAAGGGCAAGGCCGGCGCCTTGACCGCCCGCTACATCGTCGATGGCAAGACCCGCGTCGAGCGTCGCGAGCCGGAGGTGAACTACCAGTACATCAAGGACCTCACCGCGTTCCCGGCCAAGGGCAGGAACGCGGCTGCGGGTGGGCGCTCGCAGGTGGTCTGGGACGGTGCGATCGAGGCGAAGACCGCCGGTCGCCATACCTTCTCCCTGTACGGCAGCGAATACATCAAGCTGTATGTGGACGGCAAGCTGGTGATCGATCGCTGGCGCCAGAACTGGAACCCGTGGCATCACGAGTTCGCGCTCGAACTCACGCCCGGCACCCGCCACCAGATCAAGGTCGAGTGGGACCTGATCGACCCCAGCTACATCGCGCTGCTGCACCGTGATCCGCTGCCGCAGGCCGAAGCGGCCGATCTCTCGCTGTGGTCCGAAGCCGGGCAGATGGTCGACTACTACGTGGTCGCCGGCGGCAACGCCGATCAGGTGATCGCCGGCTATCGCGAACTCACCGGCAAGGCCGTGATGCTGCCCAAGTGGGCGTACGGCTTCTGGCAGAGCCGCGAGCGTTACAAGAGCCAGGATGAACTCCTCGGCGTGCTGGACGAGTACCGCCGCCGCAAGCTGCCGATCGACAACATCGTACTGGACTGGTCGTACTGGCCGGAGGATGCCTGGGGCTCGCACGACTTCGACGCCACCCACTTCCCCGATCCGGATGGCATGGTCAAGCACATCCATGACCAGCACGCGCAGGTCATGATTTCGGTGTGGCCGAAGTTCTACCCGACCACGGCCAACTACAAGGAACTGGACGCGGCCGGCTTCATGTACCAGCGCAACGTCGAGGTGGGCGAGCTGGACTGGATCGGCAAGGGCTACAAGAACTCGTTCTATGATCCGTATGCGGCCAAGGCGCAGCAGATCTACTGGCGCCAGATCAACGAGAAGTTGAACAGCAAGGGCTTCGATGCCTGGTGGATGGACGCCGACGAACCGGACGTGCACTCCAATCTGGATATCGGTGAGCGCAAGGCACGTACCACGCCGACCGCGCTTGGCCCGTCCACCGAGTTCTTCAATTCGTATCCGCTGCCCCACACCCAGGGCGTGTATGAAGGGGATCGCGCCGCCGATGGCCAGCGTGTCTTCATCCTCTCGCGCAAGGGCTATGCCGGCACCCAGCGCAACGCCGTGGCGGTGTGGAGCGGGGATATCGTGTCGCGCTGGGATGACATGCTCGAACAGGTCTCGGCCGGCGTGAATACCGCCATGTCCGGCCTGCCCAACTGGACCTTCGACATCGGCGGCTTCTCCACCGAGAAGCGGTATTCCGAAGAGGATCCGGCGCACCTGCCCGAGTGGCGCGAACTGAATACCCGCTGGTTCCAGTTCGGTGCGTTCGTGCCGCTGTTCCGCTCGCATGGGCAGTACCCGTTCCGTGAAATCTGGAACATCGCGCCGGAAGGCACGCCGTACTACGACAGCATGGTGTACTACAGCCGCCTGCGTTACACGCTGCTGCCCTACATCTACACCCTGGCCGCGGACACGTGGCACCGCGACGGCAGCATCATGCGCGGCCTGCCGATGGACTTCCCGTCGGATCCGGCGGTCCGGGACATCAACGACCAGTACCTGTTCGGGCCATCGCTTCTGGTCGCCCCGGTCACCACGTTCGGCGCGACCTCGCGCAAGGTGTACCTGCCGGCCGGCACCACCTGGCTGGATTACTACACCGGCCAGCGCCTGCAGGGTGGCCGGACCATCGATGCCGCCGCGCCACTGGAACGCATCCCGCTGTACGTGCGCGCGGGCGCGATCATTCCAACCGGCCCGGTGCAGCAGTACGTGGATGAGCAGCCGGACGCGCCGCTGACGGTGGTGGTCTACACCGGTGCGGACGGTGCCTTCTCGCTGTACGAGGACGACGGCCGCAGCTATGGCTATGAGAAGGGGCAGTTCAGCCGTATCCCGCTGCAGTGGAACGAGGCCACGCGCGAACTGCGCATCGGCAAGCGCGAAGGCCAGTGGAAGGGCATGCAGGCGCAGCGCACGATCCAGGTCCGCTTCGTGGATGGACTACGTGCCGATGCCGGTGCGCTGGCCCCGGCCATCGACCAGACCGTGCGCTACGACGGCAAGGCGGTGGTCGTGCCGCAGCGCAAGATGGCAGCCGCGCGCTGATCGCCTACGATGCGGATGACTACCGGTGGACATTTCGCCTTGGAGGGCGTTGAAGTGGCAGCAGGCAGCGCGGGCAAGCCAATGCAGAGCAGGGTGATGCTGTGGAACTGAGCCGTCGCGGTCTGTTCAAAGCGCTCGGGGCCGGGCTGACCCTGTCCGCGACCGGGTGGTCGGCGCAGGCCGGTGCGGTGCCAGGGGCTGCAGCGCGGGGCGACGCCGCTGGGGCGACAGGCGACGCCCTGCAGCTCTGGTACCGCGCGCCCGCCACCGAGTGGGTGCAGGCGCTGCCGACCGGGAACGGTCGATTGGGCGCGATGGTCTGGGGCGGAGTCGCGCACGAACGGATCGGCCTCAACGAGGACACCCTGTATGCCGGGGGGCCCTACGATGCGACCAGTCCGGAGGCCCTGGCAGCCCTGCCGGAGGTGCGCGCGCTGGTCTTCGCCGGGCGTTACGCCGAGGCCGAAGCATTGGCCGACGCCAAGCTGCTGTCGCGGCCTGCCAAGCAGATGCCGTATCAGCCGCTGGCCGATCTGCTGCTGGATTTCGACCGTGCCGACCATATCGACGGGTATCGCCGGTCGCTGGATCTGGACACGGCCGTGGCGACCACCGAATTCCGCAGCGGCGGCGCCTGGCACCGGCGCGAGGTGTTCGTGTCCGAACCGGACCAGTGCATCGTGGTGCGGCTCAGCGCCGACCTGCCGGGCCGGGTCTCGCTGCGGCTGGGCGTGGACAGCCCGCAGGCGGGCGAGGTAGCCGCCGACGAGGGCGGTCTGCTGTTCCACGGGCACAATGCGGGCTTCGCCGGTATTGAAGGCAAGCTGCGTTTTGCGCTGCGGGTGCAGCCGCGACTGCGCGGTGGCACGCTGCGGGTCGCACGCGATCGCCTGCAGGTGGAAGGTGCCGACGAACTGGTGCTGGTGCTGACGGCCGCCACCAGCTTCCGCCGTTTCGACGACGTCAGTGGGGATCCGCAGGCGCTCACCGCGGCGCACCAGTCGCAGGCTGATGCCCATGATTATCCGGCGCTGCTGGCGCGCCATCTGGCCGCGCACCAGGCGCTGTTCCGGCGCGTGTCGATCGATCTGGGCAGCACGCCGGCCGCGCAGCTGCCGACCGATCAGCGCGTGCAGGCCTTCGCCAGCGGCAACGATCCGGCGCTGGCGGCGCTGTATCACCAGTATGGGCGCTACCTGTTGATCTGCAGTTCGCGGCCCGGCTCGCAGCCGGCCAACCTGCAGGGCGTGTGGAACGACCTCATGGCACCGCCGTGGGAGAGCAAGTACACGATCAACATCAATACCGAAATGAACTACTGGCCCAGCGAGACCAATGCGCTGCACGAATGCGTGCAGCCGCTGGAGGAGATGCTGTTCGACCTGGCCCGCACCGGCGCGGTCACGGCGCGGCGCATCTACGATGCCCCGGGCTGGGTGGTGCACAACAATACCGACCTGTGGCGCCAGGCGGGCCCGATCGACGGCGCGCAGTGGAGCCTGTGGCCGATGGGCGGTGTCTGGCTGCTGCAGCAGCTGTGGGACCGCTGGGATTACGGCCGCGATCCAGCCTATCTGCGCCGGATCCATCCGCTGTTCAAGGGTGCGGCCGAGTTTTTCGTGGCCACCCTGCAGCGCGACCCGAACACCGGCGCGATGGTCACCAATCCCTCGATCTCGCCTGAGAACCAGCATCCGTTCGGGGCGGCGATATGCGCCGGCCCGGCGATGGACGCGCAGCTGCTGCGCGATCTGTTCGCGCAGTGCATCCAGATCAGTGCAGCCCTCGGTGTTGATACGGCCTTCGCTGCGCAGTTGAAGACGCTGCGCGCGCAGTTGCCTGCCGATCGGATCGGCAAGGCCGGGCAGCTGCAGGAGTGGCAGCAGGACTGGGACATGGAGGCGCCGGAAATGCACCACCGGCATGTCTCGCATCTGTATGCGCTGCACCCTTCCAGCCAGATCAACATCCGCGACACCCCCGCACTGGCGGCTGCGGCCAAGCGTTCGCTGCAGATCCGCGGCGACGAGGCGACGGGCTGGGGCATCGGCTGGCGGCTCAACCTGTGGGCGCGGCTGGGCGACGGCGAGCACGCGCTGCAGATCCTGAAGATGCTGCTCTCGCCCGAGCGCACCTACCCGAACCTGTTCGACGCGCATCCGCCGTTCCAGATCGACGGCAATTTCGGCGGCACGGCGGGCATCACCGAAATGCTGCTGCAGAGCTGGGGCGGGTCGATCTTCCTGCTGCCTGCCTTGCCGCAGGCCTGGCCCGACGGCCAGGTGCGTGGCCTGCGCGTGCGCAACGCGGCCGGCGTGGACCTGCACTGGCGCGATGGCCGGCTGCAATCGGCCCTGCTGCGCAGTGAGCGCGGGGGCACCTATCAACTCGTGCATGGCGACAGCACGCTGACCGTGGCGCTGCGCGCCGGCGGCCAGCAGCGCATCGGCCTGCGCGGCAATCAACTGGTGAAGCAATGAGTCTGTATGCAGGGCTGGATGTCGGCACCCAGAGCGTCAAGCTGCTGGCCTATGACCCGGCGCTGGGCGAGGTGGTGGCCACGGTCGCCCGGCCGATGCAGCTGGTCAGCCACGACGATGGCACCCGCGAGCAGCAGGCGCAGTGGTGGATCGATGGCATCATCGCCTGCTTCGCCGAGCTCACGGCCGCGCAGCGTGGCCGCATCCGGGCGATCGGCGTTTCCGGCCAGCAGCACGGCTTCGTCCCGATCAACGCACGTGGCGAGGTGATCGCCCCGGTGAAGCTGTGGTGCGATACCAGTACCGCGGCGGACTGCGAGCCGATCATGGCGGCCGTGGGCGGCACCGCCGCCTGCATCGCGCTGGCCGGCAATCCCATCCTCGCCGGTTACACCGCCTCCAAGCTGCCCTGGACGCGCCGCCATCGTGCGCAGGCCTATGCGGAACTGGACGGCATCCTGCTGCCGCACGACTACATCAACTTCTGGCTGACCGGGCAGCGTTACGCCGAGTACGGTGATGCATCCGGCACCGGCTGGCTGGACGTGCGCCAGCGGCGCTGGTCACCCGAACTGCTGCAGGCGATCGACCCGCAGCGCGACCTGGCCGCGCTGCTGTCGCCGCTGGTTCCTCTGGAAACGACCTTCCCCCTGGCGCCGCGGATCGCCGCACTGCTGGGTCTGCCGGCCGACGTGCAGGTCTCCACCGGGGGCGGCGACAACATGATGGCGGCGCTGGGCACCGGCAATGTTGCAGCAGGGCGGCTGACCATGAGCCTGGGCACGTCCGGCACGCTGTTCGCGTATGCCGACCACCCGGTGGTCGACGACGCCGGACGCTGGGCTGCGTTCTGCTCCTCCAGTGGCGGTTGGTTGCCGCTGATCTGCACCATGAACTGCACCGTCGCCACCGAGCGCATGGCGACGCTGTTCGACCTCCCGCGCGGCGGTGGCGAGGCGCTGATGGCGCAGACCGAACCCGGCGCCGGCGGGCTGGTGATGCTGCCGTACTTCAACGGCGAGCGCACCCCCGACCTGCCCAACGCGCGCGCCTGCCTGCACGGCATGGACCTGCACAACACCACGCCGGCGCACTTCTATCGGGCCGCGATGGAAGGCGCCACCTACAGCCTGCGCAACGGCTATGACGCCTTCACCAGCGCGGGCCTGTCCTTCGACACCGTGCTGCTCACCGGCGGCGGCAGCAACAGTGCGGCATGGCGGCAATTGATCGCCGATGTGTTCGATCTGCCGGTGAAGTTGCCCACCCAGGCTGAAGGCGCGGCCTTCGGCGCGGCGCTGCAGGCGCTGTGGGCCTCGCAGCACGGGCAGGGCGGAAGCGACAGCCTGGCCGCAACCGTCGATGCGCATGTGCGTTTCGATGCGGCGCTGTCGGCCACCCCGGATCCGCACACTGTGCCGCGTTACGCAGAACACTACCGGCGTTTCCTCCACCATCTTTCCGAGGTTGGTCCGCTGCTGCGCACCGACCCGTCACCACCGCAAGGATCCGAGCAATGAGCACCTCCGTTTACATCGGCGCAAAGGAATACTTCCCCGGCATCGGCCGCATCCCGTTCGAGGGACGCGACTCGGACAATCCGCTGGCCTACAAGGTGTACGACGCGGACAAGCGCGTGGGCGGCAAGACCATGGCCGAGCACCTGCGCTTCGCGGTGGCGTACTGGCACAGCTTCTGCGCGAGCGGGCATGACCCGTTCGGCCCGGGCACCCGGGTGTATCCGTGGGACGCAGGCAATACCCCGCTGGCGCGCGCGGAAGCCAAGGCCGATGCCGCGTTCGAATTCATCACCAAGCTGGGCGTGCCGTACTACTGCTTCCATGACATCGATCTGGCGCCGGACGCCGACGATATCGCCGAGTACGAGGCCAACCTGCAGCACATGGTCGGCATTGCCGGCGAGCGCCAGAAGGCGACCGGGGTCAAGCTGCTGTGGGGCACCGCCAACCTGTTCTCGCACCCGCGCTACATGAATGGTGCCTCGACCAATCCGGACTTCGCCGTGGTTGCCCGCGCCGCGGTGCAGGTCAAGGCCGCACTCGAGGCCACCGTGGCCCTGGGCGGTGAGAATTACGTGTTCTGGGGCGGCCGCGAAGGCTATGCCTGCCTGTACAACACGGACATGAAGCGCGAGAAGGACAACATGGCGCGCTTCCTTACGCTGGCCCGTGACCATGGGCGCAGCATCGGCTTCACCGGCAATTTCCTGATCGAGCCCAAGCCGATGGAGCCGATGAACCACCAGTACGATTTCGATAGTGCCACGGTGGTCGGCTTCCTGCGCGAGCACGGCCTGGACAAGGATTTCAAGCTCAACATCGAGGCCAACCATGCCACGTTGTCCGGGCATACCTTCGCCCATGACCTGCAGGTCGCCTCCGATGCCGGCCTGCTCGGCAGCATCGACGCCAACCGCGGCAACCCACAGAACGGCTGGGACACCGATCAGTTCCCGACCGACCTGTACGACACCGTCGGGGCGATGCTGGTCGTGCTGCGCCAGGGTGGCCTGGCCCCGGGCGGGTTCAACTTCGATGCCAAGGTGCGGCGCGAGTCGTCCGCGCCGGAAGATCTGTTCGAGGCCCACATCGGCGGCATGGATGCGTTCGCACGCGGCCTGGAGGTGGCGCATGCCCTGATCGAGACCTCGCCGCTGGAAGGCTGGCGCCAGGATCGCTACGCCAGCTTCAGCAGCGGCGCCGGTGCCGAGTTCGCTGCCGGTCGCAGCAGTCTGGATGCGCTGCGCAGCCTGGCGCTGGCCCAGGGGGAACCGCAGCAGCGCAGCGGCCGCCAGGAAAGGTATGAGAACCTGATCAACCAGTACCTGCTGCGCTGACCCGCCGTCCCCTTCCGACCCAGGTATCACCATGTCCAGTGCTTCGCTCACCAGTACCCGCGCCGGCAGCGGCGAGAACACCGGCTTCATCGTCCTGATCAGCTGCGTGGCCACCATCGGTGGCTTCCTGTTCGGGTTCGACAGCGGCGTGATCAATGGCACCGTCGATGGCCTCAAGGACACCTTCCAGTCCAGTTCGGCCGGGATCGGTTTCGAGGTCGCCTCGATGCTGCTCGGTTGCGCCATCGGTGCGTTTTTCGCCGGGCGCCTCGGCGACCGGCTCGGCCGCCGGGGGGTACTGATCATCGCCGCGGTGATGTTCCTGTTCTCCGCGCTTGGCGCGGGCGCGGCGCACAGCTCCACGATGTTCATCATCGCCCGGGTGATCGGCGGCTTCGCGGTCGGCGCGGCCAGCGTGATGTCGCCGGCCTACATCGCCGAGGTGGCATCGGCCCGTTACCGCGGGCGGCTGGCCACGGTGCAGCAGATCGCGATCATCAGCGGCCTGTTCTGTGCCTTCCTGAGCAACTACCTGCTGGCCAAGGCGGCCGGGGCCTCCACCCAGGAACTCTGGCTGGGCCAGGCGGCATGGCGCTGGATGTTCTGGATGCAGGCCATTCCCTCGCTGCTGTTCCTGGGCCTGCTGCTGGTGATCCCGGAGAGCCCGCGCTTTCTGGTGGTCAAAGGGCGCCGTGACCAGGCGCTGGCGGTGCTGACCCGCCTGTATGGACCGGCCGAGGCGCAGGCCAAGATCACCGAGATCGAAGGCTCGCTGTCCCAGGACCAGCACCGGCCAACCTTCTCTGACCTGATCAGCAGGACCACCGGCAAGCTGCGCCCGATCGTCTGGATCGGTATCGGCCTGGCCGTGTTCCAGCAGCTGGTCGGCATCAATGTCGTCTTCTACTACGGCGCGGTGCTGTGGCAGGCGGTGGGCTTCTCGGAGAATGACGCGCTGCTGATCAATGTGCTGTCCGGCGCGCTCAGCATCGGCGCCTGCCTGATCACCGTGGTCCTGATCGATCGCATCGGCCGCAAGCCTTTGTTGTGGGTGGGCTCGGTCGGCATGGCGATCTCCCTGGCGCTGGTTACCATCGCCTTTGCCAGCGGCTCGCTGGATACCGCCGGCAAGCTGCAGCTGACCGACAACATGGGCGTGCTGGCGCTGGTGGCGGCCAATGTATACGTGATCTTCTTCAACATGTCCTGGGGCCCGGTCATGTGGGTGATGCTGGGCGAGATGTTCCCCAACCAGATCCGTGGTTCGGGGCTGGCGGTGGCCGGTGCCGCGCAGTGGACCTCCAATTTCGCGATCACCGTGTCCTTCCCGATCCTGCTGGGCAGCATCGGCCTGGCCGGGGCCTACGGCATCTATACGGTCGCGGCGGTGATCTCGGTGTTCTTCGTACTGCGCTTTGTGAAGGAGACCAAGGGCAAGGAACTGGAGCAGATGGAAGGCTGAACCCCTTCGGAGGTGGCCGGAAGCGTCAGGAAGCCTGGCCGGGGAGGGTGCTCCCCGGCCGATGTCTGCCACGGTGCACGCCGCCGCCGGGACCCTGAACGCAAAAAACCCCGCCGTGGCGGGGTTTTTGGCTATCTGCACCGCGACTGGTGCTCCCTAGGGGACTCGAACCCCTGTTTTAGCCTTGAGAGGGCCACGTCCTAACCTCTAGACGAAGGGAGCAGGCTTTGTCGCGAACTGCGCAGCGCGCTAGTATATGGACCTAGATGCCATTGGGCAATCCCGAAAACTCAACCGGAAGCGCCAACATCAATTCCTCTGCTACATCACCGTTCAGCCTGCGCGTGATCCCGCGCGATCAGCACAACATCTCCCGCAAGGACATCAGCCCCAACGCCCTGCGCGTTCTGTACCGGCTGCGTGATTCCGGGTTTGCCGGTTACCTGGTCGGCGGCGCCGTCCGCGATCTGCTGGTGAACGGCCACCCCAAGGATTTCGACGTTGCCACCGACGCGACGCCCGAGCAGGTCAAGCAGTTGTTCCGCAACTGCCGGCTGATCGGCCGCCGCTTCCGCCTGGCGCACGTGGTGTTCGGCCGCGAGATCATCGAGGTCGCCACCTTCCGCGCCAACATCGACGATGGCAGCGGCGACCGTGAAATGGAAAACGGCATGCTCGTGCGCGACAACGTGTACGGCAGCATCGAAGACGACGCGATCCGCCGCGACTTCACCTGCAACGCCCTGTACTACGCGATCGAGGATTTCTCGGTGCGCGATTACACCGGCGGCTTTGAAGACGTGCAGGCCCGCCTGATGAAGCTGATCGGCGACCCCGAGCAGCGCTACCGCGAAGACCCGGTGCGCATGCTGCGCGCGGTCCGTTTGGCGGCCAAACTGGGCTTCCAGATCGAAGAGGCGACCGCCGAGCCGCTGCCGCGCCTGGCCAACCTCCTGGCCGAGGCCGCCCCGGCGCGCCTGTTCGAAGAAGTGCTCAAGCTGTTCCTGTCCGGGCACGGCGTGGCCAGCTTCGAAGGCCTGGAGCGCTATGGCCTGCTCGACGTCATGTTCCCGGAAAGCGCCGCAGCGCTGCGCAGCAACCGCAGTGGCGCGTTGCGCCGGATGGTCATCGAAGGCCTGCACAACACAGACCTGCGCGTGGCCAATGACGAGCCAGTGTCGCCGTCGTTCCTGTTCGCGCTGCTGCTGTGGCCGGCCTTCTGCCGCGCCCTGGCCAGCCTGCAGAAGCAGGGTATCGCGCTGGAAGAAGCCCAGCGCCGCGCCGCTGATCGCGTGACCCTTCACCAGCTGACCACGATCGCGCTGCCGCGCCGCTTCTCGCTGCCGATGCAGGAGATCTGGCTGCTGCAGGGGCGCTTCAGTTCGCGCCAGCGCAAGCGGGTGATCCGCACGCTGACCCATCCGCGCTTCCGTGCCGCCTACGACTTCCTGGTCCTGCGCCAGGTCGCCTCCAGCGAGCACGAAGCCGATGTTGCGTTCTGGCGCGAAGCGCAGCTGCAGTCCGGCACGGAGCTGGATTCGGCGCTGGATGCCGCCCAGGCCGACGGCGAGGGCGAAGACGGTGCGCCGCGCAAGCGCCGCCGCCGTCGTCGTCGTCCCGGTGGAGCGGCAGGCGAGTAAGCCGTGACCCTGGCCTGTATCGGACTGGGCGCCAACCTCGGCGACGCTGCGCAGACCCTGCGCGAGGCGTTCCAGGCGCTGGCGGCGCTGCCGCAGACGACGCTGCAGGCGCGCTCGCAGCTGTACAGCACGCCGGCCTGGGGTAACGAAGACCAGCCGGCGTTCGTCAACGCCGCCGCCGTGCTGGACACCACCCTGCCTGCGCCGGCGCTGCTGGAGGCCTTGCTGGAGATCGAGCGCCGCTTCGGGCGTGTCCGTGACCCGGCGGTGCACTGGGGCCCTCGCGCGTTGGACCTGGACGTGCTGCTGTATGGCGAAGACGTCATCGATCTGCCGCAGCTGCAGGTGCCGCACCCGTATCTGCACGCGCGCGCGTTCGCACTGCTGCCGCTGGCAGAGATCGCGCCGGAGGCCGTCATTCCCGGTCACGGCCGCGTGCGGGATGCTGTGGTGCGGGTCGAGGCCTGCGGGATCGCTTCAATAGGAGGATAATGCGGGGCTTATCGCCACCGGTTATCAGCTCATGAGTACCCACGCAGACAGCAAGCCCTGGACCGTCCCCGCATTGGCGGAGGCCAAGCGCACGGGGCAGAAGCTGGTGATGTTGACCGCATACGATGCCGGCTTCGCGCGCAGCTTCGACGCCAATGGCGTGGACCTGATCCTGATCGGCGACTCCCTGGGCATGGTGGTGCAGGGGCACGACTCGACCTTGCCGGTGACCACCGACGACATGGTCTACCACACCCGCGCCGTGGCCCGCGTGCTGGAGCGCGCGCTGCTGGTGGCCGATCTGCCGTTCGGCGCCGATGCCACCCCCGAGCGCGCGCTGGACGCCTCGCTGCGCCTGCTGCAGGCCGGTGCGGAAATGGTCAAGATCGAAGGTGCCGGCTTCAAGCTGGACATCATCCGTTACCTGGTCGAGCGGGAGATTCCGGTGTGCTCGCACCTGGGCCTGACCCCGCAGTCGGTGCTGCGCCTGGGCGGTTATCGCGTGCAGGGCCGTGGCGACGCCGCCCAGCAGCTGCGCGATGATGCCAAGGCCGTGGTCGCCGCCGGTGCCAGCCTGATCGTCCTGGAATGCGTGCCCACGCCGGTCGCCGGCCTGGTCACCGCCGAGGTCAGCGTGCCCACCATCGGCATCGGCGCCGGCCCGCAGTGCGATGGCCAGGTACTGGTATTGCATGATTTCCTCGGTCTGGACAGCGGCCATCGCCGTCCCAAGTTCGTCAAGGATTTCCTTGCCGAAGGCGGGTCGGTTGCCGGTGCGGTCCGTGCCTACGCCGACGCCGTGCGCGACGGCTCCTTCCCCGACGCAGAACACGCCTACGCCTCATGATCGAAACCGTCACCGAACTGTCCCGTCTGCGCGCCGTCGTCAACGGCTGGAAGCGCGAGGGCCTGCGCGTCGCGCTGGTCCCGACCATGGGCAACCTGCATGCAGGGCATTATTCGCTGGTCACGCTGGCGCGGCAGTACGCCGACCGCGTGGTCTCCAGCGTCTTCGTCAACCCGACCCAGTTCGGCCCGAACGAGGACTTCACCCGCTACCCGCGTACGCCCGAAGCCGATACCACCGGCCTGGAGCAGGCCGGCTGCGATGTGCTGTGGTTGCCCACCGTTGAATCGATGTACCCGTTCGGCGTCGAGCTGGCGGCCAGCGTCAACGTGCCGGGCATCAGCGGCCTGCTCGAAGGGGCGCACCGCCCGGGCCATTTCGATGGCGTCTGCACCGTGGTCTCGCGCCTGTTCAACCAGGTCCAGCCGGACGTCGCCGCCTTCGGCAAGAAGGACTACCAGCAGCTGGCGGTGATCCGCCAGATGGTGGAAGACCTGGCCTTCCCGATCCAGATCGTCGGCGGCGACATCGTGCGCGAAGACGACGGCCTGGCGATGAGCTCGCGCAACCAGTACCTCAACGCCGAGCAGCGCCCGGTCTCCACCACCATCCACCAGGTGCTGCTGGGGATGCGCGAGGGCTTCATCGCCGGCAAGAGCCGCAGCCTGATCGAAGCCGAGGCGGCGGCTGCCCTGCAGGCGGCCGGTTTCCAGGTCGACTACGCGGTGGTCCGCCTGCCGGACCTGTCCGAGCCGGCCGATGCCAACGACGGCACCCGCGTGGCCTTGATCGCCGCCCGGATCGGCAACACCCGGTTGATCGACAACCTGGAGTTCTGAGGGCTGCGCCCCGCCGGGTAGGGCCACCCCATGGGTGGCTGCCGGGCGATGCCGGACGTGCAGCCACCCATGGGGTGGCTCTACCGGGGCGGCGGGGCGGCCTGAAGATGCTGAACGGTGGGCAGCCCCCTCCCGCGACCGGCGCCGCGCGCCCTGCCGCCCGCCCCCCGGGTGCTAGAATTTCCCTTTCCTTTACCGTTGTCCCGTTGCCATGCACCTGTCCCTGCTGAAGACCAAGATCCACCGCGCCACCGTCACTCACTCCGAGCTGAACTACGAAGGGTCCATCGCCATCGATGACAACCTGCTGGCCGCGACCGGCATCCGCGAGTTCGAGCAGGTGCACATCTGGGACGTGACCAACGGTGCGCGTTTCTCCACCTATGCCATCCGCGCCGAAGCCGGCAGCGGCGTGGTGTCGCTCAACGGCGGCGCCGCGCGCCACGTGCAGGTGGGCGACATCATCATCATCGCCGCCTTCGCCAGCATGAGCGAAGAAGAAGCTGACAGCTTCAAGCCGAAGTTGGTATATGTGGACGGCAAGAACCAGATCTCCCCCACCAACGACCCGATCCCGACACAGGCCGCATGACACAACACAACGGATTCGACCCGCTTCATTCCCATGCCCAGCGCCTGCGCGGCGCGAGCATCCCTTCGTTGATCGCCGCCGAACCGGGCCGCGCACAATCGCTGGGCGTGCGGGTCGGTCCGTTGTATGTCAATTTCGCGCGGCAGAAGTACGACCGCGCGGCCTTGGGCGCACTGCTGCAGCTGGCTGCCGAGCGCGATGTCGCCGGCGGGTTCCAGCGCCTGTTCCGCGGTGAAACGGTCAACGTGACCGAGGGCCGTGCCGCGCTGCACACCGCGTTGCGCGGCGATGCCAGCGGTGCGCCGGTGGCCGGTGAGGCGTTTGCCACCGCCGCCCAGGTGCGCCAGCAGATGGGCGAGCTGATCGCCGCACTGGAAGCGACCGACATCACCGATATCGTCAGCGTCGGCATCGGCGGCTCGGACCTCGGCCCGCGGCTGGTGGCCGATGCACTGCGCCCGGTCACCGGCGCGCGTTTCCGTGTGCATTTCGTTTCCAACGTCGATGGCGCCGCGATGCAGCGCACGCTCGCCACGCTGGACCCGGCCACCACGGCCGGCATCCTGATCTCCAAGACCTTCGGCACCCAGGAAACCCTGCTCAACGGGCAGATCCTGCACGACTGGCTGGGCGGCAGCGAGCGCCTGTATGCGGTAAGTGCCAACCCCGAGCGTGCGGCCAAGGCCTTCTCGATCGCCGCTGGCCGCGTCCTGCCGATGTGGGACTGGGTCGGCGGGCGCTATTCGCTGTGGTCGGCGGTCGGCTTCCCGATCGCGCTGGCGATCGGCTTCAGCCGCTTCGAGCAGCTGCTCGACGGCGCTGCGCAGATGGACGAACACGCGCTGACCGCGCCGCTGCCGCAGAACCTGCCGGTGCTGCATGCGCTGACCGATATCTGGAACCGCAACCTGCTTGGCCACGCCACGCATGCGGTGATGACCTACGACCAGCGCCTGGCGCTGCTGCCGGCCTACCTGCAGCAGCTGGTGATGGAGAGCCTGGGCAAGCGCGTGCAGCTCGATGGCAGCCCGGTCGCCAGCGACACCGTGCCGGTGTGGTGGGGTGGGGCGGGTACCGATGTGCAGCACAGCTTCTTCCAGGCGCTGCACCAGGGCACGAGCGTGATCCCGGCCGATTTCATCGGCTGCGTGCGCAACGATGATCCCTACGTGGTCAACCACCAGGCGCTGATGGCCAACCTGTTGGCGCAGACCGAGGCGCTGGCCAATGGCCAGGGAAGCGAAGATCCGCACCGCGAGTATCCCGGCGGCCGCCCGAGCACGCTGATCCTGCTCGATGCACTGACCCCGCAGTCGCTCGGTGCGCTGATCGCCATGTACGAACACGCCGTGTACGTGCAGTCGCTGATCTGGAACATCAACGCGTTCGACCAGTTCGGCGTGGAGCTGGGCAAGCAGCTGGCCAGCCAGTTGCTGCCGGCGTTGCAGGGGGAAGCGCATGCGATCACCGACCCGGTGACGCTGGAACTGCTGGGCCGGCTCAAGGGCTGAGCATCGGCCCCACCGCATGACCACGAACCGCCGGCCTGCCCGGCGGTTCTGCGTTCTGGGGCCTGCTGCTGCGCGTCCGGATCTGCGCAGTGCGCACCGACCGGGATACTGCAGCGCAACACGGAAAACGCTGACAGGACGGAGAGGTATGCCGTGAGCCGCCGGAATTGCAGGGTGGGGCGTCGGTTTGGCTATAGCACAATCCCATATCAGCGCCGGTCGATGGCATAGCCACTCGCCGGATTGACAGCATCGCGCGCAACACCAAAGGTACGTCGTCATGGCGCGGGGAGTCGCGCCATCCGTCTGCTGCTTGTGCGATACCTGGGAGGGTACATGCCGTTGCTTTCGCTTCGCTCCAACCGGCGGTCGATCCGCCACGCTCTCGCGCTGGCCACGTCGGCCACGATGTTGCTGC
This sequence comes from Stenotrophomonas sp. HMSC10F06, assembly GCF_001807865.1. Lineage (NCBI taxonomy): Bacteria > Pseudomonadati > Pseudomonadota > Gammaproteobacteria > Lysobacterales > Lysobacteraceae > Stenotrophomonas > Stenotrophomonas sp. HMSC10F06. The sequence continues at coordinate 27,573 of NZ_KV791256.1, read as the reverse complement.
TGGCCGCTTGCGGCGGTGACCGGCCTGCCGCGACCACGCCATCGCCCGCGGCCGCCACCGCGGCCGACGCCATCCACCCGCAGAACTGGCCCGAGCTGGCGTGGCCGCTGGCCGAAGACCCGGCGCTGGAGAAGCGCATCGATGCGTTGATGGCCGGCATGAGCGTCGAGCAGAAGGTCGGGCAGACTGTGCAGGGCGATATCGCCAGCATGACCCCCGACGACGTACGCCGGTACCACATCGGCTCGGTGCTGGCCGGCGGCAACTCCGATCCCGGCGGCAAGTACGACGCGCCGCCGTCGGCATGGCTGGCGCTTGCCGATGCCTACTACGAGGCCTCGCTGGATCCGGCCAGCGGCGGTCCCGGCATCCCGATCATCTTCGGCATCGACGCGGTGCACGGGCAGAGCAATATCGTCGGCGCCACGCTGTTTCCGCACAACATCGGCCTGGGCGCGACCCGCAACCCGGACCTGATGCGCCAGATCGGCCAGGTCACCGCCGTGGAAACACGCACCACCGGCATGGAGTGGACCTTCGCCCCCACCGTGGCGGTGCCGCAGGACGACCGCTGGGGCCGCACCTACGAAGGCTATTCCGAGTCGCCGGCGCTGGTGGCCAGCTTCTCTGGCAAGGTGGTCGAAGGTCTGCAGGGCATCCCCGGCCAGCCGGGCTTCCTGGACGGGCACCACGTGATCGCCTCGGTCAAGCACTACGCCGGCGATGGTGGCACCACGAACGGCAAGGACCAGGGCGATACCCAGGTCAGCGAAGCGGTGATGCGCGACGTGCATGCGGCCGGTTACCCGCCCGCCATCCAGGCCGGCGCGCAGACGGTGATGGCCTCGTTCAACAGCTTTAACGGCGTCGCCATGCACGGCCACAAGCCGATGCTGACGGACGTGCTGAAGGGCCGCATGCACTTTGGCGGCTTCGTGGTCGGTGACTGGAACGGCCATGGCAAGGTCGCCGGGTGCACCAATGACAACTGCCCGGCCTCGTTCAATGCCGGCGTGGACATGCTCATGGCGCCCGACAGCTGGAAGGGGATCTATGAGAGCAATGTCGCGGCGGTGAAAGCCGGCGTGATCAGCATGGAACGGCTGGACGAGGCCGTGCGTCGCATCCTGCGGGTCAAGCTGCGGCTGGGCCTGTTCGAGGCCGGCAAGCCCTCCACGCGTCCACTCGGCGGCAAGTTCGAGCTGCTCGGCGCGCCGGAACACCGCGCGATCGCGCGCCAGGCGGTACGCGAATCACTGGTGCTGCTGAAGAACCAGGACGGCGTCCTGCCGCTGGCGCCGAAACAGCGCGTGCTGGTCGCCGGGGATGGCGCAGACGACCTGGGCAAGCAGTCCGGTGGCTGGACACTCAATTGGCAGGGCACCGGGACCAAGCGTGCGGACTACCCGAACGCGGACAGCATCTGGGATGGGCTGAAGCAGCAGGTCACCGCCGCCGGTGGCAGCGCCGAGCTGGCGATCGACGGCAGGTACCGCACCAAACCGGATGTCGCGGTGGTGGTGGTGGGCGAGAACCCGTATGCCGAGTTCCAGGGCGATATCGCCACACTGGCCTACAAGCCGGGCGATGACAGCGACCTGCAGCTGATCAAGCGGCTCAGGAGCGAGGGCATCAAGGTGGTCACGGTGTTCCTCAGTGGCCGTCCGCTGTGGGTGAACCGCGAAATCAACGCATCCGACGCCTTCGTTGCCGCCTGGCTGCCGGGCTCGGAAGGGGCCGGCATCGCCGACGTGCTGCTGCGCAAGCCCGACGGCAGCGTGCAGCACGACTTCAAGGGCACGCTCAGCTTCTCCTGGCCGCGTACCGCCGTGCAGTACCAGAACAATGTCGGCCAGAAGGACTACGACCCGCAGTTCGCGTTCGGCTTCGGCCTGCGCTATGCCGACAACGGCAACCTCGCCGCACTGCCGGAAGCCTCGGGCATCACCGGTGAGCAGGGCGATGCCGGCGTGTATTTCAACAAGGGCAAGCCGGCCGCGGGCCTGGCGATGCGCTTGAGCGGGGTCAAACAGTCCGAGCTGCCGGCCCTGACCTTCCCGGCCGTGCTCAGCGATGCCAGCCTGAAAGTGACGGCCGTCGATCACAAGGCGCAGGAAGACGCGCGCCGCCTGCAGTGGTCGGGGAGTGGCAAGGCGGACATGGCGCTGCTGTCGACGCGACCGCTGGATCTCACCCGCGAGAGCAATGGCGATGTGCAGTTGCTGCTGACCGTGCGCCGCAGCGGCACGATCAGCGGGCCGGTGGGGCTGGCGATCGGTTGCGGCCAGGGGTGCGAGGGTCGGCTGGATCTGGCGGCGACGTTGGGCGCGATCGGCGAGGACGAATGGCAGACGATCGGCGTGCCGTTGAAGTGTTTCGCCGCGGCCGGTGCTGACCTGTCGAAGATCGAGCGCCTGCCGGTGCTGGAGTCTTCAAACGCGCTGGACCTGTCGGTATCGCGCATCGCGCTGGGCACCGGCAATGATGCCCAGACCGTGGTCGCCTGTCCGACCCGGTGAGCCACAGGGCCCCTGCCGCTGGGCAGGGGCTGATCGCCGCCGCGCGCCGCACTTGCCGGCACGCGGGCCGGTGCAACGCTGCACAAGGAGCATGACGTGGGATTGGCAACACTCGATGTGGCAATCGTACTGGTCTACCTGGCCGGCATCTTCGTGCTGGCGCAATGGGTCTCGCGTGAGAAGGCCGGGCACAGCAAGAGTGCCGAAGACTATTTCCTGGCCGGGCGCTCGCTGCCGTGGTGGGCGATCGGCGCGTCGCTGATTGCCGCCAACATTTCGGCCGAACAGATCATCGGCATGTCCGGCTCCGGCTACGCGATCGGCCTGGCCATCGCCTCCTACGAATGGATGGCTGCGCTTACCCTGCTGATCGTGGGCAAGTACTTCCTGCCGATCTTCCTGCGCAACGGCATCTACACGATGCCGCAGTTCCTGCAGCAGCGGTACGGCAACAGGATCCGTACGCTGATGGCGGTGTTCTGGCTGGGCCTGTACGTTTTCGTCAACCTGACCTCGATCCTGTGGCTGGGCTCGATCGCGGTGACCGAGGTCACCGGCATGGACCAGATGCTGGCGCTGGTGCTGATCGGCGTGTTCGCGCTGCTCTACCAGTTGTATGGCGGCCTCAAGGCGGTGGCGCTGACCGATATCGTGCAGGTTTCGCTGCTGATCCTCGGTGGCCTGCTGGTGACCGCGCTGACGCTCAACGCGGTGGGCGGCGACGCCGGCATCCCCGGTGGTTTCCAGAAGCTGTGGGACCAGCACCCGGAACACTTCCAGATGATCCTGCACCCGGACAACCCGTTCTACAAAGACCTGCCGGGGTTGAGCGTGTTGATCGGCGGGCTGTGGATCATGAACCTGAGTTACTGGGGCTTCAACCAGTACATCATCCAGCGCGCGCTGGCGGCCAAGGACATCGGCGAGGCGCAGAAGCGCGTGCTGTTCGCGGCCTTCCTGAAGCTGCTGGTGCCGTTGGTGGTCGTGGTGCCGGGGATCGCGGCGGTGGTGCTGGCACCGGATCTGGGCAAGCCGGACCGCGCCTACCCGGCGATGATGAGCCTGCTGCCCAGTGGCATCCTCGGCCTGGTCTTCGCGGCGCTGGTGGCGGCGATCGTGGCGTCGCTGGCGTCCAAGATCAACTCGGTCGCAACCATCTTCACCCTGGATTTCTACGCCAAGGCACGCCCGCAGAGCAGCCAGGCCACGCTGGTGCGCGTGGGTCGCATCGCAGCAACGGTGTCGGTGCTGGTGGCGATCGCCACGGCACGGCCGCTGCTGGGCAGCTTCGACCAGGGCTTCCAGTACATCCAGGAATTCACCGGCTTCTTCACCCCGGGCATCACGGTGATCTTCCTGCTCGGGCTGTTCTGGAAGAAGGCCAGCGAAGCCGGCGCACTGGCCGCGGCCATCGGCTCGTTCGCCTTGTCGATCGTGCTGAAACTGGTGTGGCCGACGCTGCCCTTCATCGACCGCGTCGGCCTGGTGTTCCTGCTGGCGCTGGTGCTGGCCGTGGTGACGTCGCTGTGGAAGCCGGCGCGCACCGGGCAGGACCTGATCCGTACCGATGACGTGCGCTATGCCACGCCGATGAGTTTCAACATCGGTGGCGCGGCGGTGATCGCGATCCTGATCGCGCTGTACACGGTGTTCTGGTAACCGCGCTGCCCGCATGCGGCCAACGAAAACGGCGGCCTCGCGGTCGCCGTTTTCGTCTTCATGCGCGGTGCTGCAACGGGCCGGTCACCGGCTCGGATCGCGCTCCGGGCTGGGCCGCTTGGCCAGCTTGCGCTGCAGCGAGCGCCGGTGCATGCCGAGCAGGCGCGCGGCGGCGGAGACGTTGCCGCCGGTCTCATGCATCGCCTGCTGGATGTGCTCCCACTGCAGCCGGCTGATCGGCGTCATCGCATCGGGCGGTTCCATGTCGCCATCATCGGCCGGGCCGTCGTCTTCCTCGCCGAGTGCGCGCAGGATCATCGGCACCGTGGCCGGTTTGGGCAGGTAATCGTCGGCGCCGAGTTTGATCGCTTCCACCGCGGTCGCGATGCTGGCATAGCCGGTCACCAGCAGGATCCGCATGTCTTCGCGCAGGGCGCGCAGCGGCTGGATCAAGGCCAGGCCGGACTCGGTGCCGAGCTTGAGATCGATCAACGCGTAGGCGGGCGGCTGCTGGCGGGCCAGCAGCAGCGCCGAGGCGGTGTCGCTGGCGGTGACGGTTTCCAGCCCCTTGCGGGCCAGGCTGCGCTGCAGCGTGCGCAGATACAGTTCGTCGTCGTCGACCAGCAGGCCGTGGCTGGCCTGACCGGGCGCGGGGGTGAAGGCGGTCATGCGGAAGTCTCCCGTGGGGACAAGGGCAGGCGGAAGCCGACGCGGGTGCCGGCACCATTGGCCGGGCGCATCCACAGCTCGCCGTCCAGGCGTTCGATGGTGGCGTGGGACAGCGCCAGGCCGACACCCATGCCGTCGGTCTTGCCGCTGTTGAACAAGGTGCCGGGCAACACGGCCTGGCGGGCATCGAACCCGTGGCCGTAGTCGCGCACTTCGCCGATCAGGTCATCGCCTTCGATGCGCAGCGACAGGTCCACCTGCGGGCGGTCGGCTTTCTCGCCGGCGTCGGCGGCATTGTTGAGCAGCACCATCAGCAGGTGCCCGATACCCGGGTCCAGCGGCAGGGTCAGCGGGGCATCTTCATTGCGATGCAGTGCGATGGTCGGCCGCACCAGCCGCCACTGTTCCAGCACCTGCGGCAAGGTCACCGCATCGCGGTCGGGGGCATCGCCTGCGGCGGGGCGGGCCAGTGCCAGCACGCGCTCGCGGCACTGCACCAGCAGCTCGCGCAGGGTTTCCACGTCATCACGGACCTCGCTGCTTTCGGTCTGGTCGGCGATGTCGTCGGCCAGCAGGGTCATGGTCGCCAGCGGGGTATTGAGTTCATGCGCCACCGAGGCGGCGTGGGTGGCCAGGGCGACGATGCCTTCGTTGCGGACGAAGCGCTCGCGCAGCAGGGCCAGTTCGTGCTCGCGCTGGCGCAGGGCGATCGCCAGCCGGGTGGCGAACACCAGCACCACCGTTGCCGACAGCAGGAAGTTGCAGACCACGCCCCACTGCTGCATCTGCGCACCGGTGAAGTAGCCGCTGGGCAGTGGCAGGCCGAACACGCCGCTGACCGCGTAGCCGATCAGGCAGGCCGCCGCCACGGCCAGGGTCCAGCGCAGGGGCAGGGCGAGCGCAGCCAGGGCGATCAGGATCAGGAACAGCGAGCCGAAGGGGTTGGCGATGCCGCCACTCCAGCCGACCATCCAGGTCAGCACGGTGACATCCACCAGGATGTGGCCGAAGGCGGTGACCGGCGCGGTATCGGGGCCTTGCACACGCAGCTGCGCGTACAGGTTGAACAGGGTCAGCGCGGCGACGCCGGCCCACAGCGGCAGCTGCGGCAGTTCCAGGCCCAGCACCCAGGTGGCGACCAGGATCGTGGCGGCCTGGCCGGCCACGGCCAGCCAGCGCAGGCTGCACAGGGTGCGGAGAAAGGGGGCGTCGGTACCGGTCATCACCGCACATCCTATGCGCTCCCGACAGCGCCTGCCTGCGACAATCGGCCGCATCGGGGCGGGGCGCCGTGCGGCGGGCGCTGAACATGAGCGCCGAGCAACGACAGACACCTACGTGCGCGCTGGGCGCGCTAAAATACGCCGATGCATGACGCCGTGACCCGACCGACCCACCCCGCCGACTCCGCCGTGTGGGCCCGCCGCCAGACCCAGCCCGTCCGTATCGGCGGCGTGGTCGTGGGTGGCGGCCATCCCGTGGTGGTGCAGTCGATGACCAACACCGACACCGCCGATGTCGCCGCCAGCGTGAAGCAGGTGGCCGAACTGTGGCGCGCAGGCTCGGAGATGGTGCGGCTGACCGTCAACAATCCCGAGTCGGCTGCGGCCATCCCGCGGATCGTGGAAAAGCTGCAGATGATGGGGATCGATGTCCCCCTGATCGGCGACTTCCATTACAACGGCCACCAGTTGCTGACCCAGGAGCCGGCCTGCGCCGAAGCCCTGGCCAAGTACCGGATCAATCCGGGCAACGTCGGCTTCGGCAAGAAGAAAGACACCCAGTTCGCGCAGCTGATCGAATTTGCGATCCGCTACAACAAGCCGGTCCGCATCGGCGCCAACTGGGGCTCGCTGGACCAGTCGCTGGCGGCGCGCCTGATGGACGAGAACAGCCAGCGCGCGCAGCCCTGGGATGCCGGGCGCGTGCTGCGTGAGGCGCTGATCCGCTCGGCGCTGGATTCGGCCGAGACCGCCGTGGAACTGGGCCTGCCGCGCGACCGCATTGTGCTGTCGGCCAAGGTCAGTGGGGTGCAGGAGCTGATCGCGGTGTACCGCGACCTGGCCCAGCGCTCGGATTTCGCGCTGCACCTGGGCCTGACCGAAGCCGGCATCGGCAGCAAGGGCATCGTCGCCTCGTCGGCGGCGCTGGCGGTGCTGCTGCAGGAAGGCATCGGCGACACCATCCGCATTTCGCTGACCCCCGAACCGGGCCAGTCGCGCACCGCCGAGGTGATCGTCGCCCAGGAACTGCTGCAGACCACCGGGCAGCGGGCCTTCACGCCGCTGGTCACGGCCTGCCCCGGCTGCGGCCGGACCACCTCGGAGTTCTTCCAGGAGCTGGCCAAGGTCGTGCAGAACCATGTGCGCGAGAAAATGCCGCTCTGGAAGGTGAACCACCCCGGCGCCGAAAGCATGACCCTGGCGGTCATGGGCTGCATCGTCAACGGGCCGGGCGAGTCGCGCCACGCCAACATCGGCATCTCCCTGCCGGGGACCGGCGAGACGCCGGCGGCGCCGGTCTTCGTGGACGGTGAAAAGACGGTCACCTTGCGCGGCGAGAACATCGCCCAGGACTTCGTGGCGCTGATCGACGATTACGTCGAACGCACCTATGTCCGAACGCTCGGATAAGCCGGCGGTGCTGGCTGCCCCGGAGGCGGCGGCCGGTTTCCGCCACTGGATGGGCCGCAACGCCTGGCGCTTCGTGCTGCTGTTCGTGGGCGTGCTGCTGCCCCTGGCCGGGTTCGTCGCCCTGGCCGATGAAGTCCATGAGCTGGAATCGATTTATTTTGATGCGCCGCTGCTGTGGAAGATGCATGGCCTGCATTCGCCGGGGCTGGACCAGTTCTTCGTGCTGCTCTCCAAACTGGGCTACGAGTGGTTCCTGATCCCGGCCGATGTGCTGATCGTGGTCCTGCTGGCCTGGCGCAAACGCTGGCGCGAGGCCAGTTTCGTGGCGATCTGCTTTGCCGGCTCGGCGCTGCTCAACCTGGGCAGCAAGCGCTTCTTCCAGCGCGACCGGCCCAGCCTGTGGGAATCCATCGCCCCGGAAAGCACCTTCAGCTTCCCCAGCGGCCATGCCATGGGCTCGATGACCCTGGCCGTCACCCTGGTGCTGTTGGCCTGGAACACCCGCTGGCGCTGGCCGGTCGCCTTCTCCGCGGTGACCTTTGCGGTGCTGGTCAGCCTGTCCCGGGTCTACCTCGGGGTCCATTACCCCTCCGACATCCTGGCCGGCTGGTGTGCCGCCCTGGTCTGGGTGGTAGGGTGCTTCCTGGTCATGTTCCGCCGTCGCCATCCGTGGCGGCATGCCGCTGAGACGAATACGGCGGTAAACTAGCCGAAAGCGGCATGAAAACGGGCGGCATCCATAGGCTGTTCCACTGGAACGGAAGAGGATGAGAGGCACAGGGGGGAGGGGCAGACAGCACGTCTGTGATGCGTGGAGCAGAACGCGATGATGGGGAGCCTGGTTCCTTGTGATCGACACATCCCGCGGCTAGGCTTGCCCCCGTTCACAGTGTTTGACGAGGTTGGCGGATGACGATTCGAGTGTATCTGGTGGACGATCATGCTCTGGTGCGCACGGGCATGAAGATGATCCTCTCCAACGAGACCGACATCGAGGTGGTCGGTGAGGCGGAGAGTGGCGAAGATGCATTGCCGGATATCCGCCGACTGCGGCCCGACGTCGTGCTGTGCGATCTGCACCTGCCTGGCGTCAGCGGCATGGAAGTGACCGAGCGCGTGGTCCGTGGCGACCACGGTACCCGCGTGGTGATCGTCTCCGTCCTTGAAGATGGGCCGATGCCCAAGCGCCTGCTCGAAGCCGGTGCCTCCGGCTACATCGGCAAGGCCTGCGATGCCCAGGAACTGCTGCGTGCCGTGCGCGATGCAGCGCTCGGCCGTCGTTATCTCGGCAACAGCATCGCGCAGAACCTCGCGTTGTCGAACGTGGAAGGCAACCACTCGCCGTTCGACACCCTGTCCCCGCGCGAGCTGGAAGTGGCGCTGCTGTTGACCCAGGGCCTGCGCCAGGAAGACATCGCCAAACGCCTGAGCCTGAGCGCGAAGACCGTCAACACGCACAAGGCGCGCCTGTTCGAGAAAATGGGCATCAACGACAACATCGCGCTCGCGCGCATGGCCAGCCAGTACGGCCTGGTGGATCCGGCGCGCCCGATGTAATCCACGCGTGGGATGCACGTAAAAAAACGCCCGGGCATGCCCGGGCGTTTTCGTTCAGTGCGCGCGGACCCGCGCCACGATCTTCGCGGCCTGGGCCGCGCTTTCGCGCACCTTGTCCCACTCGCCACGCTCGATCCAACCCCCCGGCACCATCCACGAACCACCGATGCAGACCACGTTTTTCTGCTCCAGGTATTCGGCGGCGGTGTCTTCGGTGATGCCGCCGGTCGGGCACAGCTTCAGATCCGGAATCGGACCGGCCAGGCCCTTGATCATTGCGAGCCCGCCCACGGCCGAGGCCGGGAACAGTTTGCACACCCGGAAGCCGCGCGCATACAGCGCCAGCATCTCCGTCGGCGACGCCGCACCCGGCACCACCGGCAGCGGCGCCTGCGCCAGCGCATCGGCCATGTGCGCCGGCGTACCAGGCGTGACCAGGAAATCGGCGCCCGCATCGATGGACTGCTGCATCTGCTCCACGGTCAACACCGTGCCCGCACCCACCACCACATCCGGCAGCTCGCGCTTGAGCATGGCGAGCGCTTCCATCGCCACCGGCGTACGCAGCGTCAGCTCGATCGCCGGCAGCCCGCCCTCCAGCAACGCCGCACTGACCGCACGGGCCTGGTCCAGCGTATGCACGGTCACCACCGGCAGAATGCCGGTAGCCTTCAACAGGGTTTCAGCGCGTTTCTGATGTTCGGCGATGCTCATGCGTTTCCAATCCTTCTTCCAATAAGTGCGACGCCACAACGCGCCGAAATGTGTCCGGAGGCAGCGGATGGCCCCAACCAGGACCGTAAAGCGGCATGGACGCCGCTTTACGAGCCCCCATGGATGGGTTCACGGCGCGTCCTGGTTGGGGCCGTCCGCTGCCTCAACCAGGACACCTTACCGCTGCGTCAGCTCAGGCGTCCTTCGCCTCATGCGGCGCATCCGCCGCCGCCGCATCATGCCCAAGCTCGTATTCCGCATCGTAGTTCCAGATGCTGCCGTCATCGGCGGCCGGCCCACACGAAATCGACATCGCGCCCTGGTCGGCCGGGCCTACCAGACGGCGGCTCATCGCGAACAGATTGCGGCCCAGATCGTGCCCGGCCGGCGCAGTATTCGGCGCCGGCTCGCGTGCGGCGAACTCCGCCGCATCCACCAGCAGCTCCAGCGTGCCGGCCTCACCATCCAGACGGATGATGTCGCCCTCGCGCACCCGCGCCAGCGGACCGCCGCGCGAGGCTTCCGGCGTCATGTGGATCGCGGCCGGGAACTTGCCCGAGGCACCGGACAGGCGACCATCGGTGACCAGCGCCACGCGGCGGCCCTGGTTCTGCAGCAGGCCCAGCAGCGGCGCCAGCGAATGCAGCTCCGGCATGCCGTTGGCGCGCGGGCCCTGGTAACGCACCACCGCCACGAAATCGTGCGGCAGCACACCGGCGGCGTGCAGCTTGTTCAGCACCTGCGGTGCATCGACCACCACGGCCGGCGCTTCGATCGTGCGGAACTGCGGCTTCACCGCTGACAGCTTGATCAGCGAACGGCCAAGGTTGCCGCGCAGCAGGCGCAGGCCGCCCTGGGCTTCGAACGGATCGGCCACGCCACGCACCACGTCCGGATCGGCGCTCTCGCGCACGCCATCGATGTAGGTCAGCTTGCCGTCGCGCAGCGCCGGTTCCTGGCCGTACTGGTGCATGCCGCCTTCGGCCACGGTCTGCAGGTCGGCGTGCATCAGCCCGGCCTCCATCAACTCGCGGAACACGAACGCGGTGCCACCGGCGGCGGCGAAGCGGTTCACGTCGGCTTCGCCGTTCGGATAGACGCGGGCCAGCAGCGGGATCAGCTGCGAGAGCTGGTCCATGTCGTCCCAGGTCAGCACGATGCCGGCCGCACGCGCCACCGCGATCCAGTGGATGGTGTGGTTGGTCGAGCCGCCGGTGGCCATCAGCGTGACCACCGCATTGACGATCGCGCGCTCGTCGATCAGCCGGCCGAGCGGACGGAAGTCATCGCCCAGTGCGCTGATTTCCAGCGCACGCACCGCTGCCTGGCGGGTCAGCGCATCGCGCAGCGGCGTATCGGGGTTGACGAACGAGGCGCCCGGCAACTGCACGCCCATCGCTTCGAGCAGGGTCTGGTTGGAGTTGGCGGTGCCGTAGAAGGTGCAGGTACCGGCGCCGTGGTACGAGGCGGCCTCGGCCTCCAGCAGTTCCTCGCGGGTCGCCTGGCCGGCCGCATAGCGCTCACGCACTTCGGCCTTCTGCTTGTTCGGGATGCCCGGGGTCATCGGGCCGGCCGGCAGGAAGATCGCCGGCAGGTGGCCGAAGGCCAGCGCACCGATCAGCAGGCCGGGCACGATCTTGTCGCAGACGCCGAGGTAGACGCTGGCGTCGAACATGTCATGGCTCAGGCCGATCGCGGTGGACTGGGCGATCACATCGCGCGAGAACAGCGACAGCTCCATGCCGCCACGGCCCTGGGTGACACCGTCGCACATCGCCGGCACGCCACCGGCCACCTGTGCGGTCGCGCCGAGTTCGCGCGCGGTTTCGCGCAGGATCTCCGGGTAGTGCTCGAACGGCTGGTGCGCCGAGAGCATGTCGTTGTACGCGGTGATGATGCCCAGGTTGGGCGTCACGCCGCCGCGCAGGCGCGACTTGTCGGTCGGGCCGCACGCGGCGAACCCGTGGGCGAGGTTGCCGCAGCTCAGGCGCGAACGGAACGGACCGTCGCGCAGCGCCGCGTCGACACCGGCCAGGTAGGCGGCGCGCGAGGCGACGCTGCGCTGGACGATGCGCTCGGTGATGGCATGGAGTTTGGGATGCAGGCTCATTGGCTACCGGCTATGAGAAGGCGAACGGAACAACACCGGGGCAACTCAGTCACACCAGTGGACGCGCAGTTTCGCGCCGTCGAGATCGATCGCGTTGAGGATGGGATACAGCTGCGGATTGTTGCTTTCCAGCGCGTGCTTGAGCACTTCCAGCTTCTGCTTGCCGCGCAGCAGCAGCAGGCGCTGGCGGCTCTGCTTCAAGCCGTGCGGGGTGAGGGTGATGCGCAGCGGCCACTGGTTGGCACCGGGGCAGCCGGTGGCATCCAGCGCCGCGTAGGGCAGGGTGCTTTCCAGTGCCCGGGTCAGGTCCTTCGACCCCGGGAACAGCGACGCAGTGTGGCCGTCGTTGCCCATGCCCAGCACGCTCAGGCACGGCCGCTGGCTGTGCTGGGCCTGCAGGTTGGCGCTGTAGACGCACTCGGGCAGCGGTTTGCCGACCCGCACCAGCGGATCGAAATGCGCACCGTCGGCACGGTTGAGGAAGCTCTCGCGTACCAGCCAGGCATTGCTGTCGCGATCCTGTGGCGACAGCCAGCGCTCATCGACCAGGCTCACTTCCACCCGGTCCCATTGAACATCCAGCTCGGCCAGTGCCTGGTAGATCGGCGCCGGCGTGGTGCCGCCGGAGAGCAGCATGCGCGCCCGGCCGAATTCGGCGATGTCGCGGTTGAGTTCGGCGGCCATTTCAGCGGCCACGGCCTCGATCCAGCCATCGGCATCGCCGTGACGGATCAGGGTGAAACGGTCGGACGTATCCAGGGTATTCATGCGGTGCCTCCCGGCAGATCGCGTTCCACATCCGCCGCATACGCGGCCGCGCCGAGCAGGCCGGGGCTGGGGTGCATCACGGCCAGTGACGGCACCTTGGACATGATCGAAGAGAAGCGGCCCTTGTGTTCAAAACGCTGGCGGAAGCCGGAATGCTGCAGCGAATCGAGCATCTTCGGCACCAGGCCGCCGGTCAGGAACACGCCGTCCCAGGCGCCCTGCATCAGCACCAGGTCGCCGGCGATCGCGCCGAACACCGCGCAGAACACATCCACGGTCCGCATCGCCTGCGGGTCGCCATGCAGTGCACGCGCGGTGACGTCCACCGGCTGCAGCTGGCCAGGGTCGATGCCGGCCATCTCGCACACGGCGCGATGGATGTTGACCAGACCGGGGCCGCAGATCAGGCGCTCGTTGGAAACGCGCCCGAACTGCTCGGACAGGATCTCCAGAATGCGGATTTCCTCCGGCGTGCCCGGCGGGAAGCTGACGTGGCCACCCTCGGTTTCCAGTGGATAGCAGCGGCCGTGGCGCAGGATCAAGCCGCCCACGCCCAGCCCGGTGCCCGGACCGATCACCGCATAATTGCGCGGCTGGCCGGGCTTGCCCGGCACCCATGCCGCGCCGCCAACCTGGATCACGTCGTGCGGCTGCAGCAGCGAGATCGCCATTGCCTGCGCGGCGAAGTCGTTGATCAGGTGCAGTTCGTCGAAGCCGAGCATGTGCGCGGTGCGCATGCGCGAGATTACCCACGGGTGATTGGTGATGCGTGCCTCGTCACCGTCGACACGGCCGGCCACGGCGAACACACCGCGCTTGGCTTCGGCGCCGATCTGCTCGAGGTAGTGCCGTGCGGCTTCACCGAGCGAGGGGAAGTCAGCGACCGCGAATTCGCGGATGCTGTCCTGCTGCAGCGGCGCGGCCAGCGAGGTATCGGCCAGGGCGAAGCGTGCATTGGTACCGCCGATATCCGCGACGAGGACCGGCTGGGACAAGACCGTCATGCCTGGCCACCGCGGGTTGCGTCGGCATCGGCGTCGGCAGGCAGGAAGCCTGCGGCTTCTTCTGGACCCCACTGACCGGCCGGGTAGGGCTGCAACGGCAGCTTGGCTTCCTTCCACGCATCGCTGACGCTGTCGATCCACGCCCAGGCCGCGCGCACTTCGTCATCGCGCACGAACAGCGCATGGTTGCCGTTGAAGGCATCCAGGAACAGGCGTTCATAAGCGATGCGGCGGTGCAGGCCGGTCGGCACGGACAGTTCCAGTTCCAGCGGATGCAGTTCCAGCGCGCCCCATTCCGGGCCGGCCAGCGAGCTCATCAGGCCCAGCTCGATGTTTTCCTGCGGCTGCAGCTGGAAGGTGATGCGGTTGGGGGTGGCATTGCCGCGGTGCGGGCGCTCGAACAGCCAATGCGTGACCGGCTTGAGCGTGACCACCACGCGGGTGGTGCGCTCGGCCAGGCGCTTGCCGGTGACCAGGTGGAACGGCACGCCGGACCAGCGCCAGTTGTCGATATGCGCGGTGACGCCGGCGAAGGTTTCCACATCGCTGCCTTCCGGCGGCTGGTAGGCCTGCGCAGGCTGGCCGTTGATGGTGCCGGCGGTGTAGCGGCCCCGCACGCTGTCACGCGCGGCATGCTTGGCATCGAGCGGGCGCAGGGCGCGCAGCACTTTGACCTTCTCGTCGCGGATGCGGTCGGCTTCCAGCGACGCCGGCGGTTCCATCGCGACCAGGCACAGCAGCTGCAGGATGTGGCTCTGGACCATGTCGCGCAGCGCGCCGGAGCGGGCGTAGTACGCATCGCGGCCATCCACGCCTTCGCTCTCGGCCACCAGGATGTGCACCGATTCGATGTAGTTGCGGTTCCAGACCGCCTCGAGCAGCGTATTGCCGAAGCGCAGCGCGATCAGGTTCTGCACCGCGGCCTTGCCCAGGTAGTGGTCCAGGCGGAACACGCGGTCTTCGTCGATCCACTGGCCGATCGTGGAGATGATCTCCTCGGCGCTGGCACTGTCGCTGCCGATCGGCTTTTCCAGCATCAGGCGGTGCGGGGCGGCCAGCGCGCCGCCCTTGGCCAAGCCTTCGCAGGTGGAGATGTACAGGCCCGGCGGGATCGCCAGGTAGCTCACGCAGTTGCGGTCGACCAGGTCGTGGACCGATTCGGCCACGGACTCGGGATTGCGCAGGTCCACCGAGCGGTAGTCGATGCGCTGCAGCAGCGAGTGGATATCGTCCTGGCTGGCCATCGGCATGGCCTGCTGCAGGCGCGGGCGCAGGATCTCGCGGAAGGCGTCGGTGTCGTGCGGCGACAACGCCAGCGCACGAACCTTGAAGTCTTCGGGGAGCAGGCCGTCGCCCAGCAATCGCAGCAGCGAGGGGAACAGGTAGCGCTGGGCCAGGTCACCTGTGGCGCCAAACAGGAAAAGGGTGTCGTGCATCGCTCGAGTTTCAGATCCGGGTGACATCGTTGTCAATCGCTTCTCGTCTATGTTCTCGGGGGTCGGGCGGGGTCCTTTGTCTGCTTGTTGCAGGTGCAGCACGCCCCATGGATTCCGCCCGGCATGATGGCCTGCCAACCCGGTGTCGTGGGGGATATCGCATCCTCCCCGGCATCCAGGTCACGGCCGACTATCGGATAGTGCCACGTGAAAACGTTTACATGGCAGAATGCGCAGACTGTATTCGATTGCAGTGGTCGCCGTCATGCGGCACCACGCCATCGACCTGCCATCGGGAGGGCCGAAGGCAGTTCCGCATAACAGCCCGGAGACCGGGCGGACTGGAATGGTGATATGGCAAAAGTGCAGTTGCAGGGCGTTCGCAAGGTCTACGACAACGGTCAGGTGGCCGTGCAGGGCGCGACCTTCGAAGTGGCCGATGGTGAATTGATGGTGCTGGTGGGGCCGTCCGGGTGTGGCAAGTCCACACTGCTGCGCATGGTCGCCGGCCTGGAAGAAATCAGTGGCGGCACGCTGACGATCGGCGACCGCGTGGTCAACGACGTGGCGCCCAAGGATCGTGACATCGCCATGGTGTTCCAGAGCTATGCGCTGTATCCGCACATGACCGTGGCCGAGAACCTGGCCTTCGGTCTGAAGCTGCGCGGCCACGACAAGGCCACGATCAGCAAGCGGGTCAGTGAGGCGGCCCAAACGCTGGGCCTGACCGAGATGCTCGACAAGCTGCCCAAGGCGATGTCCGGCGGCCAGCGCCAGCGCGTTGCGCTGGGCCGCGCGCTGGTGCGCGAGCCGGCGGTGTTCCTGCTCGATGAGCCGCTGTCCAACCTGGACGCCAAACTGCGCCACAGCGTGCGGACCGAAATCGCGCAGCTGCACCGCAAGCTGGGCACCACCATGATCTACGTGACCCACGATCAGGTGGAAGCGATGACCCTGGGCCAGCGCATCGTGGTGCTCAAGGATGGCGTGATCCAGCAGATCGATACCCCGATGGCGCTGTACGACCGCCCGGCCAACCTGTTCGTGGCCGGCTTCCTCGGCAGCCCGGCGATGAACGTGCTGCGCGGCACCCTGCAGCGCACCGACAGCGGCTATGCCGTACAGGACACCGGGCTGACCGCGCCGCTGGGCCAGGCCCGGATCGATCAGGCGTGGGTCGGCAAGGCGATCGCCGTGGGCGTGCGCCCGGAGCATCTGCAGCCGGCCGCGGCCGGGGATGCGGCGGCATTCGAGGCGATGATCGATGGCATCGAGCCGGTCGGCAACGAGATTTTCGTCAACATGACCAGTGGCGGCCAGCCGTTGGTGATGCGCGTGGCACCGCAGGGGTTGCCGTCGGTCGGCGAGCCGATCCGCGTGGCGATCCATCCGCAGGGCCTGCATTTCTTCGATGCAGAGACCGGCGAGCGCTTGAACGACGCGTAAGGCGCGGACGGGTACGGGGTTGCCGGCCAGCGGCCGGCACTACCCGTGCGCGAATCCGGCAGTGCCACCAGATCCGGTAGTGCCACCAGATCGGGCAGTTCCACCAGATGCGGTAGTGCCGGCCGCTGGCCGGCTCCACGCACACCCATCAACGTTCATGGCGTACCGCATCGATCAACGGTCGATGCCTACCGGGTCTACCGCGCCAGACCATCCAGCAACGGCAGGTGGGCGGCCTGGACCCCGCCGACGCTCAACGGCTCCGGCGCGATCTCCAGCGGCAGCACCGCCAGGGCCAGATCACCGGCCACCGAGGCCACCGTGCCGATCGCTGCGTCCTTCTGATGTACCTGCGTGCCGCTGGTCGTGCCCTCCACGACCCGCAGCAGCTGCAGGGCGCGCTTGGCCTTGCCCAGGAAGTGGGTGCGGGCCACGATTTCCTGGCCCGGGTAGCAGCCTTTCTTGACGCTGTACCCGTTCAGGCGGTCCAGGCCCAGCTGCTGCGGCGTCCACTGCTCGCGCTGATCGGCATCCAGGCGCGGCAGGCCGTAACGCAGATCGGCCTGGCGCCAGGCCAGCGCGATATCCGCGCTGTCGGCGTGGGTCGCCACGGCGTCGGCGGCACCGATGCGCAGGCTGCGCGGAAGTGCGTCGCTGCCCAGGTCCAATTCGATGTTTTCGCCGCCAAGTTGCGCAATCGCGCCGCCGGAGGCCGATTCCGGCGCGGTGAAGCTTGCCGCCACGGCAAGATCATTGCGGACCTCGATCCGCACCTTGCGGCGGAAGACAAAACGCTGCAACTGCGACGCAATCGCATCGGCGTCGCCATCGGCGAGCACCACCACGATGCGCTCCTGGTCCAGCCGCAACAGCTGGAACACAGCAATGGTGCGGCCCTTGGCCGTCAGCCAGGCACTCCACTGCCAATGCCGCAGGGGCAGGGCGGTGACATCGCTGGAGAATTGGGCATGGGCGAACGCGGCCGCATCGGCACCGCTGAGACTGAGCAGCTGGTGACCGGGGAGGCGCGAAAAGCCGGCGAAATCGGAGGGCAGGTTGTCAGGCACGTGAACGGGGTCTAAAATTTGTGCGTTGCGAGACCACCCATGATAGGCCAAACAACCCCCTCTCCAGATTCTGAAGCTGAAGGCACGCTGGTACCCGAGGAGCAACCGCTTCCCGAGACTCCGGCATTGCCCTTGGAAATCGGCGGCCGCGGCGGACTTGATCCGGTGCGGTACGGAGATTGGGAGAAAAACGGACGCTGCATCGATTTCTGATCAGCATTGAGCCAACGCGGCATTGCGCCGCCCAGCCGAGACAACGAGCCCAGCGAATGGCCGCCAGAGAACGTCCCCTTTCCCCGCACCTTCAGGTGTATCGCTGGCAGATTCAGATGGCCACCTCGATCCTGCATCGAGCCACCGGCATCTTTCTGTCTGTTGGAGCCCTGATCATTGCCGGCGGCCTGCTCGCCCTGATGATGGGTCCTGAATCCTGGAACTGCTTCACCGGCCATGCCGGCAGCTGGTACGGCAAGCTGTTCCTGTTCGCATGGACCTGGTCCTTCGCCTACCACCTGTGCAATGGCATCCGCCATATCGTGCAGGACTTCGCGATCGGCTTCTCCATTCCCGCCTTCGTGCGCAGCAGCTGGGTCTCGGTCTTCGCCAGCCTGGTGATCACCGCCCTGGTCTGGGCCTACGTCTTCATGGGAGCGGCCGCATGAACAAGTACCGTACCCCGCTGAAGAACGTGCGTGGCCTTGGCGCTGCCAAGACCGGTACCGAGCACTTCGTGATGCAGCGCCTGACCGCCACCGCGCTGGTCGGCCTGACCATCTGGTTCCTGGTGTTCGTGCTGAGCCTGATCGGCGCCGATTACGTGACCGCGACCGACGCGGTGTCCAAGCCGTGGAACGCGGTGCTGCTGGTCGGCTTCCTGGTCGCGATGTTCTGGCATGCCCAGCTCGGCCTGCAGGTCGTGCTGGAAGACTACATCCACAATTCGCTGCTGGCCCTGGCGCTGCAGACCACGGTGAAGTTCATCGCCGTGCTCGGCGGGATCGTCAGTGTTTTTGCGGTCGCCCGCATCGCGCTCGGCGTCGCCTGAGTCCAGGCACCAAGACAGGAATCCAGATTAGATGTCCGCTTACAAGATTACGGAACACAAGTACGATATGGTCGTGGTCGGCGCCGGCGGTGCTGGCCTGCGCGCCACGTTCGGCCTTGCCGCCAAGGGCCTGCAGACGGTCTGTCTGACCAAGGTCTTCCCGACCCGTTCGCACACCGTGGCCGCGCAGGGCGGTATTTCGGCCGCGCTGGGCAACATGGGCGAAGACGACTGGCGCTACCACTTCTTCGACACCATCAAGGGCTCGGATTGGCTGGGTGACCAGGACGCCATCGAGTACATGTGCCGCGAAGCGATCCCGGCCATCATCGAACTGGAACACTACGGTGTGCCCTTCAGCCGTACCGAAGAGGGCAAGATCTACCAGCGCCCGTTCGGTGGCATGACCACCAAGTACGGCGAAGGCCCGTCCGCGCAGCGCACCTGCGCCGCCGCCGACCGTACCGGCCACGCCATGCTGCACACGCTGTACCAGCAGTCGCTGGCGCACAACGCGCGCTTCATGATCGAGTACTTCGCGCTCGACCTGATCTTCGATGACGAAGGCGTCTGCCGCGGCGTGCTCGCGCTGGACATGGCCGACGGCTCGCTGCACCTGTTCCGCGCCCACGGCGTGGTGCTGGCCACCGGCGGCTACGGCCGCGCCTACTTCAGCGCCACCTCGGCCCACACCTGCACCGGCGACGGCGGCGGTCTGGTCATGCGTGCCGGCCTGCCGATGCAGGACATGGAGTTCGTGCAGTTCCACCCGACCGGTATCTACGGCGCGGGCTGCCTGATCACCGAAGGCGTGCGTGGCGAAGGCGGCATCCTGCGCAACAGCAACGGCGAGCGCTTCATGGAGCGCTATGCCCCGCACTACAAGGATCTAGCTTCGCGCGACGTGGTGTCGCGTTCGATGACCATCGAGATCCGCGAAGGCCGCGGCGTTGGCGAGCACAAGGATCACATCCTGCTCGACCTGACCCACCTCGGCCCGGGCGTCATCGACGACAAGCTGCCGGGCATCGCTGAAAGCGCCCGCATCTTCGCCGGCGTGGACGTGCACAAGCAGCCGATCCCGGTCATCCCGACCGTGCACTACAACATGGGTGGCATCCCGACCAACTACCACGGCGAAGTCGTGCGCAAGGTCGGCGACAACCCCGATGCGGTCGTGCCGGGCCTGTACGCCATCGGCGAAGCGGCCTGCGTGTCCGTGCACGGTGCCAACCGCCTGGGCTCCAACTCGCTGCTGGATCTGGTCGTGTTCGGCCGTGCGGTGGCCAACCGCTGTGCCGAGACCATCAAGTCCGGCGCGCCGCACAAGACCCTGCCGTCGGATGCGTGCGACAAGGCGCTGGGCCTGCTGGACAAGCTGCGCTACGCCAACGGCGACACCCCGACCTCGGTCATCCGCGATCGCATGCAGCGCACCATGCAGAACGACGCGGCGGTGTTCCGGACCAGCAAGACCCTGGAAGAGGGCTGCGCCAAGATGGCCGAGATCTTCGACTCCTTCCAGGACGTCAAGGTCTCCGACCGTTCGCTGGTGTGGAACTCGGACCTGATCGAAACCTACGAGCTGAACAACCTGCTGCTCAACGCGGTGGCGACGATCAACTCGGCCGAACAGCGCAAGGAAAGCCGCGGCGCGCATGCGCATGAGGACTTCCCGGACCGCGACGACGTCAACTGGCAGAAGCACACGCTGGTCAACGTCGACGAGAACGGCAAGTGCGAGTTCGACTACCGCCCGGTCCACATGTACACGCTGAGCAAGGACGTGGACGTCGTCCCGCCCAAGCCGCGCGTTTACTAAGAGACCTGCGGCATGACCTCCGTCCACGCAGCGCCCGCGACCGCCGTCCCCCGCAAGGGTGGGGTGGCGCGTGCGCCGCTGGCCGGTGGTGTCGACTTCCTCATCTTCCGTGCTACCCGCGCCTGCCCCGCAGCGCGAGCCGCCTGAGCCAACGAGAACAGCCATGGCCGAGTTTTCCCTCCCCAAGAATTCCAAGATCGGAAAGGGCAAGCACTTCCCCGCCAAGAGCGGTGCGAAGAACACCCGCACCTTCAAGATCTACCGCTGGAGTCCCGACGACGACAGCAACCCGCGCACCGATACGTACGAGATCGATCTGGACGCCTGCGGCCCGATGGTCCTGGACGCGCTGATCAAGATCAAGAACGAGATCGATCCGACCCTGACCTTCCGTCGTTCGTGCCGTGAGGGCATCTGCGGTTCGTGCGCGATGAACATCGACGGCACCAACACGCTGGCCTGCACCCGCGCCATCGCCGACTGCGGCAAGGCCGAAGTGCCGATCTACCCGCTGCCGCACATGAGCGTGGTCAAGGATCTGGTGCCGGACCTGACCCACTTCTACGCGCAGTACGCCTCGATCAAGCCGTGGATCCGCACCCAGACCCCGCCGCCGCCGGATCGCGAGCGCCTGCAGTCGCCGGAAGACCGCAAGAAGCTGGACGGCCTGTACGAGTGCATCCTGTGCGCGTGCTGCTCGACCAGCTGCCCGAGCTACTGGTGGAACGGCGAGCGTTACCTGGGCCCGGCCATCCTGCTGCAGGCCTACCGCTGGATCGTCGACTCGCGCGATGAAGACACCGGTGCGCGCCTGGACGAGCTGGAAGACCCGTTCAAGCTGTACCGCTGCCACACCATCATGAACTGCTCGCGGACCTGTCCGAAGGGCCTGAACCCGGCGCTGGCCATTGCCGAGATCAAGAAGTTGATGATGGCGCGTCGCGCCTGATCCAGACGTGCCCGGTAGCGCCACGCCATGCGTGGTCCTGCAACAGAGGATCGAAACGGTAGCGCCACGCCATGCGTGGCGTCTCAGAAAATGATCGAAATGGTAGAGTCATGCCATGCGTGGCTTCTCAGAAAATGATCGAAACGGTAGAGCCACGCCATGCGTGGCTTTGCCTTATCTGGAAACGCAGAAAATGGATGAAGCAACCGAACTGAAAAAGCTGCGCTGGCGCTGCCGCCGCGGCATGCGCGAGCTGGATCAGCTGTTCGGCCGTTACCTGGACCGGTGCTGGCTGCGGGCACCGACAGACGAGCGCGAGGTTTTCCTGTTCCTGCTGGAAAGCGAAGACGATAAGTTGTGGCGCTGGTTCATGGGTTACGAGGAATGCCCGCATGCCGCGCCCGCTGCCCTCATCGCCAGGATCCGCGCCCTGCCAGCTTGAGTGGCACCCCTCGCGCTGGCAGTGCCGCGCGCTGATCGCCATGGGCGCGCTGATGCCCTGGGCCCTGTGGGCCACCGAGCTTCCGGCGCCGTGGGGCCTGGCCTTGGGCCTGGTGGCGATGGTGGGCACGTGGCTGGAGGCGTGGCGGTATGCGCGCGGCCCGGGCTGCGCCTTCCTGATCCCCCTGGATGATGAGCCGGCCCAGGTGGATGGCGAGGCGGTCGAGGACCTGCAGATGCGTCGCCGCGGCCCGCTGCTGCAGCTGCGCTGGCGGTATGAAGGGCGTCGCCACTGGCGCCTGTTCTGGCCCGATACCCTTTCGGCGGCGCAGGCACGTGAACTGCGACTAGCCGTCCGGGCACACTGCATTTCCCGTTCACCCCCTGCAGTGGCACCATAGCCTGAATTGTCCGGCGTACCTGCATGTTCAAACCCATACCTGTCTCGATTGGCCTGCGCTACCTGCGCGCCAAACGCCGCAACGGCTTCATCTCCTTCATCTCCATGGCCTCGATCCTCGGCATCGCGCTGGGCGTGACCGTGCTGATCACCACGCTGGCGGTCATGAGCGGTTTCCAGAAGGAAATCCGCGACCGGCTGCTGCAGATGACCGCGCATACCACCATCACCACCGACGGCGCCCCGATGGCCGATTGGGCGCATGCGGTGGATGTGGCGAAAAAGGACCCGCGTGTCGCCGGCGCGGCGCCGTACATCGAAATCCAGGCCATGCTCAGCGGCCCCCGCGTGCAGGGCGCCATCGTGCAGGGCATCGACCCGGCGCTGGAGCCGAACGTCTCGGTCATCAACCAGAAGGTCAAGAAGGGCAGCTTCGACAGCCTGACCGCAGGCAGCTACAACCTGCTGGTGGGCCAGGAACTGGCGATCTACCTCGGCGTCGGCGTGGGCGATACGGTGCTGGTGACCCTGGCGGAAGTGCAGGGCACGCCGATCGGCGCGATCCCGCGCATGAAGCGCTTCACCGTGAGCGGCATCTTCGAGGCCGGTTACAACGAGGTCGACCGCGGCGTGGCCTACGCCAACATGGCCGATCTGGAAAAGGTGCTGCGCATCGATGGCGTCACCGGTGTGCGCCTGAAGCTGCACGACATGGACAAGGCGCTGGACGTCGGCGTCGATCTGGCCCACAACCTGACCGGTGCCTACCGCGTCAGTGACTGGACCCAGCAGAACGCCAACCTCTACCACTCGCTGCGCATGGAGAAGGTGGTGATGGGCATCCTGCTCTCGCTGATCATCGCCATGGGCGCGTTCAACCTCGTTTCCTCGCAGGTGATGCTGGTCACCGACAAGCAGGCCGACATCGCGATCCTGCGCACCCTGGGCCTGACCCCGGGCGGGGTGATGCAGGTGTTCATGGTGCAGGGCTCGCTGATCGGCATCTTCGGCACCGTGCTGGGCGTGATCGGTGGCATCACCCTGACCTTGAACCTGGAGCGCATCCTCGGCGCGATCGAGACGCTGTTCAACGTCAAGCTGCTGCCGGAGGACGTGTACTACATCACCGGCCTGCCGACCGACATGCAGACCCCGGACATCATCATGATCACCGCCGTGGCGCTGGTCATGAGCTTCCTTGCCACCCTGTATCCCGCCTGGCGCGCGGCACGTACCCAGCCGGCGGAGGCCCTGCGTTATGAATGAAGCACTCACCCTGGGCCAGGAAGTCATCCGCGCCGAAGCGCTGGCCAAGACCTATGCCGAAGGCCGCATGCAGACCCCGGTGTTCAACGGGCTGGACCTGCGCGTGGCCGCCGGCGAGACCGTGGCCATCATCGGTGCCTCCGGCGCCGGCAAGAGCACCCTGCTGCACCTGCTGGGTGGCCTGGATACGCCGACGGCGGGCGAGGTCTATGTGGCCGGCCAGCGCATGTCCGGCCTGTCCGACAGCCAGCGTGGCCGCCTCCGCAACCGCGCCCTCGGCTTCGTCTACCAGTTCCATCACCTGCTGCCCGAATTCACCGCGCTGGAAAACGTGATGATGCCGGTGCTGCTTGGGGGCGAAGAAGTGGCTGACGCGCGCAACCGTGCGCAGGCGTTGCTGGAATCGGTCGGCCTGGGGCACCGGGTGGACCACAAGCCGGGCGAGCTCTCCGGCGGTGAGCGCCAGCGTGCCGCCGTGGCCCGCGCCCTGGTCAACCGCCCGGCCTGCGTGCTCGGCGACGAGCCCACCGGCAACCTGGACGACAAGACCGCCGCGACCGTGTTCGAGCTGATGCTCGAGCTCAACCGCGCGCACCACACCAGCCTGGTGCTGGTGACCCACGACCGCTCCCTGGCGCGCAAGCTGGACCGCGTGCTGGAGTTGCGCGAAGGGCGGCTGCACAGCCTGGCGCACAGCGAGGTCTGAGCAGGCAGCAGCGCCTGCCTGGGCGCTGAACACCCGGCGGGTTCCTCTCGCCGGGACCACGCCGGGCGGCGCATGATCGGCGCACAGTCCCCAGCAGGAGGCGTCATGAAGCAGACCCTCGCCATCGCGGCCCTGTGCCTTGGGCTGGCCGCGTGCGCCAGTACCGGCCGCCTGTCCACCGCGCAGAAGCTCGATCTCTACCGCGCCCACGCCGGGCCGCCGCAGCAGGACATGCCGCTGTACGGCTCACTGTCCGGCTGGACCGAGCTGGGCGACAGCGCGCTGGCGGTGTGGACGCGCCCCAGCGAAGGCTATCTGCTGGAGCTGGCCGGCCCCTGCCAGGGGCTGGACTACGCCCCGGCGATCGGCCTGACCAGCCGGGTCGGCCGTGTGTCGGCCCGCTTCGACAAGGTGCTGGTGCACGACCCCACGCCGGGACCGATGAACATGCCGTGCTTCATCAGCAGCATCCGCAAGCTCGATACCAAGGCGCTGCGCGCCTCCGAGCAGGAGCTGCGGCAGGCGCAGCTGCAGGAGCGCGAAGAAGGCCAGCAGGCGCCGACCCGG
The DNA here is from genome assembly GCF_001807865.1 of Stenotrophomonas sp. HMSC10F06. Lineage (NCBI taxonomy): Bacteria > Pseudomonadati > Pseudomonadota > Gammaproteobacteria > Lysobacterales > Lysobacteraceae > Stenotrophomonas > Stenotrophomonas sp. HMSC10F06. Next base: position 2,795 of record NZ_KV791256.1, on the reverse strand, counting down.
TAGTGCCGGCCGCTGGCCGGCCAAGGCCTATCGAGGATGCACCGCGATCTCGCCGTCGGCATAACCTCGCGGTCGCCACAACCTGGCGATCGCCAACAACCTCGCTATCGCCAACAACTTCACGGTCCCCCATCCTCGCGGTAGATACCGACCGTTGGTCGGTATCAGACCCGGTCACGCCTCCGGAACAAACCCGGCCGGCTTCTCCGCGCCACCGCTGAAGAGATACTTCACCAGTTCCTCTTCCAGGAACGCACGGTGCTTGGGATCGCGCGGCGACAGCCGGTTTTCGTTGATCAGCATGGTCTGGTGCGCCAGCCACGCGGCCCAGGCCGGCTTGCCGATGTGGTTGAAGATGCGCTGGCCCAGCTCGCCGGGGTAGGGCACGAAGTCCAGGCCTTCGGCGTCGCGTTGTTCGTACTGGCAGAAAACGGTGCGGGGCATAGCGTTACTCGTTGTCTTGGGATGTTGCTGCGCGCCGCATTGTACGGCGCTTGGGCTGAGCGGGCGGTGCACCGGTCTGGAGCAGCTTGCGGATCGGTGCGGGCAGGCCCAGCTTTTCCAGCTCTTCGGCAGCGACCCAGCGTACGCCGGCATCCTCGCCGCGCGAGCCCTGAACCGTCGCCACCAGTACCTGCAGATGCAGCCGGTAGTGGCTGAAGGTGTGCTCCAGCACCGGCAGCGGCTCGGCATCGTCCAGCGAGCCCTCGATATGCGCATCGAACCAGTCCTGCAGGGCGATGCCGCTGTCAGCCTGGGGCAGGGTCCACAGCTGCGCCCAGATGCCGGTGTCCGGCCGCTTCTGCAGCAGCACACGGCCGCGCGCATCGCGCAGCAGCAGCGCCACCGCCTCGCGTTCGGGCAGGGTCTTGCCCGGCTTCGGTGTCGGCAGCTGATCGGTACGGCCTTCGCGCCGTGCAACGCAGGTCGCCTGCAGCGGACAGATCACGCAGGCAGGCCTGCTGCGGCTGCAGACGCTGGCGCCCAGGTCCATCTGCGCCTGGGTGTAATCGACCATGCGCGTGCCAGGCACCTGCGCTGCGTGCGCCTCGGCGACCGCCCACAGCTGCTTTTCGATCGCCGGCAGGCCGGGAAAGCCCTCGATGCCGTGATAGCGGGTCAGTACGCGCTTGACGTTGCCATCGAGAATCGCGAACCGGTCACTCCAGGCCTGGCTGAGGATCGCGCCCGCAGTGCTGCGGCCTATGCCCGGCAGCGCATGCAGTGCATCGAAATCACGCGGCAGCTCGCCGCCATGCAGGTCCACGCAGCGCTGCGCGGCGGCATGCAGGTTGCGTGCACGGGCGTAGTACCCCAATCCCGCCCACTGCGCCATCACCGCGTCATTGCTGGCGGCGGCCAGGTCGGGCAGGGTCGGGAATACGTCCAGGAACTTCAGGAAGTACGGGATGACCGTGCTGACCTGGGTCTGCTGCAGCATGATCTCCGACAGCCACACCCGGTACGGCGAGCGCGGGTGCTGCCAGGGCAGGTCGTGCCGGCCATGGTCATCGAACCAGTGCAGCAGCCGGGAAACGAACACATCGTCGGCAGGCAATACGGCGCTGGCGGGAGGCTGGCGGGTCATGCAGATTCCGGAGAAGGACGGGAGCCACGCCATGCGTGGCTGCATCGGCAGCCGGGGAGACCGGTCCCGGAGGTGAAGCAGCCACCCATGGGGTGGCTCCACAAGTGAAGCCGCTGCCTGGCCCGGCGGTGATCAGGCGCCGAGTGCTTCCGGCAGCAGTGCGTCGACGAAGGCTTCCGGATCGAACACGCGCAGGTCTTCCGGGCGCTCGCCGATGCCGCAGAAGCGGATCGGAATGCCGAACTCGCGGGCCAGCGCGAACACCACGCCGCCCTTGGCGGTGCCGTCCAGCTTGGTCACCACCAGCCCGGTCACGTTGACCGCGGCATGGAACTGACGCAGCTGCGAGAGCGCGTTCTGCCCGGTGGTGCCATCGATGACCATCAGCACTTCGTGCGGTGCATTGGCTTCGATCTTGCCGAGCACGCGGCGGATCTTGCCCAGCTCGTTCATCAGGCCAGCCTGGGTATGCAGGCGGCCGGCGGTATCGGCGATCAGCACTTCCGTGCCGCGCGCCTTGCCGGCCTGCAGCGCATCGAAGGCGACCGAGGCCGCGTCGGCATTCTGGCCCTGGGCGACCACGGCCACACCGTTGCGCTCGCCCCAGGCCTGCAGCTGCGCGACAGCGGCGGCACGGAAGGTATCGCCGGCGGCCAGCATCAGGCTGTGCCCGTCGTCCTTGAAGCGCTTGGCCAGCTTGCCGATGGTGGTGGTCTTGCCGACGCCGTTGACGCCGACGGTGAGCACCACGAACGGCTTGGCGGTGCGGTCGATCACCAGCGGCTTGGCGACCGGCTGCAGGATGGCGATCAGCTCGGCGCGCAGCGCGGTGAGCAGCGCATTGGCATCGGCGAACTCGCGCGCCTTCATGCGCTTGCGCAGGCCTTCCACCAGCGCGGTGGTCGCACCGACGCCGACATCGGCGGTGATCAGCGCAGTTTCCAGCTCATCGAGCAGGTCATCATCGAGCTTGGGATTGCGCGAGAACAGGCCGCCGAAGCTGCGGGCGATCACGCTGTTGCGCAAGCGCTCGCGCCAGCCGCTCTTGCCGGCCGCGGCGGGGGCGATGTCCTGGGAGGACGGGCGCTCGGTCACGATGATCGGGGCAGCCGGAGGAGCCGGAGCAGCCGGGGGTGCCGGAGCTGCCGGGACGGCCGGAGCGAGCGCGGCGGGCACGGCCGGAGCAGCCACCGGCGGCGCGACGACG